>DASXCQ010000059.1:0-97328 GCA_036491115.1 Pseudonocardiaceae bacterium
CGCTGCGAAAAACCAGAAGCCGTGAAACCCCGACCGATTGCTGAGGAGCGCTGGTGACTGAGGTTGGTCGGCTGATCGCCGACCGCTACCGGTTGACCGAACACATCGGTAGCGGGGCGATGGGTGTGGTCTGGCAGGCGCACGACGAGCGCCTGCACCGCACGGTCGCGCTCAAGCAACTGCTGCTGTCCCCCGGCCTGTCCTCGGCCGAGGCGCACGAGGCTCGGGAGCGGGCCATGCGGGAGGGTCGGATCGCGGCCCGGTTGCAGCACCCCAACGCGGTCGCCGTCTACGACGTGGTCGAGGACGACGGCCAGCCCGTGCTGATCATGGAGTACGTGCCGTCGCAGAGTCTGTCCGCTGTGCTGGACGCGCGCGGTCCGCTGCCGCCGCACGAGGTGGCCAGGATCGGCGCGCAGGTGGCCATCGCGCTCACCGTCGCCCACCAGGCCGGCATCGTGCACCGGGACATCAAGCCGGGCAACGTGTTGCTCGCCGACGACGGCATCGTCAAGATCACCGACTTCGGCATCTCCCGCGCCACCGGCGACGTCACGGTGACCGCGACCGGCATGCTCGCCGGCACGCCCGCGTACCTGGCCCCCGAGGTGGCCAAGGGCGAGAACCCCGGCCCGCCGTCGGACGTGTTCTCGCTGGCGTCCACGGTGTACGCGGCCGTGGAGGGCCACCCGCCGTTCGGTACCGGCGAGAACACGCTGGCCCTGCTGCACGCCGTGGCCGCCTGCCGGACCATGCCGCCGCGCAAGGCCGGTCCGCTGACCGCGTTACTCATGGCGATGCTGCGGGCCAACCCGAACGACCGGCCCACCATGATCGAGGTGTCCCGCGCGCTGGCCGCGGTCGCCGCCGGTCAGGCCGCCGTGAACCTGGGCCCGAGCACCGGGCCGAACCCGATGGCCGAGCCCAGTCCGCCCACGCCGCCGAGGGCCGACATCATGGCGCCCGAGCCGTCCACGGTGCGCACCTGGCAGCCGGCGATGCACCCGCAGACCCCGTCGAGGGGTTACCAGGCCGCGTACGCCGGTCCGCCCGCGGCGCCGGCATGGCGGCGCAGGGTGCTGACGGCGGTGGCGATCATCGTGGCCGCGCTGATCGGCATCCTGGTGGCCAACACGTTCGTGGACACCTCGGGCGACAACTCCAGTGCCGCGGCCGCCACGACCACGCCGGACCCGTCGGTGCTGAACGCGCCGCTGCCCAGTGCCCTGCCGACGTTCAGTGCGCCGCCCGCTGTGGCGGTGACGTCGACCGCGGCCGCGCCGACCACGCCGCAGGGCGGCAAGCCGCAGGTCCAGGCGGAACTGGCCGTGCTGCACGCCTATGTCGGCCTGCTGCCCGCCCAGGCAGGTCAGGCGTTCGCGCTGCTCACCCCGGCCGAGCAGGTGCGCAGCGGCGGCGGCAACGGCTTCCTGCGGACCTGGGCCACGGTCAAGCAGGTCGACCTGGGCAACACCGACCAGCGCGACGGCGCGATCCTGGCGAAGATCAAGGTGTCGCCGAAGGTGGGCAAGTCCACCGACAACACCTACCGGTTCGCGTTCGCCCAGCAGAACGGCACCTTGCTGATCAACAACATCACGCAGGTCGGCCGGTCCCGGCACGACTAGCGCCGGACATACCGGTCCCGGGGAGAGATCGCCGGAGCGTGGTTGGCGGTCGCGGCCATCGTCGCCGGGCTCGAATCAGGCGACGGCGGCGGCAGCGGTGCGTAGCGCGTCCACCATGCCCAGCGCGGCCGGCTGGCCCGTGGCGGTGTCGGCGATGGCCGCGTAGATCGACCGGACCGGGCGGGGATTGGTCAGGTCCCGCACCAGGACGCCGGGGTGGACACTGCCCAGGCCGAGTCCGGGCACCATGGTCACGCCCAGTCCGGCCGCGACGAAGCCCTGGGCGGTCGGGTAGTCGTCGGACTCCACGACGAACTTCGGCACGAATCCGGCCGCCGCGAAGGCGTCCAGCATGATCTCCCGGCACACGCCCGGTGGCATCTCGTTGTCCACCCATGGGTCGTCGGCCAGTTCGGTCAGGTCGATCGCGGCCCGGTCGGCCAACCGGTGATCGCGCGGCAGCACCAGGTGGTAGACGTCGTCCAGCAGGTGCACCAACGTCACCCGCTGGCGGGCCACGGCGTCCGGGCGCAGCACGACCAGTTGGATGTCGGCCTCGCCGCTGCTGGCCTGGTCCGGGCTGTAGGACGGGTCGTGCAGGCGCAGGTCCAGCCGGATGCCGGGGTAGCGGTCGATGAACGCGGCCACGGCCGGCGGCACGAGGGCGGCGCCGGCGGTGGCGAAGTAGTGCACCCGCAGCCGGCCCGCCCGGCCGGAACGCAGGTCGGCCAGTTCGTTCTCGGCCGTGGTCAGCCGACTCATGATCTCGTCGGCATGTCGGGCCAGCAGCCGGCCGGCCGCGGTGGGCCGCACCCCCCGGCCCGCCTTCTCCAGCAGTGGGATGCCGGCCTCCCGTTCCAGCACGCCGATCTGCTGGCTCACGGCGGACGGCGTGTAGCCGAGATTCGCCGCCGCCGCGCTGATGGATCCGCTGGTCACGACCGATCGGAGCACCCTGAGCCTGCGTACGTCCAACATGCCGAGACGATATAGGTGGGCTTACACATTCAGAAGCAGATATCGCTTGTGCTTACACATCGGGCGTTCGACAGTGGAGGACATGCGGTCCTGGGGCAGCCTGGCGCGCTTCATCACGCTGGCACTGATGTGGGGATCCAGCTTCCTGTGGATCAAGATCGGGCTCGGTGGGTTGTCGCCGGTGCAGATCACCCTGATCCGGCTGGTCCTGGGTGCCGGGTTGATGCTCGGACTGGTGTACGCCACGCACGCAAAGCTGCCCAGGGGGTGGCGGTCGTGGGCGAAGATCCTGGTGCCGGCCTCGTTCGGCAGTTCGGTGCCGTTCACGCTGTTCGCCCTCGGCGAGCGCAGCGTCGACTCCGGCGTGGCGGGCGTGCTGAACGCGACCACCCCCCTGTGGGCGCTGCTGATCGCGCTGGTGCTGGGCACCGAGCGGCAGCTGGGTGTGGTGCGGACCGTCGGGCTGCTGCTCGGCTTCGGCGGCACGCTGCTGATCTTCGCGCCGTGGCAGGCGGCCGGGCTGGCCAGCTGGGGCGCCCTGGCCTGCCTGATGGCCGCGATCTCGTACGCGATCAGCTACACCTACATCGCGCGGCACCTGTCCGGCACGCTGTCCCCCGCCGCGCTGTCCGCCGCGCAGCTGTCCGGCGGTGTCGTGCTGGTGCTGATCGTGTCGCCGGTGGCCGGCGGCCTGGATCCGGTGCACCTCAGCGCCGGGCCGCTGATCGCGGTGGCCGCGCTCGGGGTGGCCAGCACCGGGGTGGCGTTCCTGCTGAACAACCGGCTGATCGCGGACGAGGGCGCGGTGACCGCCACCTCGGTGGGCTACCTGCTGCCGGTGGTGTCGGTGCTGCTGGGCTCGCTGTTCCTGGGTGAGCACCTGAACATCCGCATCGTCGCCGGCATGCTGGTCGTCCTGGCGGGGGTGGCCCTGTCCCGCCGGCACATCGCTCGTCGCCGTGCCGACGATGACGAGGTGACCGAGCAGAAGCCCGCCTTGTCGTAACGGCGTGCGGCCAGCCGGGTAAATCTGGCGAAAGTTGTTGTCGCGCAAGGTTCCTGCGGCGCAGCCTGGACAGGTGGGGGACCCGGGGAGTTTCTGGGGGCGATTGGGACCCGGCGAGCGGGACGCGTTGGTCGCCGCCGGGGTGCGGCGCGCCTTTCCGGCAGGGGCGGTGCTGTGCCGACAGGGCGACACGTCGCATCACGTGCTCGTGCTGCTGTCCGGGCACGTCCGCGTGACCGGGGTGGCGATGGACGGCCGGCAGATCGTGGCCGGCGTGCGGGGGCCGGGTGACGTGCTGGGCGAACTGGCGGCGGTGGACGCGCGGCCCCGCTCGGCGACCGTGACGGCGCTGGTGGACGTGGGCACGCTGACCGTGTCCGGGCAGCGGTTCGCGACGCTGTGCCAGACCCGGCCGAGGATCGCGTGGGTGCTGCTGGGCGTGGTGGCCGACCGGCTGCGCGAGTCCGGGCGGCAGCGGGCCGAGTTCGGCGGCGGCCACACCGCCCAGCGGGTCGCCGCGCTGCTGCTGGAACTGGCCGTGCGGGAAGGGAAACCGGCCGGGGACGCGGTGGAGATCACCCTGTGGAGCGGGCAGCGCGAGTTGGCCGCCGCTGCCGCGACGTCGCGCGAGTCGGTGGCCAGGGCACTGCGGATGCTGCGCGAACAGGGCCTGGTGAGCACCCGGCGCGGGCACGTCACCATCCACGACGTCGCGGGGCTGCGTCGGCTGGCCAGTTGACCACGACCTTGTGTGTCATCTGACGCAACGCTGCGCGGGGTCTGCGGCTAGACCTGGTACATCCCCACCCGAAGGAGCGGAAAGTGATGTACCGCAGGGACTTCTACCTGACCGTACTGATCATGGCGGCCACCATGGTCCAGGTGTGGGCGTTCATGGTGGTGCTGCGGACCGAACGGCCTGCCGGCACCGCCCACCTCGCCCTGACGGTGACCCTGATCAGCGCCGGCATCGCCGTCCTGGTCGGCTGGCTCTACGTGATCCGCACGTCCCGCAGCCATGTCGACAGGGTCGAGCGCACCTAGCCTGACCTGGGCGTAGCAAAAGTTTGACGATTTCGTGCATCTCGGTGTCGATTGCGATGGAGGCACTTCGTAGCAGGTGTGAAGGCGGACATGGCCGCCGCCACACACCACCGAAGGAGTCATCATGCGCAGGATCATTAACTCGACCTACGTCACCCTCGACGGCGTCATCCAGGACCCGCAGGACTGGCCCACCCTGGGCAGCTTCTCCGCCGAGGGCTTCGCCATCCAGAACGAGCTGCTGCAGAGCTGCGACGCGGTGATCATGGGCCGCCACACCTACGACGGCTTCGTGCCGGTGTGGACCAGCCGCTCCGGTGACCCCTACACCGACCACATCAACGCGATGCCCAAGTACGTGGTCTCCACCACCCTGACCGACCCGGTGTGGAACAACACCATCGTCGTCGACCACGACCCGATCGACGCCATCCGCGACCTCAAGCAGCAGCCGGGCGCCGACATCGTCCAGTACGGCTTCGGCCGGCTGGCCCACGAACTGATGGCCGAGGGGCTGCTCGACGAACTGCGCCTGTGGGTCCACCCGTTCTTCGTCGGCACCGGCAAGTCCGACGAGCTGCTGTTCCGCGGCGGATCGGCCGGCACGTTCACCCACACGAACACCACCACCCTGGACAGCGGCATTGTCATCCTCACCTACCAGGCCACCTCGGCCTGACGGCACCGACTCGACAGGGAGCAGCGATGAACTACCAGGGCCTGGTCAAACGCCTGGACCTGCCGGACGGCTGGACGGCACCGGCGGCACTGAGCTACGCCGACGTCCGCGCCGACGCGATCACCCGCGACCACCTCGACGACGACGTGCGCGGCATCAACGCCAGCCTCGACCTGATCCGGCGAACCCGGGGCGGCAGCTGGCCCACCGAACCGGTCACCCACGACTTCAACTACGTCGATCTGGTCTGGCACGAATGCGAGTTCCGCGAGGGCGACTCGTTCACGTACGCCGTCTACGACGACGGCGGCCAGTACCTCGGCTGCGCCTACCTGTACCCGATGGGCCGACGCAAGCCGCTGACCGACGAGTCGATCACCCACGATGTCGACGTCAGCTGGTGGGTGACACCGGACGCGTACCAGAAGGGCTTCTACACCAAGGTGTACGCCGCCCTGCGACAGTGGATCGAGACCGAGTTCCCGTTCTCGAAGCCGTTCTACTCGAACACCGAGATCCCGTCCTGACTCACGGGTGATCGGCGGACAGTTCGGCGACGTGCCGGGCCGCGCGGTCGGCATCCTTGCCGGCCGCGGCCCGGCCGAACGCCGTCGCGGCCAGGCGGTGACACTCGACGGCCTCCGGCCAACGGCCCAACGTGCCGTACAGGACACCGAGGTTGTTGAGGGTGACGCCCTCGCCGTACCGGTCGGCCACCTCGCGGCGGATCTCCAGCGCCCGCAGATGACAGTCGAGAGCGTCGTCGAACCGGTCGAGATGCTGGTGGACGCTGCCCAGGTTGGTCAGCGTCATGCCCTGGCCGTAGCGGTCACCCACCTCGTCGCGGATGACCAGCGCCTGCTCGTACTGGTCGGCGGCGTCCCGCCACCGGCGAACCAACCGGCCTCGACGGCTGTCCGGGCGGCCGTGACCGCGAGCGCTGTCTTGCCGACGCCGGGCAGCCCGGCGATCGCGCACGTGGTCACTCCGGCACCGGGCGCGAGCACGGCGGCGAGCGCGGCCAGGTCGGCGTCGCGGCCGGTGAATCCCTCGTCGGCGGGCAGTCCGGCCAGTGCCACCGGTACCGGGACATCGGGCAGCCGGACCGTGCCGACCTGGATGACGGTGCCGCTGACGTCCCCGGTGACCTGGTTGCGCACCTCGCCCACGTGGCCATCCAACCCGGGTGGCTAGACCAGGCGGCGGTCGGTGGCCCAGCGGGACAGTTCGTACCGGTTGGAGAGCTGGGTCTTGCGCAGGACGCTGGACACGTGGGTCTCGACCGTCTTCACCGAGATGAACAGCTCGGAGGCGATCTCCTTGTAGGCGTAGCCGCGGGCCAGCAGGCGCAGCACGTCCCGCTCCCTGGGGGTGAGCAGGTCGAGTTCCGGATCGCTGATCGGCGCGGCACCAGGACGGTCGGCGAAGGCGTCCAGGACGAAGCCGGCCAGCCGGGGTGAGAAGACCGCGTCGCCCACGGCCACCCTGGTGATCGCCGTGGCGAGTTCGCGGCTGGAGATCGTCTTCGTGACGTACCCCCTGGCACCCGCCCGGATCACGGCGATGACGTCCTCGGCCGCGTCGGACACCGACAGGGCGAGGAACACCACGTCGGGCAGGTCGGGACGAACCCTGCGGAGCACCTCGGCGCCACCACCGTCGGGCATGTGCACGTCCAGCAGCACCACGTCCGGCTTGGTGTGCGCGATGCCGACGACGGCCTCACCGACCGAGCCGGCCTCACCGACCAGGTCGACGTCGTCGGTCAGCGTGGACAGTTCCGCCCGCACCCCGGCTCGGAACAGCGCGTGGTCGTCGACCAGGTAGACCCGTACCGGCTTGTTGTCCGCCATCAGTTCCCGCCCTTCGCGGCCACCTTGGTGGTCCTCGGCATGGTCAGCTGGACCTCGGTGCCGTCACCGATCCGCGTCTTGAGCGTGACGACACCGCCGTGCCGCTCCATCCTGCCCCGGATCGAGTCGGCGAGCCCATGCCGGTCGGGTGACACGGCGTCCGGGTCGAAGCCCTTGCCCCGGTCCCGGACGAACACGGTGACGTCGTCCGGTTCGACCTCGGCGTACACGCTGATCTCGGAGGCACCGGAGTGCTTGGCCGCGTTCACCGCCGCCTCGCGGGTGGCCTGGACCAGCGCGCCGACGTCCTTGTCCATCCGGCAGTCGCCGACCACGACCGGCCGCACGGCGATGGCGAACGTGTCCTCGACGTCGCCGCATGCCTCGGCGATCGCCTGGGACAGCGTGGTCGGGCCGGGCACGCCGTCGCGCGACGCGGCACCGTAGCCGTCCGGCCCGTACAGCCAACTGCGCAGCTGCCGTTCCTGGCCGCGGGCCAGCCGGAGCACCTCACGGGACGCCTCGGGCTGCTTCTGGATCAACGCAAGCGTTTGCAGCACGGAATCGTGCAGGTGGGCGGCGATCTCGGCACGTTCCTCGGTGCGGATCCTGGCGCGCCGCTCGTCACCGAGGTCGCGGACCAGCCGCAGCCACCACGGCACGGTCAGCACCGCGACACCGACCAGCGTGGCGAGCACGGCGGCCAGCGCGAACTGCACCTGGCCCAGCGTCGTGGTGCGCAGCACCACGACGCCGATGCCGATCAGCACCAGCACGGCACCGGTGAGCACCCGGGTGACCCCGGTCCAGCCACCGCCGCCGAGCGTGCCGGACCGGGCGCCGGTCATCCACCGGCGGCGCTGGGCCGAGTCGGCCTCCCGCCACACCACGGCGGCACCGACCAGCGCGACACCCGTGGGCACCGCGACCCAGGTGCTGACCACACCGGACAGCGCACCGACCGCCACGGTCAGGCTGATGCCCAGCGCGATCAGCGCGAACGCCTGCTGCCGCTCCTTCTGCGACGGCCGCGCCTCGGCGGCCGCCACCGACTCCTGCGGCACGAACATCCACAGCAGCGCGTACGCGACCAGACCGGCACCGGCGCAGGCGGCGAGCAGGGCGAACGCGGCCCGTACCCACAGCACGTTGACGTTCAGGTGGTCGGCCAGTCCACTGGCCACGCCACCGATGACCCGGCCGTCCCGGTGCCGGCGCATCATCGGCGTGCCGTCCGGGCGGGCGACCAGCGCGGCAGGCCGCCACCGGCTGCCGCGGCCCTGGTCCCGAGCCTTCCTGTCACTCACCTCTACAGGGTCACACGTGCGGCCCCCGGAATCATCCGGGATCGCCCGGAACGAACCAGGGGACGTCTCCGGGGCGTCCCGGATGTCGCCGGGGCCCGCCGGACGAGATGCTCGGTGCCGTGAGTGCGACAGAGGGAAACTCGACGGGCAACGTCGAGGACATGATGAAGGACTTCGTGGCGACCCGGCCACGTCGCCCCAGATCGGGGCGCGTGATCGCCGGCGTCGCGGCCGGCATCGGCCGGCGCTACGCCGTGGACCCGGTGATCGTCCGGGTCGCGCTGGTGGTCAGCGCCATCTACGGCGGCGCGGGCGTGCTGGCGTACCTGCTCGGCTGGTTGTTCCTGACCGCCGAACAGGATGAGGTGTCGCCGTTCGAGGCGCTGCTGGGCAGGGGACGCAGCAGCACATCGAAGGGGCTCACGGTGGTGCTGTGCATCGCCCTGATCCCGGCCGGCGACTTCGTGTTCGGGGGGCACTACAGCACGCTGGCGGGGGTCGTCGTGCTGCTGGTCGCGCTGTACCTGTTGCACAGGTACCGGGGGCATCTCGGCCAGGTCGACCCGCGTCCCGCCCCCACCGGCGGGAACCAGGAGGCCCGACCGATGACCGACACCATCCCGACCGACGACACCGACGGCCCGCAGGACGCGCGGCCGCAGGACGCGGTGCCGACGACGCGGACCGAACCGCCGTCGTGGGATCCGCTGGGCGCCGCCCCGTTCGCCTGGGACCTGCCCGAACCCACCCCGGCACAGCCGGACCAGCCGGTCCAGGCACCCCGCAGGCGCAGGTCACGGGTCGGCCTGGCCACGGTCGGCGCGCTGTTCGTGACGGCAGCCCTGCTGGCCGTGTTCGGCCCGTCCGACGGCTGGGCCAACCCGCCGCACGTGCTCGGCCTGCTCACCGCGATCGCCGGTGTCGGCCTGGTCGTCTCGGCCTTCCTGCACGGCGGCCGGGGCCTGATCTGGCTGGCGGCGCTCCTGTGTGCTGGCGCGTTCGCGGCCACGGCGGCCGGGATCAACGGCTGGCACGGCGCCGGTGACAACACCTACCGGCCGGCGTCGCTGACCGCGGTGCAGCCGGAGTACCAGCAGAGCGTGGGCAACCTGCGGGTCGACCTGAGCGACCTGCCGCCCGCGGGCGACGTGCACACGTCGGTGCAGTTGGGCGCGGGCAACGTGACGGTGATCGTGCCCAAGGACGCGCGGGTGATGGCCACCTGCACGACGAAGGTCGGCGACGTGAACTGCCTGGGAGTGCGGACCAGCGGTGCCGACAACCCGCCGGTGACGGCGACCCAGGAACCGGCGGCCGGTGACAGGCTGACCATCCATCTCGGCGTGCGGGACGGCGCCGGCCAGGTGAGGGTGACGACCAGTGACTGACCTGACGGATCACGACGACACGCAGATCGAACGGAAGCGGCGCTTTCCCGACCCGGTCAACCTGGTCGCCGGACTACTCACCCTGTGGGTGGCGGCCTACGCACTGTCCGACGGCCGCCTGGGCTTCAGCGGGGTGGACCCGAGATGGGTCATCGCCGGCATCGCCCTGCTGATCGGCGTGCTGCTGCTCGGCGCGTCGCTGCGGCCGGGCAGGCGCAGGCGGCAGTAGGCGAACCGTTCACTCACTCCCACTCGATGGTGCCCGGCGGCTTACTCGTGACGTCCAGGACGACACGGTTGACGTCGGGCACCTCGTTGGTGATCCGGGTGGAGATGCGTTCCAGGACTTCGTAGGGCAGGCGCGACCAGTCGGCGGTCATGGCGTCCTCGCTGGACACCGGCCGCAGCACGACGGGATGGCCGTAGGTGCGGCCGTCGCCCTGCACGCCGACGGTCCGCACGTCGGCCAGCAGCACCACGGGACACTGCCAGATGTCCCGGTCCAGACCGGCCGCGGTGAGCTCCTCGCGGGCGATGCCGTCGGCGGCGCGCAGCACGGCCAACCGGGGTGACGTCACCTCGCCGATGATCCGGATCGCCAGTCCGGGGCCGGGGAACGGCTGGCGGTGCACGATCGTCTCGGGCAGGCCCAGTTCGGTGCCGACCCGGCGGACCTCGTCCTTGAACAGGGCCCGCAGGGGCTCGACGAGCAGGAACTTCAGGTCCTCCGGCAGGCCGCCGACGTTGTGGTGGCTCTTGATGTTCGCCGCACCGGTACCGCCGCCGGACTCCACCACGTCCGGGTAGAGCGTGCCCTGCACCAGGTAGTCGTAGCTCTCGCCGTGGGCGCTGGCCTCGGCCATCAGGTCGCGGGCGGCCCCCTCGAAGGCGCGGATGAACTCGGCGCCGATGATCTTGCGCTTGGCCTCCGGGTCGGTGACGCCGGCCAGCGCGGACAGGAACGTGCGCTGCGCGTCGACGGTGACCAGCCGGACGCCTGTGGCCGCGACGAAGTCCCGCTCCACCTGGGCCCGCTCACCAGAGCGCAACAGGCCGTGGTCGACGAACACACAGGTCAGCCGGTCGCCGATGGCGCGGTGCACGAGCGCGGCGGCCACGGCGGAGTCGACACCGCCGGACAGGCCGCAGATCGCCCTGCCCGTACCGATCCGCTCCCGCACCGCGGCGACCTGATCCTCCACGATGGAGGCGGTGGTCCACTGCGGACGGATGCCGGCCACGTCCCGCAGGAACCGGCGGAGCACCTCCTGGCCGTGCGGCGAGTGCCCGACCTCGGGGTGGTACTGCACGCCGGCCAGCCTGCGGATGGTGTCCTCGAAGGCGGCGACCGGCACGCCGTCGCTGGCCGCGGTCACGGTGAACCCGGCAGGCGCCTCGGTGACGCTGTCGCCGTGGCTCATCCACACCGGATGCCGGGCCGGCAGTTCGGTGTGCAGCAGGCCACCGCTGCCGTGCACGCTCAGCTCGGTACGGCCGTACTCGCGGATGCCGGTGTGCTCGACGACGCCGCCCATGGCCCGCGCCATCACCTGGAAGCCGTAGCAGATCCCGAAAACCGGCACGCCGGCCGCGAACAGCGCCGGATCGACGGCGGGCGCGCCCGGCGCGTACACACTGGACGGACCACCGGACAGCACGATGGCGGCCGGCTTGCGGGCGAGCAGTTCGTCGACGGTCGCGGTGTGCGGCACGACCTCGGAGTAGACCTGCGCCTCGCGGACGCGCCGGGCGATCAGCTGGGCGTACTGGGCGCCGTAGTCGACCACCAGTACCGGTCCTGGCCGCGAGTCTGTGGTGGGCTGGTTGGTCATGCGCCGGCGGATCCTCCCTGGTGTTCCTGCCGAAATGGTACCGGCCGACCGATCCCGACCTGGTATGCGCGCTCGGCGACGGATCGGTAGCGTGGCGTGGTGCACGAGGTGGACGCGATCGAGGTGCAGCCGCGGCCGTGCTGGGTCGCGGGACGCGCGGAGCAGGGCGAACAGCTGCTGACGGTCCACCATCCCTATGACGGCACGGAGATCGCCGACGTCGCCGTGCCCGGCGCCGCCCAGGTGGAGCGCGCGGTCGCGGCCGCCCACCGGGCCCGGCCGGTCCCGCCGGACGAGCGCGCCGCCGCGCTGCTGCGGGCGGCCGAACTGGTCGACGAGCGAGCCGAGGAGATCGCCGAGACCGTCACCGCGGAGAACGGCAAACCGCTGGCGGCGGCACATGCCGAGGTGGCCGACGCGGTGGCGGTGCTGCGCGGCGCGGCCGGCGAAGCCGCGCACGTGGGCGACGTGCGGCCCGGCGACGGCATGGTGTTGACCCGGCGGTGGCCGATCGGCGCGGTGCTGGCCGTCACGTCGCCGTCGTTCCCGCTGCTGGTACCGGCTGTCCAGGTGGCTGCGGCGATCGCAGCGGGCTCACCCGTGGTGCTGGTGCCGTCCACCGCGACGCCGATGACCGCGCTGCTGCTCGGTGAGGTACTGGCCGATACCGCCCGGCCCGCCGGAACTTTCTCGGTGCTGCCCGTGGCGGGTGCCGCGCTCGCCGGGCTGGTCGGCGACGCCCGGCTGCCCGTGGTGTCGGTCACCGGGCCGTGGCCGGCAGCCGCACCCGGCAAGCACGTGGTCGCCGACACCGGCGGCATGACCGTGGTGGTGTGCCCGGACGCCGAGCCGGCCGACGTGGCCGCCCGCGTGGTGACCGCCGGCCGGACGATCCGGGTGATCGTGCCGGCAGCGCAGGCGGACCGGTTCGTGACAGTGCTGGCCGGCGCGGCCGACACCGTACTGGTGGGCAATCCGCACGATCCGGCCGTCCAGCTGGGACCGATGATCAGCGAGGCCGCGGCCCGGCGGATGCTGGAGTGGCTGTCCGGTGGCCGGTTGCTGACCGGTGGCACCAGGTCCGGCGCGTGCGTCACGCCGGCCGTGGTCACCGACCTGGCGGGCGACGGCGGTGACGGGCCGGTCGCCGTGGTGTCCGTTGTGGACGATGTGGCGGCCGCGTTCCGGCTGGCCGGTGCGTTCGGTCATCGGACCGGCGTGCTCACCGGCGACGTGGCGACGGCGTTGGACGCCGCTGCCGGTGTCGATGTCGGCGAGGTGGTGATCGGCGGGTTGCCGTGGCCACCTCGGGTGACCGGCGTGCTGCGCGACATCACCCGCGAGCAGGTGACGGTGCTCAGGAGCGGTTGACCGCCTGGGCGAAGGTGAACAGGCGGTCCGGGTCGTAGCGCTGGGCCGTGGTCCGCAGCCGGGGCAGGTTGGCGCCGTAGTACGCGGTGGCCCAGTTCGGCATGGCGGCGTCGATGTAGTTGACGTAGGCGCCGCCACCGGTCACCGGCGTCAGCGCGTCCCGCACCGCACTCACCTGGCGGGCCGCCGATGTGTGCCCGGCGACCGTGGTCTTGAGGTAGATCTGCACGCTGGCCAGGGCGGTCCGGTGCGCGAACGCGGTGGCCGTCGGCGCCACCCGGCCCACGGCGCCACCGAGGCCGTCCACGATCACGTGCAGGCCGGCGTGACCGTCGGCGACGTCGGCCAGCCGGGCCGGATCGGCGACCGGTGCCGCCAGCATCCGGGACGAGGCCGCGAACGTCTCCCGCTTCCGGTCCGCACCACGGGTCTCCGCCTCGCACCGGGGCGCCGACATGCCGGAGCAGCCGGCGAAGTAGCGCATCGCGTCCAGGTAGCTCATCGGCAGCACCCGCCGGTATCTCGGGCTCCCCGTCGCGGCCACCAGCCGGTCCAGCATCGGGTTGAGCGCGGCCGAGGAACCGACGAAGCAGCCGGACACCGTGCACGTCGACCGCCCCGCCGCACCCGTGACGTTGAGGTTGGTCCACAGCTCGTCCGGCGCCGACCGCAGCCACCCCTGCCAGGCGCCGAACACCTCCGGCACCGAACCGGCCGGGAAGCCGAGCTGGAACACGGTGAGCGCGGGCGCGGGCACCGTGGCGAACGTGAACGACGTGACGACACCGAAATTGCCGCCACCGCCACCGCGCAACGCCCAGAACAGGTCCGGCTCGGCACTCGCCGACACCGTCCGCGCGGCGCCGTCCGCGGTGACCACGGTGGCGGCGGTGAGGTGATCGCAGGTGAGGCCGTACCTCCTGGCCAGCACACCGATCCCACCGCCCAGGGTGAGCCCGGCGACGCCCACCGACGGGCACGACCCGGCCGGCAGGCACCGCCCCTGCGCGGCCAGCGCCGCGTACACGTCGATCAGCCGCGCCCCGGCGCCGGCCACGGCCGTCCCACCGCTGACCCGCACACCGGACAGCCCGGCCAGGTCCACCACGAGCGCACCGTCCGGAGTGGAGTAACCGGCGTAGCTGTGCCCGCCGGACCGTGCCGCGACCGCCGTCCGCGCCCGGGCGGCCGCCGTGACACACCGCTGCACGTCGGACGGCGTCCGGCACAGCGCGATCGCGGCCGGCCTGCGGGTGTCGTAGAGCGGGTTGTAGGAGCGGCGGGCCAGCGCGTAGCCGGCCGAGTCGGGCGTGAGCAGCTGGCCGCTGAGGCTCCTGGCCAGCGCCGGGAAGTCGATCCCGGTCGGCGTGGTGGTCGCCGGGACAGTGCTGGTCGGCGCGGTCGTGCTGGTCGAGATCACCGCCGCCGGGCGGCCGGCCGTCGAGCACGCTGCGGCCACCGACGCCGTCGCCGCCGCACCGGCCGCCACCAGGAACGATCTCCGGCTGATCACCATGCTCAGACCTTCCCCGACAAGAACACCCCTCGCACGCTGGAGGACGTGCGAGGGGTGGCCGGGGTTGGCCGTCAGGACACGTTGAGCGAGGTGTCGTCCACGACGAACGACGTCTGCTTCTCGAAGTCCTCGACGCCGGTGAACTTCAGGGTGACCGGCTGACCGGCGAAACTCGCCAGGCTGAACGTGTGCTGCGCGAAGCCGGTGACCGCGTTCTGGTTGCTGAAGGTGCCCGGAGTGGACAGCACGGTGCCCGCGGAGTTGAGCACCTGCACCTTCAAGGTGTCGAACGCGCTGGTCGCCGGCTCCGCCGTGTCTACGTGCAGCCAGAAGCCGAACGTCGCCGTGGTGCAGCCGGCCGGGATCGTCACCGTCTGGGACAGCGTGTCGGTGTGGGTCACGCCGTAGCCGTCCAGCCACGCCACGAACGAGCCGGTCCTGGCCGGTTCCTTGGCACCGCTGAAGATCACGCTGGGCGACGTCGACCACGGGCTGGCCGTGCCGGTCTCGAAACCGGGATTGCCCAGCAGCTGGGCCGACGCGCAGCCGGCACCCGGGTTGGACACCGTCCAGGTGAAGGTGGCCGTGCCCGCGGTGCCGCCGGTGTCGGTCGCGGTGACCGTCACCGTGCCCGACCCCGCCGTGGTCGGCGTACCGGAGACGACGCCGGTGGTGGCGCTGATGGCCAGGCCGGCCGGCAGGCCGGTGGCCTGGTAGGTGAGCGTGCCGCCCGCCGAGTCCGACGCGCTGATGGCCAGGCGCACCGCCGTGCCCACGGTCGAGCTCTGGTTGCCGGGGTTGGTGACGGACACGCCGCTGGCGGCCGCGCTGCCCTGGGCCAGCCACTGGGTGGCGTTCAGGCCGAGTGCCGCGTTGTCCGCCGTCGGGTCGGACCAGCCGTTGAACAGGGTGTTGCCCGCCTGGCCGGTGCCGTCGTCGATGGTCGAGCTGTCGTCCCAGAACGCCACCCGGCCGGTGCCGAAGGTGCTGGTCACGAAGGTCGCGTTGGTGTTGCCCGGGGTCGCCGTGCTCAGGAACGCCAGGCCGGCCACGTTCGGGTTGTCGGCCGGTCTGAGGGTGAACGTGGTGCCGTCGGCGATCAGGCTGTGGTGCACCACGCCGAACGGGCCGTTGAGCACCGGATTGCTCGGTGAGCTGATGGCCACCGGGTGGTCACTGCTGACGTCCTTCAGGTCGACCGACAGCCCGAACGGGTCGGTCGAGTCGACGCTGTTGTCGGTCATCAGGTCGTTGGCGATGTCCACCGCGTCGGCGCCGTCGTTGTTGCGGTCCGAACCGGTGTGGTCGGTGATGAAGAACAGCCCGCCGCCGTTCTGCACGAACTTCATGACGGCGGTCTTCTCGGCCGCGGTGAGCAGCACGTTCGGTTCGGGCAGCACGAAGACGTCGAAGTTCGACAGGTCGAGCGCGTTCGCGGTGCCGAACGTGATGGTGTTGCCCGGCGGCAGCGTGTCCAGCTGGTACTGGCCGGTCTTCTGCAGCGCGACACCCCAGGACGAGAGCGCCCCGGTCCAGTCGGTGTCCTGCGTCGGAGCGGCGTCCTGCTGCGTCGGGTCCGGCATGCTGGTGCTGATGATCCAGTCGGCGTTGCCCGCGGTCTCGGCTTTGGTGTCGTCGAAGAGGACACGGTGCACGCCGGTCGCGTGGGGCGTCACGGTGGGCGCCGGTGCCGCACCGGCCGGCAGCACGCCGACGGTGCCGCCCAACACCAGCGCGCCGCATGCGACGAACGCGGCTGTCCTGAAACGCATCTGTCCCTCCCGGTGTCTGATCAAGACGCTGTCCAGACTGACCGGGAATCAGCAGTCCGCCAAGCGCAAAAAGGCGGAACAATCCGTTAACAATTAACCTGAATTAACCGTTGCCAGTTTTCGCGATGATCGGCAGGCGTAACGCGGCAGGCGCGCTTGACGGAACTGCCGGCCGTTGTGGCGCAACCGGTGTGATCCGCCGATACGCCGCGCCCTGGGCCGGTCGGGGGTCCACCTCGCCCTTGTTCGGCCACAGCGCGAAAGCACGCTCGGCCTGTGCGGTAATGGTCAACGCCGGATTCACTCCGAGATTCGCCGAAATGGCGGAACCATCGACCACGGAAATGCCGGGATAATTGTGGACCCGGTGATACGGGTCGACCACGCCGTGCTCGGCGTCCAGGCCGATCGCGCAGCCGCCGATGAAATGGGCGGTCAGCGGGACGTTCGCCAACTCGCCCCACGTACCGCCCGCGACACCGCCGATGTGCTCCGCGGTCCGCCGGTTCGCCTCGTGGCCCGCCGGGATGAACGCCGGGCTCGGCTCGCCGTGGCCCTGCCGGGACGTGTAGCGCCTGCGGCCGAACAGCCCCGGCTCGGTGTAGGTGGTGATCGAGTTGTCCAGGCTCTGCATCACCAGCAGGATCACGGTCCGCTCGCTCCACCGGTACGTGGACAGCAGGCCGACGGTGAGCAGCGGGTGGGTCGCCATGAACCGCAGCGCCTGCCGCCACCTCGGCACCGGCGACGAGCCGTCGGTGGCGACGGTCTGCAGCAGGCCCATGGCGTTGCTGCCCTTCCCGTAGCGGACCGGTTCGATGTGCGTGGTGTCGTCGGGGTGGATCGACGACGTGATCGCCACGCCCCGGCTGAAGTCGCGGGCAGGGTCGACCCTGGTCCGGCCGGCGCCGATGATCGCCTCCGAGTTGGTCCGGGTCAGTTCGCCCAGCCGGGGCGACAGCGCGGGCAGCGTCCCGGTGTCCCGCATGGCGTGCAAGAGATGCTGGGTGCCCCAGGTGCCGGCGGCCAGCACGACCTGGCCTGCCGTGATCGTGCTGCGCCCGCGTTTGCCGGTCCGCCGCAGGTCGACGTCGAACGTGCCGCCGTCGCGCTGGCGGAGCGCGGTCACCGTGGTCAGTGGCAACACCTTCGCGCCCGACCGTTCGGCCAGGTACAGGTAGTTCTTCACCAGCGTGTTCTTGGCGCCCACCCGGCAGCCGGTCATGCACGAGCCGCACTCGGTGCAGCCGGTGCGTTCCGGCCCGGCACCGCCGAAGTACGGATCCGGCGTCCGCCGGCCCGCCTCGCCGAAGAACACGCCCACCGGTGTCGGGCGATAGGTGTCCTCGATGCCCATGTCCCTGGCGACGTCGCGCATCACCTCGTCGGCCGGGGTGGTCGACGGGTTGGTGACCACACCGAGCATCGCGCTCGCCTGGTCGTAGTAGGGCGCGAGTTCCGCCGCCCAGTCGGTGATGTGCGCCCACTGCCGGTCGGCGTAGAACTGCTTCAGCGGCCGGTACAACGTGTTGGCGTAGTTGAGCGAACCGCCGCCGACCCCGGCACCGGCCAACACCACGACGTTGTTGAGCAGGTGGATGCGCTGGATGCCGAAGCATCCGACCGTCGGCGCCCACAGGTAGCGGCGCAGGTCCCAGGACGTGCGGGCGAACTCGTCGTCGGCGAACCGGCGGCCTGCCTCGACGACCGCGACGCGGTACCCCTTCTCGGTCAGCCGGAGCGCGGCGACACTGCCGCCGAACCCGGAGCCGACCACCACCACGTCGTAGTCAGTCATGCGACAAACGGTAGCGCCGGGGCCATGTTTCCGACCGGCGAGGCTCAATGAGCCTCGGTGGTAAGTTCACGCCCGAACGGTCAGGCCGACCTTCTGGAACTCCTTGAGATCCGAGTAGCCGGTCTTGGCCATCGCCCGACGCAGCGCGCCGAACAGGTTCACCCGGCCCGCCGCGTCACTGGACGGGCCGAACAACAGCGTCCGCAGATCCACCCGCTGGTCGAGCGGGCAGCCCCGGACGATGCTGCGCGGCAGCGACGGATGCGCGGCAGCGGCCGTCCAGTACATGCCCCGGCCAGGGCTGTCCACCGCCTGGGCCAACGGTTCGCCCAGCATCACCGCGTCCGCGCCGCAGGCGATCGACTTGGCCAGGTCACCGCTGAACCGCGCGCCGCCGTCGGCGATCACGTGCACGTACCGGCCGCCGGTCTCGTCCAGGTAGTCGCGCCGCGCGGCCGCCGCGTCCACGATCGCGGTGGCCATCGGCACCCCGATGCCCAGCACCGAGTTCGTCGCCGTCACACCCTCGCTGTGGCCGTGCCCGACGAGCACGCCCGCCGCTCCGGTGCGCATCAGGTGCATGGCGGTGCGGTAGTCGGCGACGCCGCCGGCGATCACCGGCACGTCCAGCTCGGCGATGAACCGCTTGAGGTTCAACGGTTGTTCCTCGTCATCCGTGGACACGTGCTCTGCGGACACGATGGTGCCCTGCACGACCAGGATCTCCACACCCGCGGCGAGCAGGTCGGGGGTCAGCTCGCCGGCCCGCTGCGGGCTGACCCGCACCGCGACCGTCACGCCGGACTCCCGGATCCGCTTGATCGACTCGGCCAGCAGGTCCGGCTGGATCGGCGCCGCGTGCAGTTCCTGCAGCACCCGCACCGCGGCCGACGGATCACGCCCGTCGGCGGCGGCGGCCAGCCGGTCCAGCGCCTCGTCGACGTTGGAGTGCCGCGCCCACAGGCCCTCCGCGTTCAGCACGGCCAACCCGCCCAACTCGCCGATCGCCACCGCGGAGTCGGGCGACACCAGCGCGTCCGTGGGGTGGGTGATCAGCGGGATGTCGAACCGGTAGGCGTCGATCTGCCACGCCGTGGACACCACCTGGGACGAGCGGGTCCGCCGGGACGGCACGATCTCGATGTCGTGCAGTTCGTACGCCGGCCGTGCGGTCCGACCCATCCCGATCTCGACGAGGTCGCGCACGGCGCCCCTTCCTGGTGTGCCCACGTGGTTCAGTGGGTGGTGTAGTTGGGGGCTTCGACGGTCATCGTGATGTCGTGCGGGTGGCTCTCCTTCAGGCCCGCCGCGGTGATCCGCACCAGCGACGCCTCCTGGAGGTCGGCGATCGTCCGGGCGCCCGCGAAGCCCATGCCCGCGCGCAACCCGCCGACCAACTGGTGCACCACCTGGGACAGCGGACCGCGGAACGCCACCCGGCCCTCGATACCCTGCGGCACCAGCTCGTCCTCGGACAGCACGTCGTCCTGACCGTAGCGGTCCTTCGAGTACGACCGGGTGCCCTCGCCGCGCGAGCGCATGGCGCCCAGCGAACCCATGCCCCGGTAGGTCTTGAACTGCTTGCCGTTGACCAGGATCAGCTCACCGGGGGACTCGGCGGTGCCGGACAGCAGGCTGCCCAGCATGACCGAGCTGGCACCGGCCGCGATGGCTTTGGCGATGTCACCGGAGTACTGGATGCCGCCGTCGCCGATCACCGGCACGCGGTGCGGCCGGCACGCCTGGTCGGCCTCGTAGATCGCGCTGATCTGCGGCACGCCCACCCCGGCCACGACCCTGGTGGTGCAGATCGAACCCGGCCCGACGCCCACCTTCACCGCGTCCACCCCGGCCTCCACCAGTGCCTGGGCCCCGGCCCTGGTGGCGACGTTGCCGCCGATCACGTCCACCGTCTCGCCCAGCTCCCGCTTGAGCCGGGACACCATGTCCACGACGTTGCGCGAGTGGCCGTGGGCCGTGTCCACCACGAGCACGTCCACGCCCGCGTCCACCAGGCTCATCGCGCGCTGGAACGCGTCGCCGCCGACGCCGACGGCGGCGCCGCACAGCAGCCTGCCGTCCGGGTCCTTGGTGGCGTTGGGGTACTGCTCGGTCTTGACGAAGTCCTTCACCGTGATCAGGCCGCGCAGCTTGCCGGCACCGTCCACCAGCGGCAGCTTCTCCACCTTGTGCCGGCGCAGCAGGCCCAACGCGGCTTCCGCGGTGACGCCGACCTGCGCTGTCACCAGCGGCGCGGTGGTCATCACCTCGCGGACCGGCCGGGTGTGGTCCATCTCGAACCGCATGTCCCGGTTGGTGATGATGCCCACCAGGGTGCCGTCCGCATCGGTCACCGGGACGCCGGAAATCCGGAACCGGGCGCACAGCGCGTCCACCTCGGCCAGCGTGTCGTCCGGGGAGCACGTCACGGGATCGGTGACCATGCCGGCCTCGGACCGCTTCACGGTCTCGGCCTGGCGGGTCTGCTCGTCGATGGACAGGTTGCGCTGCAGGATGCCGATACCGCCCTGCCGGGCCATCGCGATCGCCATCCGCGACTCGGTCACGGTGTCCATCGCGGCGGAGACCAGCGGCACCCGCAGCATGACGTTGCGCGAGAGTCTGGTGCTCGTGTCGGCCTGGCTCGGGATGATGTCGGATTCGGCTGGTAGCAGCAGGACGTCGTCGAAGGTGAGGCCGAGCATGGCGAACTTGGTGGGCACCTGGGCGCCGGCGAACTCGGTCGCGGCGCCGGTTGCCGGGTCGAGCACCGTTCCAGTCATGGTGTGACGGCAAGCCTTCCTGGCCGGGAGAGGGGCGCCGGTGCGGTCGGCATCGGCGCAGGCAGCGTGGGTGATACGAGTCCGTACCCACTCCCTGCCCATGGTATCGAGTGTCAGGCAGGCCGTGGCCGGGTACCGTGCCGGTTCGTGCCCCATGAAGCGCTGCCGCCCGACCCGTTCGCGAACGACCCGGACGATCCGACCCGGGAACTGCAGGCCGGCGACGATGACGAGCAGGATCAACCGATCACGGACGCCGAGCGCGACGAACTGGTCGAGGACCTGGCCGATCTGGCCGTCTACCAGGCGCTGCTCGCGCCGCGCGGGGTACGCGGCATCGTGGTCGACTGCGCCGACTGCGAGGAACCGCATTACCACGACTGGGCCCTGCTGCGGGCCAGCCTGGAGCAGTTGCTCAACGACGGCCGGATGCGGCCGCACGAGCCGGCCTTCGACCCGAACCCGCGTGACTACGTGACCTGGGAGTACTGCCGCGGTTTCGCCGACGGCGTAACGGCGACCGAAAGCGCCCGCTGACCTGGCCGGTCAGCGGGCGCTCCTCGGCAATCGTCTGCCCTCAGTTGGCCGCGGACGTCGCCGCCCCGATGTCGGAGCTGCTGGTGTCCGGCGTCGCCGGGTTGAACACCGGCTGGTCCTGCGGTGAGTTCCCGGCCGGCGGCTGGTTCGGCTGCTGCGGGGCGTCGCCCGCGGTGCCGGTGTCGCCGGTGTCCGGCGGCGGGGTGTCGTCGGTGGTGGTCGGCGGCGGTGGGTTGTCCGTCGTCGTCGGCGGCGGGTTGTCCGTCGTGGTGTCCGGTGACTGCTGTGACGGCGGAGCCGTCTCCGAGTCGACGGACGAGTTCGCCGGCGCGGCCGTGGTCGGCGCGGCGGTGCTGCCGTGCGGTGGGGCCGGTGGCAGCGTAGTCAGCGTCGTGTTGTCCAGCTGGATGAGCAGGTTCTGTTGCTGCGCCTGAAGATTCGCCTTGCCGTCCGAGCTGTCCACCGACGGGAGCGACACCCCTGCCTGCACCAGCGCGGAGCGTGCCTCCTCGAAGTGGCCCTGCTGCAACGCCTGGCTGGCGTGGTGCAGGTCGTTGCGCACCAGTGCGGCGGCCTCGACGGACTTGGCGTGGTCGGTGTAGAGCACCTGCGAGATTCCCCACAGTGCGTCCCCGGGCACCGCGTTGCGCGCGGCCAGACCCATGCCGCTGATCATGATCACCAGCGCGGCGGCCGCGGTCGCGAGCGGTACCAGATAGCGGGGCCGACGGCGGCGCAGCTTCGCGCCGACGGCGATGGTCGCCATCGCGGTGTCGGCGTCGACGAGCTCGCCGATCGGCTCGGCATCCACGTCGAGCCGCCAGGACAGCAGCAGGGACTTCAGTTCCGGATCCTGGTCCGGCCCGGTCATCGAGTTGTCGAACGAGACCAGAGCCGACAGGAGTGCGTCGTCGGCGTGCACGGCGGACAGGTCGACGGGACCGTCCTGCTCCGTGCCGTCCGACCAACCGGTCGGTGTGGGCAACACGCCGAACCGACGCGTGTCCGCACCCGCATCGGTACGATCGGTACTGTCAGGACTGTCACTTTCGCCGGCACGGTCGTACCCGGCACCGCCGTCCTCGCCCCGTACGGCGGAGAACACGGTTGTCTCATCGTCGGGAGCCCCCATCGCACCCGTCGACGGCACCAGCGGTTCGTCCGGAGTTCGTGCCGGCTGGTCTCTCCACTCGAGCCCGCCAACCCCGTGCTCTCGCTGGTCTGACACTCAGACCACCTCCTCTGCCGCGAGCGCCCTTCGCAGCATCGCCAGCGCGTGGTGCTGGATGACCCGCACCGCACTCGGCGTGGAACCAACAGCGTCGGCGGTGTCGTCCGCCGACAGCCCGACCACCAGCCGCAGCACCAGGATCTCCCGGTACCTGGCCGGTAAAACCCGCAGCAGCGAAGCCATCCTGGCCGGCAGCCCGTTACGGGCCGCCTGCTGCTCGGGCTGGCCATCCATGTCCGGTCGATCGGGGACCGCGGCCACCCGGTCGTGCGCCGCAACCTTCTGCGTCGCGATTCCGTACACGAACGCCACGAACGGCCGCTCCTGGTGTCGATAACCAGGCAGCGCCGTCAGCACCGCGAGACACACCTCCTGCGCCACGTCGTCCGCCGAGGCGAACGACCCTTCCTGCCGGCCCAGTCGGGCGCGGCAGTACCGCACGGCCAACGGCCGGACCCACGCCAGCAGACACTCCACCGACGGTCGGTCGCCGCCGACCGCGGCGCCCACCATCGCGGCGCCCAGTCCGTCCCCCAAGTTGGTCATCGCAGGCAACAGTCCTGGTGTTACGTCTTAGCGGTCACTACAGACCGAATCAGGTGACACAGCGTCACCCACACCGACCCCATTACCGTACTCGCAGCAGCCAGCATCCGTCGATCCCGAATTGATCATGGCTGGTGAGCAGGGTGAGAGTCGGTCCACAAGCCACCTGGACACACGAATCCGGCCCGGTGGCAACCACCGGACCGGATGCGCTGTGTCACCGATCTGCGTGCGCTTCCGTGCGCACCTCGCGACCGTTCGGTCTAGGGCGTTACTACGAAACGAGGCCGCGACGGAAGCCATGCGCCACCGCCTGTGCCCGGTCGCGCACGCCCAGCTTGCGGAACAGCCGGCGGGCGTGGGTCTTCACCGTGTCCTCGGACAGGTACAGCTCGCGGCCGATCTGGCCGTTGCTCTTGCCCTGGCTCATCCCGCGCAGCACCTGGAGCTCGCGGTCGGTCAGCTGGACACCGGGGTCCGATGGCTGCCGGGGCGCCGGCACCGAGGTGCTGGCCAGGGTGTGTGCCAGGGCGGCGACCAGTTCCGGCCGGGACGCGTCCCAGCGGAGGTAACCTCGAGCGCCGCCGGCGATGGCGGCGGCGATGCTGCCGGCGTCGTCGGGTGCGCCGAACACGATGACGTTCGCCTGCGGGTTGGCAGAGACGAGACGGCGGGTGGCCTCCACGCCTGTCGGAACGGCGCGCTGGGTACCGACCAGCACGACGTCCACCGGCTGCCGAGTGAACCGAGCCAACAACTCGTCACCGTGCGCTACACAGTCGATGCGACTGACCCCTGGCACAGCAGACATCACGCGCGTCAAACCTTCCCGCACGCTGCGCCGGTCGTCGCAGATCAAGACCGTCGTCACGGGGACTCCTTCCAGCGGCCGTGTGCCGTTCCATCTCCGGTATCGGCCACCAGGGGGCAGACCTTGACACGATCTGGTGCTGAATCCGTCAAGTAATTCGTCCGCAACCCGTTCGGGTTGGTTCACCGGAATGGATCAGCGCCCCCGGCAGCCACGGGGACGCGGCCGCGATTCTCCGTTTTGTCGGATCTGACCACGAGAATATCCTGGCCAGGGCATCGGCCGCCACCGCCGTGTGCTGAGCCGCCCGATCCGGGGCCAACTCGGCCAGTTGCAGCGCGCAAGGCCAGGCCAGCGGGAATATCCCCCGTGTGAGGGATACGGCCTCGGCCTCCGTCAGTAGCCGCACTGCCTGCCGCCGCCCGTCCGGGGTTCCCCCGGTCGCCAGTGCGACACCCAACATCATGGTCGACTTCACGGTGTGTCGCGTCGCGCCGGCCGCCTCGGCGAAGCGCTTCGACCGATCGGCAAGGGTCACGGCGGCGTCCGGCCGACCGGTCGCCAGGGCAAGCTCGGTAGCCACCCAGCCGACACGGACGGTAATCCGCCATGAGATCGCATCCCTCACCTGGCGGGCAGCATCGAGCAACCGGGTGGCTTCGGCGGGATGGCCCAGACCGATCGCGTCGGCCGCCAGGCCGAGCAGCACATCGGCCGTGGCGCCCGCCCGGTCGATCCCGTGCTGATCGGGTGGTCCTGGCTGGTCAGGGGCCGCGGTCAGCCGTCGCGCGGCCTCGGCGTCGTGGCGACGGGCCTCGGCGTGGCCGCCGACCTGGCGCAGGTGGGAGGCCAGGGTGGTGCCGGCGAGCGCGGCCACGACCGGGTCCCGGGAGCCGATCAGTCGGCCGAGGTGACCGGCCGCCGCCGCGTACCGGCCCTGGCCGCCCAGGACGACCGCCGCCAGCCACCGGTCCAGCGGTGGCGCGTCCGCCGCCACCCGCACGACAGCCTCCGGTCGGGCGCCGAAAGCGGACGCCAGCAGTGCCTCATCCACAGCGCACCATTCTCACCGACACCCGGGCCGATGCCGGCGGCCGGTTCACAGCACGGCGTGCTCGATGTCGTCGGCCGCCGGGCCGATGCCGTCCGGCAGGACGAGCGCCGGGTCCACGTCGAGGACCTGCCAGCCGGGCCCGGCGACGAACAGGCGGGTGCGCTGCCGGCTCCGTGGCGACGTCGCGACCAGGGCCGGATCGGCGGTGGCCGGCCGTTGCGCCCACAGCACCACGGCGGCCGGCGACATGCGGCGGATCGCGCCGGCCAGGGCGTCGGCCGGCACGGCGGCGCCGAGCATCCGGGTGCCGAGATCGCGGTGGGCCAGCGTCGCGACCAGCCCGTACAGCGGCAGGGTGTGCTCCTCACCGGGCGCGGCGGCCAGCAGCACCGGACGCGGATTACGTGGCCGCATGACCAGCGGCGTCGCCCGGATCAGCGCCGATCGGACGCACTCGTGCAGCAGTTGCTCCAACTCCGCCGAACCCGGATGTCCCCAGCGCCTGCCCAGCGCGCCCAGCACCGGCCGGATCACCTCGTCCCACACCCTCGGCACGCCACTGGCCTCGATCGCCTCGGCCAGCAGCCGCTGCGCCGCCACCGAGTCCATCGCCAGCACCGCCCGGCCGAACCCCTTGGCCAGCCGGCCGGCACCGGGCAGCCGCAGCGCCCGAGCCCCGTTGACCAGGTCGGACCGGTCCTCGACAGGCGTCTCGGCCAGCGCGTACCTGGCCGCCTCGGCCGGTGAGGCACCCCGGACCAACGCCCGCTGCATCAGTTCCAGCCGGGCCACGTCCTGTCCGGCGTACCTGCGGTGCCGGCCGGTGGCGTGACCGCTCGGGCCCACGCCGTACCGCCGGTCCCAGGTGCGCAGTGTCGCGGGCGCGATGCCCAGCCGCCGCGCGACCGCGGCGACCGTGAGGAACGGTTCGTGCGGGTCCGGATCCGGACCGTCACCGCCCGCCTGCTCCATCGGCTCCGTTGGCGCGCGACCGTTCGATTCCGGTCGCGACATCACGGCCACCATCGTCCGGCCCGCGTGCCGCACCGGCAACCGGTGCCACCAGGGCCCTGCCTGCCTGCGTGAATCCGATCGACCACGCCGTGCGAGGACGCCACACCCCCGATTGGATGAAAATGTCGACGTTGGGGCACAACGACTCTTGAACAAGTTTTGACACGCTTCTACTGTCGATCACGCTGGGCCGAATGGAGTAGTGCCAATGGCCTGGCGGAGGGAGGCGGTGAGATGGCGGACACCCGGAGGCTGCCCGGCCCCAACGCCGACGTGTGGGACTGGCAGCTCGAAGGATCCTGCCGAGGTATGGACAGCGCGTTCTTCTTCCACCCCGACGGGGAACGCGGCCCCGCCAGGGCCCGGCGCGAGGCACGGGCGAAGGCGGTCTGCCAGGCGTGCCCGGTACTGCAACTGTGCCGCCGGCACGCGCTCGCCGTGCAGGAGCCGTACGGGATCTGGGGTGGGCTCTCGGAGTCCGAACGGGACTCCATCATCAAGTCGCGCAAGCGGCAGCTCGCGCTGGACCGGATTCCGGTGCAGTCGCGGCGGTAACGACGCCCCGGGGTGGGTCGGGAGGCAGTCGAAGGGCGGCATCCGCGTGGATGCCGCCCTTGGACGTGCAGAGACTGTTCGCTAGTGGCTGTGCCCGTGGCCCGGCACCGTCGGCCCGGGCGGGGGCTCCGGCTTCGTCACGATCGACGTCTCCGTGGTGAGCACCATCCGCGCGATCGACGCGGCGTTGGTCACGGCGGAGCGGGTCACCTTCACCGGGTCGACCACGCCGTCGGCGACCATGTCACCGAACTTGTGGGTCGCCGCGTTGTAACCGAAGCCCCACTCCGTGGACTCGCGCACCGTGTTGACCACGACCGCGCCCTCCTGGCCGGCGTTCTTGGCGATCCAGAACAGCGGCGCGGCGAGCGCCCGGGCGACCACCCGAACGCCGGTTGCCTCGTCACCGGTCAGGCCGAGGCCGTCCTCCAGCACCCTGGCGGCGTGCACCAGCGCGGCACCGCCGCCGGGCACGACACCCTCCTCGACCGCGGCCTTGGTGGCGGCCACCGCGTCCTCGATGCGGTGCTTGCGCTCCTTGAGCTCGGTCTCGGTGGCCGCGCCGACCCGGATGACCGCGATGCCGCCGGACAGCTTGGCGACCCGCTCGGCCAGCTTCTCGCGGTCCCAGTCGGAGTCGGTCTGTTCGACCTCCCGCTTGAGCTGCCGCACGCGGTCGGCGATCGCGTCGGTGTCGCCGCCGCCGTCCACGATGGTGGTGGAGTCCTTGTTCACCACGACGCGACGGGCGGCACCCAGCGCGTCCATGTCGATCTCGCTGAGCTTGACGCCCATCTCGCCGGAGACCACCTGGGCGCCGGTGACGATCGACAGGTCCTCCATGAACCCGACGCGACGCTGACCGAAGAACGGCGACTTCACCGCGACGATGTGCAGCGTGCGGCGGATCGAGTTGACCACCAGGGTGGACAGGGCCTCGCCGTCGATGTCCTCCGCCACGATCAGCAGCGGCTTACCGGCGTCGACGACCTTCTCCAGGATCGGCAGCAGGTCCTGGATCGAGGAGATCTTCTCCCGGTGCAGCAGGACCAGGGCGTCGTCGAGGACGGCCTCCTGCTCATCCGGGTCGGTGGCGAAGTAGGCGGAGATCCAGCCCTTGTCGAACTGGAGGCCCTCGGTGATGTCGAGCTCAGTGGCCATCGTGGACGACTCCTCGACGGTGATCACGCCGTCCTCGCCGACCTGCTCGATGGCCTCGCCGAGCAGCGCGCCGATCGACGCGTCGCGGGAGGCGACGGTGCCGACCTGGGCCACGTTGTCCCGGCCCTTGACCGGCGTGGCGCGCTCCTGCAGCGCGGCGACGACCGCATTCGCGGCCGCCTCGATGCCGCGGCCCAGCGCGGTGGGGTTGGCACCGGCCGTCACGTTGCGCAGGCCGAGCCGGACCATCGCCTGGGCCAGCACGGTCGCCGTGGTGGTGCCGTCACCCGCCACGTCGTTGGTCTTCGTGGCGACGCTCTTGACGAGCTGGGCGCCGAGGTTCTCGAACGGCTTCTCCAGCTCGATCTCCCGAGCGATGGTCACGCCGTCGTTGGTGATGGTGGGACTACCGTACTGCTTGTCGAGCACGACGTGCCGGCCCCTGGGGCCGAGGGTGATCTTGACGGCGTTGGCCAACTTGTTGACGCCGCGCTCCAACGCCCGACGAGCGTCCTCGTCGAAGCTGATCAATTTGGGCATCGCATGCCTTTCTTGGACGCGAAACGCCCCGGCCCCCGGAATGGGGTTCGCCGGGGCGTTGGGCGTCGTTCGGTGACGGTCGTCAGTTGATGACGGCCAGCACGTCGCGAGCGGACAGGATCAAGTAGTCCTCACCGTTGTACTTGACCTCGGTGCCGCCGTACTTGGAGTAGATGACGACGTCACCAACGGCGACGTCCACCGGAACACGGTTGCCCTTGTCGTCGATACGACCGGGACCGACCGCCAGAACCTTGCCCTCCTGGGGCTTCTCCTTGGCGGTGTCCGGGATGACGAGGCCGGAAGCCGTCGTCGACTCGGCCTCACTCGCCTGGACAACAATCTTGTCCTCGAGCGGCTTGATGTTCACGCTCACCGGAATGACCTCCACGGGTCGTCGAAAGCGTTGGCAGGTACCTGTTGTTGCATTGTTCGACGCCTGCCACCCCGCCGTCGCGGGTGCCGGGGCGGTGCTGGTGCCGTGCGACTGGCACTCTACCCATGCGAGTGCTAACCCTTCAAGGAGGGGTCCCCGTACTCGGGCCGAGGTGCCTCCCGTGCCTGGCCGGCAGCCGCCATCGCAGGGCTGTGACCAGCCGGGTGACCGTCCGTCCACCCGATGATGGATCATGGGGAGTCGTGGTGGCTGGCCCTGCTGTCGTCGACTACGACCCGACCTGGCCGGCGGTGTTCGAGCACCTCCGACGTCCGATCGCCTCGGCCGTCGGCGATCTCGCGCTGACCGTCGAGCACGTGGGCAGTACGTCCGTGCCCGGCCTGGCCGCCAAGCCGATCATCGACATGGACGTGGTCGCCCGCGAGCCGGCCGACGTGCCCGAGCTGATCGCCAGGCTGGCGCCACTGGGCTACCGGCACACCGGTGACCAGGGCATTCCCGGCCGGGAGGCGTTCCAGGAACCAGCCGGCCCGCCGCCGCACCATCTGTACGTCGTGGTGGCCGGCAACGCCCCGCACAACGATCACGTGCTGTTCCGGGACTACCTGCGGCGCCATCCGCACGCGGTCGCCGGCTACACCGCACGCAAGCGCGAACTGGCCGACCTGCTCGCGGTCGATCGGGCGGCCTACGTCGACGCGAAAGCCGACGTCGTGACCGACATCCTGCGGCGGGCGCGGGCCGAGCACCGGCCCGATCTGACGTCCCGACCGATGTCCGACGACGAGATCCGGGCGTTCGCCCGGCGCCACCTGGACACCTACGTGGCCGAGCGTGTCGACTCCGGGGAGACACCCGAACAGGCCCGGGCGCACGCCGACGGGGAGTGGGAGCGGTACTTCCCCGGTGGCACTCCCGCGGCCGGGCATCGGCTGTTCCGGCTGCTGGCGGGGGACGTGCCGGCCGGGGTGCTGTGGCTGGGGCCGTCGCCGGACGGGCGGGCCGGACTGGACTGGATCTACTACGTCGAGATCGACGAGGACCTGCGCGGCCGGGGTTACGGGCGGGCCGCGCTGGGGATCGCCGAGCGGGACGCCGGTACGCGCGGGGCGGAGCGGTTGGGGCTCAACGTGTTCGGCGGCAACGCGGTCGCCAGGCGGCTGTACGAGTCGGCGGGCTACCAGCCGGCGGCGATCAACATGGTCAAGCGCCTAGGCCACTGAGTACGCCTCGACCAGTTGGCGCTCCGCGTCGTCCAGATAGGTCGCGAGCATCGCGGTCGCGGTCTCCCGGTCGCCCTCGGCGAGCCGGCCGACGATCTCCCGGTTACGCGTCAGGTACGGCTCGTGGAACCGCTTGGGGTCGGCCATCACGTGGAAGACCAGCCGTAGTTCGGCGAGGATGCCGCGCATCAGGTCGTCCAGCCGACCGCTGCCGGCCATGGCGACCAGCGCCCGGTGGAACCGGATGTTGGCGGTGCCCAGGCCCTGCCAGTCGCCGTTCGCCTCGGCCGCCTCGCCGTCGGCGACCGCGGACCACGCGCGTTCGATCCGGTCGGCGTCCGCCGTGCCGGTGGACACGGCGCCGCACTCGATGACCTTGCGCACCTGATAGAGGTCCACGACGTCGTGCACGGTCAACACCCGCACCGACACGCCCCGGTAGGGCTCGTGCAGCAGCAGTCGCTCGTGGGTGAGCAGGCGGAACGCCTCGCGCAGCGTGTTGCGCGAGATCTTCAGCTCGACGCCGATGGCCTCCTCGGACAGCCGGGAGCCCGGTTGGTAGTAGCCGTCGGTGATCCGGTTCCGCAGCACGTCGGCGACCTGCTCGGCGATGCTCGGCCGGGCCAGGGGGGACGCGGAGCCGGAAGCTTCCGCCGAGATGACCGATTCGCTGGACACGACATCAGTCAACCACTAGACACAAGAATGAAACAACTTAAGTATTGCAGGATTGTTGAACAATCCTCTAACGTGGTGGACGTCACACCACCGGGCCACCGCCCGACTCACCCCAGCGAGGTGTCCATGAGTACGACCTCGATCGACCAGCGCTCCGACTCCTGGTTACGCACGCTCGGCCCGGCCGGCCGGCGCGCGTTCGCCGGCGCCTTCGGCGGCTACGGGCTGGACTCGTACGACTTCCAGGTACTGCCCCTCGGGCTGGCCGCCATCGCGGCGACCTTCCACCTGACATCCGGCGCCGCCGGACTGCTGTCCACCGTCACGCTCGTCGTGTCCGCGGTGGGTGGCGTGCTGGCCGGCATGCTGGCCGACCGGATCGGCAGGGTCCGCACCCTGATGATCACCGTCGGCACGTACGCCGTGTTCACCGTGCTGTGCGGGTTCGCGCCGACCTACCCGGTCCTGCTGGTGCTGCGCGGGTTGCAGGGGCTCGGGTTCGGCGGTGAGTGGGCGATCGGCGCCGTCCTGGTCGCCGAGTACGCGCTGGCCCGCCACCGTGGTCGCATCCTGGGCTTCGTCCAGAGCTCGTGGGCGGTCGGCTGGGGTCTGGCGGTCGTCATCTACACGGTGGTGTTCTCGCTGGCCAGCCCGTCGGTGGCGTGGCGGATCCTGTTCATCACCGGCGCGCTGCCCGGCCTGCTGGTGCTGTACCTGCGCCGCCGGGTGACCGACGCTCCCGCGCCGCGCACCGACACCGTCCGCAAGCCCGGTTCGTTCACCGCGATCCTCGGCGGCGGCCTGGGCCGCACCACGTTCTTCGCGGCACTGCTGGCCACCGGCGTGCAGGGCGGCTACTACACGCTCGCCACCTGGCTGCCCACCTACCTGAAGACGGCCAGGCACCTGTCGGCCGTGGGCACCGGCGGCTACCTGGCGTTCGTGATCTCCGGCGCGTTCCTCGGCTACGTGACCGGCGGCTACCTGACCGACCTGCTCGGCAGGCGGCGCACGTTCGCCCTGTTCGCCGTGCTGTCCGCGGTGCTCATCCTGAGCTACACCCGGATCCCGGCCGGCGCCGACACCGTGGTGCTGATCCTCGGCTTCCCGCTCGGCTTCTCGTCGTCGGCGATCTTCAGCGGGTTCGGCGCGTTCCTCGCCGAGCTGTACCCGACCGCGCTGCGCGGCACGGGACAGGGCTTCACCTACAACTTCGGCCGCGCCGTCGGGGCCTTCTTCCCCACCGTCGTCGGCTTCCTCGCCAGCAGCTGGGGAATCGGCGCCGCGATGGGGTTCGGCGCCCTCGGCTACGCGATCGCGGTCGTCGCGCTGCTCGGGTTACCCGAGACAGCGGGCCGCGAGTTGACCTGAGAGAAGGCACCATGACAGCCATGATCTCCGTTCCGGACCCGGCGATCCTGAGCCCGGCACAGGCACGACAGTCCTTCCGCGAGGGCACCCGCCGGCCGACCGCAGGCTGGTCGCTCGGCTACGCGCAGGCCAACCTGATCGCGGTGCCGGTCGACTGGGCCTACGACGTGCTGTTGTTCTGCCAGCGCAACCCGAAACCGTGCCCGGTGCTGGACATCACCGACCCCGGCGCGGTCCAAACGGTGCTGGCCGAGGACGCCGACCTGCGCACCGACCTGCCCGGCTACCGGGTCTGGCGGCACGGTGAGCTGGTGGCGTCGCCGAACGACGTGACCGGCCTGTGGTCGGGTGAGCTGGTCACGTTCCTCCTCGGGTGCAGCTTCACGTTCGAGACGGCGCTCGGCGAGGCATGGCTGCCGTTGCGGCACGTGGAACAGGGCACGAACGTGCCGATGTACATCACGAACCGGCGGTGCCGGCCGGCCGGGCGGCTGCACGGCCCGCTGGTGGTGTCGATGCGCCCGATCCCCGGTGAGCTGGTGGACACGGCCGCCCGGCTCACCGGCCGGATGCCTGCCGTGCACGGCGCCCCCGTGCACGTCGGCGACCCGGCGGTACTGGGCATCGCCGATCTGGACCGGCCCGATTTCGGTGACGCGGTGCGGGCCGAACCCGGTGACGTGCCGATGTTCTGGGCGTGCGGCGTGACACCGCAGGCCGCGGTGATGGTGTCCCGGCCGCCGTTCGCCATCACCCACCAGCCCGGCCACATGTTCATCACCGACGTGCGGGACACCGAGTACCGGATCGCCTGACGTCGTCGCGGGCCTCGCGTTACACCAGCGGTAGCGCGGGGTCCGCGGAGATGTCCAGGGCGGACGGCGCCGTGCCGGCGGCCACCAGGTGCACGCCCAGGGCCGCCACCATGGCGCCGTTGTCGGTACACAGCTTGGGTCGCGGTACCCGCAGCGTGACACCGGCGGTGTCACACCGGGTCCGGGCCAGCGCCCGCAGCCGCGAGTTGGCCGCCACACCGCCGCCGATCAGCAACTGGTCGATGCCCGCGTCGGTCGCGGCCCGGATCGCCTTGGCGGTCAACACGTCCGCCACGGCCTCCTGGAACGACGCGGCGACGTCGGACACCGGCACGTCCAGCCCGGCTCGCTGCCGGGCCTCCACCCAGCGGGCCACCGCGGTCTTCAGGCCGGAGAACGAGAAGTCGTAGGCCGCGTCCCTCGGGCCGGTCAGGCCGCGCGGGAACGCGATGGCCGCCGGGTCGCCGGCGCGCGCCGCCCGGTCCACGTAGGGGCCACCGGGGAACGGCAGGTCGAGCAGCCGCGCCACCTTGTCGAACGCCTCGCCCGCCGCGTCGTCGATGGTGGCGCCGAGGGTACGGATCGGGCTGGCCAGGTCGGTGACCTCGAGCAGGCTGGAATGCCCGCCGGACACCAGCAGCGCGAGGCTCGGCCGGTCCAGCGGGCCGTGCTCCACGGTGTCGACGGCGACGTGCGCGCCCAGGTGGTTCACCCCGTACAGCGGCAGGTCCCAGGCCAGCGCGTACGCCTTGGCGGCGGCCAGGCCGACCAGCAGCGCACCGGCCAGACCAGGTCCGGCCGTGACCGCGATCGCGTCCACATCGGATGGTTTGACGCCCGCGACGTCCAGTGCCCGGGTCACGGTCGGGACCATCGCCTCCAGGTGCGCCCTGCTGGCCACCTCCGGCACCACGCCACCGAACCGGGCGTGTTCGTCCACACTGGACGCGATCTCGTCGGCGAGCAGCTCGACGGTGCCGTTCGCCCTGCGCCGTACGACACCGACACCGGTCTCGTCGCAGGACGTCTCGAAGCCGACGACGATCACCTCACCCAGCACGCTCATTCGAACCCCTCGCGCCCGGCCGGTGGCCTACCCATCGTGTAGGCGTCCGCGTTGGACGGCTGGTAGTAGTGCCTGCGCACGCCGAGCCGGGCGAAACCGTGTGCCTCGTACAACCGGATCGCGGGCTCGTTGTCGGTGCGGACCTCCAGGAACACCGGCGCGGACACCTCGTCGGCGACGGCCAGCAACGCGCGCAGCAGTGCTGTGCCCACGCCCTTGCCCTGCCAGGCCGGGTCGACGCCGATGGTGTGCACGCTGGTCTCCAGGTCGCCCTTCCGGCCGGCGACGGCCAACCCGGCGTAGCCGATCAGCGTGTCGCCGGCGTAGGCGCCGAAGTAGTAGTGGCCGGCGCGCAGCTCGGAGCGCAGCGTGGCCAGGCTCCACGGGTCGTCCTCGGGGAACAGGACCCGTTCCAGCTCGGCGCAGCGGGGCAGGTCGGACTCGCGTAGCTGGGCCACCCGCACTGCGACCGTAGTCATGCGGTGACCTTCTTCCTCGGGCCGGGCTCCACGGCGTCCGGCCGGCGCAGGTACAGCGGCCGGAACTCATCCGGCGGCGCACCGGCCAGCACCTGGCCGGCGACGACCGCGACCAGCCCGGCCGGCGAGGGGTACTCGGGCGCCACCACCGGCAACCCCAGCACGTCGGCGTAGCGGGTCGCGCCCTCACCGGCGGCGGCCTCGGCGGCGTAGCCGGTGAGCGTGGCCGGCGGGACGACGTCCGGGCCGGCGACCCGGTGACCGGTGGCGTCGTAGGCGGCCCAGTAGACCTCGCGGCGACGGGCGTCGGTGACGACCAGCAGCGGTGCGCCGGTGTAGGCGTCGTGGGCGATCGCGTCCAGCGTGCACACCCCGTGCACCGGCCTGCCCAGCCCGTGGCCGAGCGCCGCGGCCGTGACCATGCCGACCCGCAGGCCGGTGAACGGCCCCGGCCCGGTGCCGCACACGATGGCATCGACGTCACCGGTGCGCAGACCGGCGTCGGCGAGCGCCGCCTGGACGTGCGGGGTGAGCAGTTCGCCGTGTGCGCGGGCGTCGACGGTGACGCGGGCGGCCAGTTGTTCCACGGTCCCGGCGTCCAGTCTGACGACACCTGCGGTCACCGCGGGGGTCGCGGTGTCGATGGCGAGCACGATCACGGTGTTCAGGGTACGAGAACTGGACTTGACGCCGATGTCAAGGCTTACTGTCGGCCGGGTACGAGGGAGGACGGATGCGCATCGGGGAACTGGCCGAGCGGGCCGGAACGAGCAGCAGGTCCCTGCGGTACTACGAACAGCAGGGCCTGTTGACGACGCGGCGCACGGCGAGCGGTCACCGCGACTACGACGAGTCGGACCTGCGGCTGGTGCACCAGATCCGCACGCTGTTGGCGATCGGGTTCGGGCTGGAGGAGACCCGGCCGTTCGTCGAATGCCTGCGGTCCGGGCACGAGTCCGGCGGCGAGTGCCCCGCGTCGATCGCGGTGTACCGGCGCAAGCTCGCCGAGGTCGAGTCGTACATCGACCGGCTCACCGAGGTCCGCGACCACCTGCGGGAGCAGCTGGCCGATGTGGCCGACCCCGACGCGCCGATGACCGGGAAGGAGTCCCCATGTCGGTTCCGACACGGCGGGCAGTGACCGAGGTAACCGATGCGACCTTCGCCACCGAGGTGTTGGCCGCCGACCAGCCGGTGCTGGTCGAGTTCTGGGCGACGTGGTGCGGTCCGTGCCGGATGGTCGGGCCGGTGCTCGCCGAGCTGGCTGAGGAACACGCGGACCGGTGGCGGGTGGTGAAGATGGATTCCGACGCGAACCCGACGACGATGCGGGACCTGCGGATCATGGGCGTGCCCACGATGATCTTGTTCAAGGACGGCCAGGCGGTCGCGTCGCTGGTCGGGGCGCGGGCCAAGCAGGCCGTGTGGCGGGCGTTCGAGCAGCACCTCTGATCCGCGCGTCCCAGGTAGTGGAACGCGAGCAACCGAAGCCGGACCGGTCACGTCCTTACTCGTGAGCGGACCTGACCAGTCCGGCTCGACACCGGGTCCTGGATCTCGGTGTGCCTTCGATGGTCGGGGGGTCGCCGTTCGCGGCGGCCCCCCGGCGCATGTTCTGGGACGTCGTCGGTCGCCGGCCGGTTCCCTTCTTCCGGACAGCCGTCGTGGCGTCAGGGTGGCCGCGGTCGACGGCGGTCCGCTGTGGGCGCAAGTAATGTCGCTGACATGCTGTTTCCTCGGCTGGCGGCCGATTCGGACTCCCGTGTCGCACTGGACTTCGGGACGGAACGGCTCACGTATGCCGAACTCGCCGATGTCCTCGCCGGGTTGGTGCCGGCACTGACCAGTGCGAAGCGTGTCGCGGTGTGGGCGACGCCGACGATGGAGACGGTGGCCGGAGTGGTGGCGGCGCTGTATGCCGGCGCTGCCGTGGTGCCGCTGAACCCGAAGACCGGTGAGCGTGAATTGGCTCACATCCTCCAGGACAGTCAGCCGGACGTGGTGCTCGCTCGTGCTGATGACCGGCTGCCGGCCGGCCTCCAACTGGCTCGACTTGACGTGTCATTGGATTCGGTGGGCGCCCGGTTGACCGCTGAGCGGCCGATCGACGAGAGCCCGGCGTTCATCGTCTACACGTCCGGGACGACGGGTTCCCCCAAAGGTGTGGTGCACGCGATGCGTGCGGTCGTCAGCAACCTGGACGCGCTGGCGGCGGCGTGGGAGTGGACCGAACACGACACGGTGCTGCACGCGCTGCCGTTGTTCCACGTGCACGGCTTGATCGTGGCGACGCTGGGACCGTTGCGGCGGGGTGGGACGGTGCGGCACCTCGGGCGGTTCGACGAGGCCGCGGTGGCGGCGGAGTTGGCCGACGGCGTGATGTTGTTCGGGGTGCCGACGATGTACCACCGGCTGGCGTCGGCGGTCGTCGGCTCGCGGGAGTTGGCCGAGGCGGTGGGCAAGGCGCGGTTGTTGGTGTCCGGTTCGGCGGCGCTGCCGATGGGGGTGCACCAACGGATCGAGGAGGCGACCGGTCAGCGGGTGGTCGAGCGGTACGGGCTGACCGAGACGCTGATGAACACGGCGGTGCGCGCGGACGGGACCCGGGAGGCGGGCACGGTGGGACCCGCGGTGGCCGGGGTGGACGTGCGGTTGGTGGACGAGGCCGGGGTGGTGCTGGACGGGTGGGGTCCGGCCGTGGTGGGCGAGATCGAGGTGCGGGGGCCGAACCTGTTCCTGGGGTACCTGAATCGGCCGGACGCGACGGCGGCGGCGTTTCGGGACGGATGGTTCCGCACGGGTGACCTCGGTACGTGGACGGCGGACGGCCAGTTGCGGATCGTGGGGCGGCGGGCGACCGACCTGATCAAGAGTGGTGGCTACAAGATCGGCGCCGGGGAGATCGAGAACGTGCTGGCGGAACATCCCGGCGTGGTCGAGGTGGCCGTCACCGGAGAGCCGGACGAGGACCTGGGTGAGCGGATCGTGGCCTGGGTGGTGGCCGGTGATCCGACTCCGGAGCCCGGGGCGCTGATGGACCTGGTGGCCCGTCAGTTGGCTCCGCACAAGCGCCCCAGGGTGGTCCGGTTCGTGGAAGCGCTGCCCCGCAACGAAATGGGCAAGGTCCTGAAACGAGAACTGACAGCGTCGGCCGACCGCCGGCCCCTCGGTCAGTGATAGTGGGACTGTCGTTCGATCATGTCCGCCGAGAAGGCACCCGCACCATTGACGACCTCGCCGACACCGACGTGGAGCCCACGTGCGAGGCCACTGCCTTTCAGCACGGCACCCCGGTCATCGGGGTCCGCCGTCCGGTAGGCACCGCCGGCCGCCAAGGTGCAGTCCTGCACGGTGATCGGACCGATGATCTGACTGCCGCTGCCCAGCGTCGAGCGTCCCATCACCTGCGCGCCGGAGAGATACCTACCACCTGACCCCACTCGAACAAGACTGGCCGACCGGTTCGCCTTGACGGCGCACCCACCGTCACCGAACTCGTTGCCGTCACCGATCTCGATCTGTCCACCGGCAACGACCACGAAGAAGGTCCCCGGGAAGAACTTGTTGGCGGAGCCGACCACGCAACGGCCCTCGGGGGCGCAGTCGACCGTGACGTTCGGATGGAAGATGTTGTCCCGACCGATCGCCGCGTACCGAGAGATCAGCACCGACCACGGGTCGAGGACGACGTTGCCGGACGACGCCAGATCGCACGTCTCGGCGAGGCCGAGATAGCCGCGTCGGGCGCGCGCCTTGTCCGTCATGGTCACGACATCGCCGTCGGTCATGGCCAGGTGCCCCATTTCGCCAGGAGATCGGGAATTTCCCGCTCCGTCCACGTTCCGTGCGGCTCCACGACGGCCGAGCGGACGTCGTCGTCGCGCCGGTCCAGGCGTACCAGCAGGAAGTCCCTCGACAACGCCTCCGCCACACCCTCGCCCCACTCGACCACGACGGCCGCGTCCACGAGATCCGTGTCCAGGTCCAGGCCGTCCAACTGGTCGAGGTCGTCGCCGAGCCGGTAGGCGTCCACGTGCACCAACGGGACACCGCCCGGCGTCGCCGGCCGATGGACCCTCGCGATCACGAACGTGGGTGAGCTGACCTGGCCGACCACGCCCATGCCGGCCGCGATTCCCTTGACCAGCACCGTCTTCCCCGCACCCAGCGGTCCGGACAACAGCACCAGGTCGCCCGCCAGCAACACGCGGCCCAACCGCTCGCCGAACGCCAGCGTGTCATCGACCGCCGGGAGCACGATCGCGGTCACGAGTTCCTCCATCGCCTGCGCAGCGCCCGCACCGGCCGCACGCCACCCGTGCAGTCGCCCAGCAGCGTCACCAGTTCCCCGGTGACCAGTTCGGGCTGTTCCAACATCACCATGTGACCCGCTCCGGCCGCGCGGACCAGTGTCGCGGTGGGCAGTTCCGCCGCGATCCGTTCCGCGTGCGAGAACGGCGTCAGCCGGTCCTCGTCACCGGACAGCACCAGCACCTCGCAGTGCCGCAACCCGGCCAGCGCCGCGTACCGGTCGTGCGTGCCCAGCGACGGCAGGAAGTTCGTCAACACCGGCACGGACGTCACGTCCAGCATCCGCACCATGTAGTCGACCAGTTCGCGCGACACCGACCGGTCGCCGAACGCCAGCCGCCGCACACCCTGCCTGGTCAGGCCACCACCGGCGGATCGGATCCACTCCACCAGTTCCGGCTGCCACCCGGCGAAGACGCCGACGGTCCTGGTCAGCGGGTTGTACCGGGACAGCACCGGCAGCGGCAGCCCGTGGCGGCCCACCTCGCCGGCCGACGTGCCGATCAGCGCGACCCCGCGCACCCGGTCGGCGAACAACTCCGGCCGCTGCTCGGCCAGCGCCATGATCGTCATGCCACCCATCGAGTGGCCGACCAGCAGCAGCGGCCCGTCCGGTGCGACCGACCGGATGACGACGTCCAGGTCCCTGCCCAGTTGTTCGATCGTGCAGGACTTCGCGCTCGGGATGCCGGACCGGCCGTGGCCGCGCTGGTCGTACAGCACGAGCCGCACCCGAGGGTCCCTGCCGCCCGCCAGGTCCCGGCGCTGGTAGTACCAGGACCGCCGGTCCAGGGCGAAGCCGTGCACCAGCACGACGGTCAGCTCGGCCTTCCCGGCGGCCGGGTCGACCTCCTCCACCGCGAGCGGCACACCGTCGTCGGCGGCGACCGTGCTCAGCCGCGACGGCCCGAGTTCGCTCAGCGACACGCCGTCCGGGCCCGGCTCGTCGCGCATCGGCGGCGCGGCAGGCTGACCCTCCCGCGCCCTGACCCGCCGCGACTGCACGACACCGGCGACGGTGAGGCCCGCCGCGACCGTCCCGGCGATGCCGCCGGCGACCGCGATCGCGCCCATCGGCAGCTTCATCGGTCACCTCCGACGTAGCGGCGGACCACCCGGTGCCGGTACATGCTGGTGACGATCTCGTAGTCGATGGTGCCCAGCTTGTCCGCCCACTCCCGCGCGGTCGGCTCACCGCACCCGCCGGCACCGAACAGCACCACGGAGGCGCCCACCGGCACGTCGTCGGCACCGCAGTCGACGACCACCTGGTCCATGCTGACCCGCCCGACCACCGGCCTGCGGGCGCCGGCCAACCACACGTCCAGCCGGCCGGACAGCGACCGTGGCACCCCGTCGGCGTACCCGACCGGCACCAGCGCCACCGTGGTCGGCCGCTGCGCCGTCCACGTCCAGCCGTAGCCGACGGACTCGCCGGCGTCGATCCGCTTGGTGGCCACGACGGACGAGCGGAACGTCATCGCGGGGCGCAGGTCGACCGGGACGGCCACCGGATTCAGGCCGTAGCAGGCGATGCCCGGCCGGACCAGGTCGAACCGCAGGTCGGGTCGGGTGAGTGTGGCGGCGGAGTTCGCGAGGTGCCGCAGCGGTGTCAGTCCGGCGTCGACGGCCTGGCCGTACGCCTCCTGGAACCGGCCGGCCTGCGTGTCCACCGACGGGTGGTCCGGCTCGTCGGCGCAGGCCAGATGGGACCAGACGGCCACCGCCCGCACCGATCCGGCTCGCCGCGCGGCAGCCGCCGCGGCCAGCAGTCCCGGCCAGTCCTCGATGGTGCAGCCGTTGCGGGACATGCCCGTGTCGATCTTCAGGTGCGCCATGGCCGGTTTGCCCGCCCGGCCGGCGGCGGCCACCAACGCGTCCAGTTCCTCTACCGAGGACACTCCGAAGTGGACGCCAGCGGCGACACCTGGTGTTCGGTCGACCGTCGGCAGGTCCAGCCACGCCAGCATCGGCACGGTGATCCCGGCCGCGCGCAGGGCGAGCGCCTCGGCCTGGGAGCAGGCGCCCAGCCACGTCGCACCTGCCTCGACGGCCGCTCTGGCCACCGGCACGGCGCCGTGCCCGTAGCCGTCCGCCTTGACCGTGGCCATCGTCGCCGCACCGGACCCGGCGGCCATCCCGGCCAGCAGCGACACGTTGTGCCGGATCGCGTCCAGGTCGACGACCACCTCGGCGCGCACTGGTGTGTCCACCAGCCGATGCTGACACACCACGGTCATCGGGCCGACCGGACCACCCGTATCGCGTCCGGGACCGCCGCCAGTAGCCGCGATGCCGGGGCGGGTGCGCCCGATGCCGCGATGTCGGCGGCCAGCACGTGCAGGAAGGCGGCACACCCGGCGGCGAACCACGGATCGAGGCCGGCCGCCAGCAGCGCGCCGACCAGGCCGGACAGCACGTCGCCCGACCCTGCCGTCGCCGGCCACGAGGACAGCGCCGAGTTGACCATGGTGCGGCCGTCCGGTGCCGCGATCACCGTGGTGTGGCCCTTGAGCAGGACCACGGCGTTGGCCTGCTTGGCCGCCCGCCGGGTCGCGGCCGCCAGGTCGTCGCCGACCTCACCGAACAGCCGGGCGTACTCCCCGGCGTGCGGGGTGAGGACCAGCGGCGTGCCCGGTTCGCGCGCGTCCCACAGTTCGGGGTACGTGGCCAGCAGGGTGATCGCGTCGGCGTCCGCGCACACCGGCACGTCGGCGGCCAGCACGGTACGCAGCACGTCCCTGGCCGCGCCGCCGGTGCCCATGCCGGGCCCGACCGCCCACGCCTGCACGCGCCCGGCGTCGGCGACCGATCCGGTGGTGACCACCTCAGGCCAGTGCGCCCGCACCGCGTCGGCGGCCGTGCCGGCGAACCGGACCATGCCGGACGTGGCGAGGGTCGCGGCGCCGGTGGACAGCACGGCGGCACCCGGATAGGTGGCCGAACCGGCGGCGACGCCGGTGACACCCTGGCTGTACTTGTCGTCGGTCGGACCGGGCACCGGCCAGGCCGCACCCACGTCGACGGCGGTCAGCGCCACCAGGTCGGGCTCACCCAGCTCGGGCAGCAGTCCGATGTCGACCAGTTCGACCCGGCCGGCGTGGTTGGCGCCCGAGGACAGCACGTGACACGGCTTGCGGGCGCCGAACGTCACCGTGACCGTGGCGCCCACGGCCGGACCGGTGACGGCACCGGTGTCCGGCTCGACCCCGCTGGGCAGGTCGACGGACACGATCGGCGCGGTCACCTCGGCCACCAGTTCGGCCGTGTCCGGCCGCAGCGGGCCGTGCGCGGACAGGCCCACGATGCCGTCCACCACGACGTCGGCGGCGCGGACGGCGGCCAGGCCGTCGCGTGTGACGCGACCGCCGGCCCGGCGGAACGCGGCCAGGCCGGCCGGATGGGCCTTGTTCGGCGCGAGCAGCACCGCGGTCACCGCGACGTTCCTGCGGCGCAGGAACGCACCGGCCCACAGCGCGTCGCCGCCGTTGTTGCCCGCGCCGACCAGTAGCACCACCCTGGCGCCGGAGATCCGGCCGGTGCGCTCACCGAGCAGCCGCGCCACGTGCACCGCGACGCCGAACGCCGCCTTGCGCATGAGCGCGCCGTCCGGTGTGCGGTCCAGCAGCCGTTGTTCGGCGATCCGGATGTGGTCGGTCGTCCAGATGCCGTGCATCCTGTGTCGGTCCCCCCGCTACTCGACCGTGACGGACTTCGCCAGGTTGCGGGGCTTGTCCACGTCGTAGCCCCTGGACCTGGCGATCTCGGCGGCGATCACCTGCAGCGGCACCGTGGAGACCAGCGGCTGGAGCAGCGTGGGCACCGCGGGCACCTCGATCAGGTGATCGGCGAACGGCCGGACCGTCTCATCGCCCTCCTCGGCGATGACGATGGTGCGGGCGCCGCGCGCCTGGACCTCGCTGATGTTGGACAGCAGCTTGGCATGCAGCACGCCCCGGCCCTTCGGCGACGGCATCACGACGACCACCGGCAGGCCGTCCTCGAGCAGCGCGATCGGGCCGTGCTTGAGCTCGCCCGCGGCGAAGCCCTCGGCATGCATGTACGCCAGTTCCTTGAGCTTGAGCGCACCCTCCAGCGCCACCGGGTAGCCGACGTGCCGGCCCAGGAACAGCACGGCCTTCGAGTCGGCGAGCGAGCGGCCGAGCTGGCGGACCTGCTCGATGGTGCCCAGCACCCTCGCCACGGCGTCCGGTGCGGCCTCCAGCTCGGCGAACTCGCGGGCCACCTCGTCCGGGTACTTCGTGCCCCTGGCCTGGGCCAGCGCCAGGCCGACCAGGTAGTTGGCGGCGATCTGCGCCAGGAACGCCTTGGTGGACGCGACGCCGATCTCCGGGCCGGCGTGCGTGTAGAGGACGGCATCGGACTCGCGGGGAATCTGGGCGCCGTTGGTGTTGCAGACGGCCAGCACCCTGGCCTTCTGCTCCCTGGCGTGGCGGACGGCCTCCAGCGTGTCGGCGGTCTCGCCGGACTGGGACACGGCCACCACGAGCGTGTCCCGGTCCAGCACCGGGTCGCGGTAGCGGAACTCGCTGGCCAGCTCCACCTCGACGGGCAGCCGCGTCCAGTGCTCGATGGCGTACTTGGCGACCAGCCCCGAGTGGTAGGCCGACCCGCACGCGACGACGAACACCTTGTCCACGTCCCGCAGGTCCTGATCGGACAGCCGCTGCTCGTCCAGGATGATCCGGCCGCCGGTGAAGTGGCCGCGCAGCGTGTTGGCCAGCGCGGTCGGCTGCTCCTCGATCTCCTTGAGCATGAAGTAGTCGTGGCCGCCCTTCTCGGCGGCCGACAGGTCCCAGTCCACCTTGAACGGTTCGCCCTCGGCCCGCTCACCGTCGAAGTCGGTGATGTCGTAGCCGGACCGGGTGATCACCACGACCTGGTCCTGGCCGAGCTCGACGGCGTGCCGGGTGTGCTCGATGAACGCGGCCACGTCGGACGCGACGAAGTTCTCGCCGTCGCCGACGCCGACCACCAGCGGCGACGACCGGCGGGCCGCCACCACCATGTCGGGTTCATCCGCATGGGTGACGACCAGGGTGAACGCGCCCTCCAGCCGCCGGCACACCAGCCGCACGCTGGCCGGCAGGTCGCCCGCCGTGTCGCCGGCCGCATAGGCCAGGGCGATCAGGTGAGCGGCGGTCTCGGTGTCGGTGTCGCTGGTCAGCTCGACGCCCTGGGCCTCGAGTTCGCGGCGCAGCGCGGCGAAGTTCTCGATGATGCCGTTGTGGACCACGGCGAGCCTGCCGGTGGCGTCGCGGTGGGGGTGGGAGTTGCGGTCCACCGGTGCGCCGTGGGTGGCCCACCGGGTGTGGCCCATGCCCGCGGTGCCGGCGAACCGGTCGCGGCCCACCCGGTCCAGTTCGGCCTCCAGGTTGGCCAGCCGGCCGGCCTTACGCTCGGTAGCCAGGATGTCACCCGTCAGGACGGCGACGCCGGCCGAGTCATATCCTCGGTACTCGAGCCTGCGCAGGCCGTCCAGGACGACGTCCAGAGCCTGCCGGTGGCCTACGTAGCCAACGATTCCGCACACAGAACACAGACTAGCCATACCACCGCCATGATCGGGCGGTACCGCAGGTGGGCGAACGATGCTGGTCAGCGACACCTCGACCGATCGAGAAGGTCCAGACCATATTGCGGTTGGCGCGGCTGACCCGGCTGGTGCCGGGCCGATGGACTACCGTCAGTGCTCATGTCGAGCGAGGCGCGGCAGCTGTTCGCGGAGCTGAGCGGGCCGGGCCCGCACGACGTGTTGCGGGGCGAGCTGGCGCTCGTCGGCCTGCCGGGCGTGATCAGCACGCCGCGGTCGGGCCTTGGCCTGCCGGCGGTCGCGTTCGGACACGGGTGGTTGCAGTCCAGTGGGCAGTACCGGGGCCTGCTGCGGCACCTCGCGTCCTGGGGCATCGTGGCGGCGGCGCCCGCCACCCAACGTGGACCACTGCCCTCGCACCGGTTGTACGCGGCCGACCTGCGCACCGCGCTGGACGTGTGTGTCGGGGTGCGGCTCGGCGACGGCGAGATCAGCGTCGACCCGGCCCGCCTGGGACTGGCCGGCCACTCGACCGGCGGCGGCTCGGCGGTGCTCGCCGCGGCCGATGACGACCGGGTACGCGCGGTGGCGACGATCGCGGCGGCCGAGGTGCGACCGTCCGCGTTGGACGCGGCGGCCCGGTGCGCGATGCCCGGCCTGCACCTGGTGGGCGGCAAGGACCTGATCGCGCCCGCGGTGGCGCACGGCGAGGCGATCGCGACGGCATGGCGGGGGCCGGTGACGTTGCGGTCGGTGCCCAAGGCGAGCCATCTCGGGTTCACGGAGGGGCGGCACTGGAGCCAGTTGTTGCTGGACGGGAAGCCGGAACGGGCGTCGCAGCGGGTGGCCAAGGCGATGTTGACCGCGTTCTTCCTGGTGCAGCTGGCCGGGCAGCGGAAGTACGTGCCGCTGCTGGAGAACAGCATCAAACGCTGCCCGATCGACCTGGAGCGGCAGCCCGAGCCGACGCCGGCCAGGAAGCGCTGACCCGGCCGCCGCCGAGGACGGCAGCACATGGCTTGTCCGGCGGGTGTCCGCGGCGGTGGCCCGCACACCGGTACGCCGTTGGATGGGTCAGCGGTCGCGGAGCCAACTGCGGGCCGAGTAGTCCTCGTCGTCGACCGGGTAGTGGCCGGCTGACGTGGCGTCTTCGAGCAACTGGCCTGAGATGCCGAAGGGCGGGGTTTGGTCGTTGGCGGCGGATGGATCGGTGAGCGTTGTCAGGTCGTCGGCTGCCGTGTGGTCGTGGGGGTGGGGGCCTTCTTCGTGGCCCAAGGTCAGCTCGGTGGCCTGGGCGCGGTCGGCGGCTCGGCGGCGCATGGCGGTGATGCGGTTCGCCCAGCGGGTGCCTACCGCCGTGCTTGCCTCCGTCGCGTCCCGGTCGGCCTGCTCGCCCCGCCGCACGGCCAGGTCGACCCGTTCCTGGCTTTCGTGGACCGCCGCCTCCGTCGTCCGGCGGACATCGGCCACGATCTCGTCGTAGTCACCCATCCGCTCACCGGCCGCCGCTGTCGTCCAGCGTGCCGCTGAACCCGCCGATCGTGTCGTCACCGGTCGCGTCGTCGAACAGGTGCCCGAACGTCCGCCACTGGTGGTGCACACCGCGCTGCTGGTCACCGCCCTGACCGCCACCCATCCCCATGCCACCCATCATCGGCATGCCACCCGATCCACTGGGATCGCCACCGTTCAGCGCGCTGTCCGGTGCCGACGCCAGACCCGCGTCGCCGGGTTGGCCGATCGGGGTCACGTTCGTCCCGGCCACACCGGGATGGCCCGGCGGGTTCACGACGCCACCGAGGACGTCGTGCACTGGATGGTGCGCCGCCACCACGTGCGACGCCACCGCCTGGCCGCCGTCCAGCACACCACCCGTCACCGCCCCGGCGCCACCGGTCGGGTCCAGCCCGCCGCCCGCGGCGACGCCCCCGCCCAGCGGCATCGCGGCGGCCAGGGTGGTCGCCTGAATGTCGGGAGTCGGGGCATGGGTGGCCGGGTCGGGTGGGGCGTAGGACGTGGACTGGTCGGTGACGGCGACCGGTTGGGCCTGGGTGGTGGCCGCCGGGACGGGCGCGGCCGCGTGGGTGGGCGCAACCGGGATCGGGGCGGGTGGCGGTGCCGGGACCGCTGGGGTGGCCGGTGTCGGATCGCCAGCGGGGTCCGTCGTCGGCCGGCCGGAGCCGTCGCCGGGCCGGACGTTGGCGTCCTGGGTGGTAAGGGCGGCCGCGGGTGTCGGTGCCTGGACCGGGGTCGCTGCCGGCGGTGCGGCGCTGCTGACCGTTCCGCCGCTGCCACCGCTGACGGCTCCACCGCCGCTACCACCGACCTCGCCGCCGGAGCCGCCGGCAGCGCCGCCGCCCGAATCGGCCGCGCGGGCGTCCACCTGGATGCCGTTGCTCAGGTCGGTGAACGGGTTGGCGTTGATCTTGCCCAGGCCCTGGTTCATCGTGTCGAACAGCTTGCCGACCGCATCGTGCGTGGACCGGGTGATGGAGTCGAACGACTGCTTCTTCTGCTCGAAGTTGGTCACGAACGTGGTGTTCAGCCAGCTGGTCGCGTCCGTGCCGGCGAGGTTGCGCACGTTCTGGCTGAGGTTGCCGTGGCAGTCGGTGTCGCCCCAGTCGACGTTCTGGAACACCGGCCACGTCGACACCGACCGCAGTTCGTCCTCACTCGCCTTGTTCCGCGCGATGTCGATGAGCTGCCGGACACCGTCCGGCGTGACACCGCCGACGTCCGTCGCGTAGAGCGGCAACACACCCTGCGCGCGCTGCAACACGGCCGTCTCGATGGCCTTCATCGCGGTGGTGATGACCTGGCTGGCCGCGTCGACGCCGTCGGTGGCCGTCCTGGCGTCCCGCACGAATGAACCGCAGAACTGTTGCGCCGCCTGAGCGGCCGCTCCCTGCCAGAAACCACCCAGCGAACTCGTGGCGCTCGCCACGTTCAGCGCACTGTCCGACAGCGTGCCGTGCGATGTGGACAGTTGGGTGGCGTCGGCCCGGAAGTGGGCGAAGTTGATACCCCGCAGGTTGTCGTAGACGTCGCGGATGTCCTTGCCCAGGTCGGGCGCGCTGCCGGTCCAGTCGCGGTAGGGCGGGATGAAGTACTGGAAGTAGTACATGCCAAGGGAACCCGGCTCCAGGATCTCGTCGGACGTGCTCACGCCGGCACCGCCCTGGGCCACGGTCTTCTTGGCCTCACCGGCCAGTTGCTGCTGGAACTGCTGCCGGTCGGTGCCGTCACTCATGCGCCGGCCCCTGACGAGCGCAGCGTGCCCGCGCTCCGGTCCTCCGTCTGGCTGTAGCGCTGGTAGGTGTCGGTCAGCCTGTCGCCCACTGTGGTGGTGACCGTGGCGAACGCCCGCACGCCGGCAACCACGTTGTGCTGGATGGCATTGAGATAGGCGGTGCCCTTGTCGGCGAAGTCCCGGCCGGCGTCACTCGCGACCACGTGCGACGTGCTGATGAGCTCCGCCTCGTCGCCGATCGGCCCGGCCTCGCCCGTCACCTTTCCGGCGACACCGGACATCTCGTCGCTGGTCTGGTAGCCCGCCACCTACCCCACCTCTCACCGCGCACGCCGAGTAAGGCCCGCCTGCACCATAAACCCGTCACAGGCGCGTTGGGTGGGTTCGGGCGGTTCCCCGGCGGCGAGCGGTCAGTGCACGGACGCGACCACGCCGGCCAGGCGGGACGCGGCCGCCTCGGCGAGGTCGTGGGTGGGCGCCTCGACCATCACGCGGACCAGCTGCTCGGTGCCGGACGGGCGGAGCAGTACCCGGCCCGACTCGCCCAGCTCGCGCTCCACGTCGGCGACGGCGTCGGCGACGGTCAGTGCCGTGGCCACCGCGGCCTTGTCGGCGACCCTCACGTTCACCATCACCTGCGGCAGGCGGTCCATCACGCCGGCCAGCTCGGCCAGCGACCGGCCGGTGTCCACCACCCTGGCCATCAGGCGCAGCGCGGTGAGCACACCGTCGCCGGTGGTGGCGTGGGCGGGCAGCAGCACATGGCCGGACTGCTCACCGCCCAGGGAGAACCCGCCGGTGCGCAGCTCCTCCAGCACATAGCGGTCGCCGACGGCCGTGGTGCGCACGTTGACGCCCTGCTCGTGCATGGCCAGGTGCAGGCCGAGGTTGCTCATCACCGTGACGACCAGGGTGTCGTCGGCCAGTTCGCCGGCTTCCTTCATGCCCAGGGCGAGCACGGCCATGATCTGGTCGCCGTCGACGATCGCGCCGGTGCCGTCGATGGCCAGGCAGCGGTCGGCGTCGCCGTCGTGGGCGATGCCCAGGTCGGCGCCGGACTCGCGCACGGTGGTCCGGATCGACTCGAGATGGGTCGAGCCGCAGTCGTGGTTGATGTTCAGGCCGTCCGGTTCGGCGTGGATGGCGATGACCTCGGCGCCCGCCTTGCGGTACACCTGGGGTGCCACCTGCGACGCGGCGCCGTTCGCGCAGTCCACCACGATCCGCAGGCCGGACAGCGACCGGCCGGTGGCGGCCAGCAGATGGTCCTCGTAGCGCAGCACGGCCTCGGCCGAGTCGGTGATGCGGCCGACGGCGGCGCCGACCGGGCGGTCCGCGGGCGGGGCCAGCCGGGCGGCGATCTCGTCCTCGACCGCGTCGGGCAGTTTGTGCCCGCCGGACGAGAACAGCTTCACGCCGTTGTCCGGCATCGGGTTGTGCGACGCGGAGACCATCACGCCGAGATCGGCTCCCAGCTCACCGACCAGGTAGGCGACCGCCGGGGTGGGCAGCACGCCCAGCCGCAGCACGTCGACCCCCGCCGAGGCCAGGCCGGCCGCCACGGCGGCCTCCAACATCTCGCCGCTGGCCCTCGGGTCGCGGCCGACGACCGCCACCTGCCGGTGCGAACGGTCGTGCTCGGTGAACACCCTGGCCGCGGCGGCCGCCACGGACATCGCCAACTCCGGGGTCAGCTCGGTGTTGGCCAGGCCACGCACGCCGTCGGTGCCGAACAGCCGACTCATCCTGGCGTCGACCTCCCGCCTGTCAACCGGTGAGAAGCCACGGGAGCAGCACCCGACGGACGGATGACTGCTCCCGTGGACCGTGTGCACGGAGGTTACGTGATCAGCGCTTGCTGTACTGAGGCGCCTTGCGGGCCTTCTTCAGGCCATACTTCTTGCGCTCCTTGACCCGGGCGTCCCTGGTCAGGAAGCCGGCCTTCTTCAGCGGCGGCCGGTCGTCGGGCTCGACCTCGATCAGCGCCCGCGCGATGGCCAGCCGCAGCGCACCGGCCTGGCCGGTGATGCCGCCGCCGCGCAGGTTGGCGAACACGTCGAACGACTCGGGCTTCTCGACCGTCACCAGGGGCTCACGGATGAGCTGCTGGTGCACCTTGTTCGGGAAGTACTCCTCGAGGCTGCGGCCGTTGAGGCGGAACTTGCCGGTGCCGGGCACCAGGCGAACGCGGACGATGGCCTCCTTGCGGCGGCCGACGGTCTGCACGGGCTTGCCGGAGATGACCGGGCGGGACGCCGGCTTGGCGGACGCCTCCTCGGTGGCCTCGGCGGTGTCGGTGGCCTCGGTCGCGGCCTCGGCGGCGGGGGTCTCCACTGCCGGCTCGGCTGCCGGGGTCTCCGCTGCCGGGGTCTCCGCTGCCGGGGTCTCCGCTGCCGGGGTCTCCGCTGCCGGGGTCTCCGCTGCCGGGGTTTCGGTGGCCGGGGTTTCGGTGGCCGGGGTTTCGGTGGCCGGGGTTTCGGTGGCCGCGTCGACCGCGGTCTCCGTCTCCGGGGTGGTCACGTCTGCTGGAGTTTCGTCGGCGCTGGTCACCGGTTCACCTTGCTCTTGTCGGCGATCTGGTACGGCTGCGGATTCTGCGCCGTGTGCGGGTGCTCGGGCCCGGCGTAGACCTTCAGCTTGGCGGCCATCGCGCGGCCGAGACGGTTGTGCGGCAGCATGCCCTTGATCGTCTTCTCCAGCAGCCGCTCGGGCTGGGTGTCCAGCATGTCGCCGAACGACCGCTTGCGCAGACCGCCGGGATAGCCGCTGTGCCGGTAGACGAACGCCTGGTCACGTTTGTTGCCGGTGAGGGCGACCTTCTCCGCGTTGACGATGACGACGTAGTCGCCGGTGTCCACGTGCGGGGCGTAGATGGGCTTGTGCTTGCCGCGCAGCAGCGTGGCGGCCTGCGTGGCAAGTCGGCCGAGGACCACGTCCTCGGCGTCGATCACATGCCAGGCGCGGGTCACCTCGCCGGCCTTCGGGCTGTACGTGCGCACGGGTCTACCTCGTCGTCACTCTCGTCAGGGGCGTCATCGCGGTAACCGCACACTACGGGCAGCTCCGCACAACAACGTCAGAAGATACCTGGCACCGAACCGCAGGGTCAAAACGGCCCCCGGGACCGGCACCTGACCAGTGTACCTGGCCGAACACGACGGGACCCCGGAGGCACCGCCTCCGAGGTCCCGCGCCGCACGTCCGGGGTGCTCAGCCCCACACCGCGGTGTTGGACTGCTCGGTCTGCTGGTACGAGTCGTGCGCCGCACCGACCGCGGTGCAGATGCGGGCCAGCACCGACTTGAGGTCCTCGGCCGAGTTGTTCCACTGCGTCTGGACGGCCTGGAACGAGTCGCTCGCGCCACCGGTCCACTGCCCGGACAGCTTCGTGATGGCCGACTTCAGGGTCTCCAACTGGCCGTCGATGTTCTGCACCTGGCTGTTGATCTGGGTGGCCAGGTTGGAAATCGCGTCGAATCCGACCTTGATCTCGCTCATCGTTACCTCACTCCTGGGAAGTCTTCAGTGTTCTTGCCGTGATGTGGACTAGGGGACGGACGAGCCGTCGGTGTGCTCACAGACCGCCGAGGAGCTTGCTCATCTCGCTCTGGTTGGACTCTTCCGACGCCTGGTAGGCCTTGTTGTTGCTGGTCATGGCTTCGGACATCTGCTGCAGGTTCTGGTTCAGCTTGGAGGCGTCCTCGTTGAACCGCTGCATGAGGTTGTTGAAGGCGGTCGCGGCGGAACCCGACCACGCGCCGGCGACCTGCTCGACCTCACCCTGCAGGGCACGCAGGCTGGCGTTGAGCGACTCGTTCATCTCCTGCAGGCTCTGGACACCTGCCGTCATCTCCGAGGAACCGGTCGTGAACTGCTGCGCCATGAGGAATGGCTCCCTTCAGAAGTCTGTGGTCCGTACGTTCATCGTCCGTACGCCAACTACGACGTGAACCCTGCCATGACCGGTTCCACCGTGTCTCGGTTTTTCCGGAAGCCGTTGCGGGTGTAAACGTTCGCTGATGTAAATGTCGTCACGGGGTGATGTGCGAATGGAAAATACCCTCGTCATCGTCACCCGGCGGGGCGATCCGGCACCTCGATCCGGTGGTCCGAAGTGGACCCAGCGTTGTCACCCGATCGGTCAGTGGGTGATGGCCATCCCGGCCACGACCTGCTGGCAGGCTGCCTGTACTCTCGGCTGGTCGGTGGCCGGATACTGGCACCCGATGCTCACCTGCACGCTGCCCTGGAACAGCACGTACCAGTCGGCGGTCGCGTCGTTGCCCGGCTGTTGGTAGTAGGCCACGGTCCGATGTGCGAACGTCAACGACGGAGTGAAATTCCGATAGCCGGCCTGCTTGACCACGGGCCCCAATTGGCTCACCGCGCGGGCGCGATCCTTGGTGCTGTCGTAGGAAAGTCGAAATTCCCGGACGTAAATCGCATCGCCACCGGTGGGCGCGTTCGTAGGTGCGATCTGCACTTCCAGGTTCGGTGCGCTGCTGGCCGACTCGGCCCACCCCTTCGGCGTGGTGAACCGGTAGTCGTACTGGGCGATCAGGTGCTGGCCGGCCGGCGGGTTGAGCGCGGCGGGCGGCTGCGCGGCACCGCCACCACCCCCACGCGTCAGGACCACGATCAGCACCACCACCACGACGAGGACGACGGCACCTGCCCCCGCCAGGCGTTTGCGCCCACCGCGTCGAGCGGCCGGGGCAGCCGGCGCCGCGGCCGACACCGCCGGCCGCTGCCCGGCCTGCGGGTACGCCGGCATGGTGACCGTGGGCTGCTCGCCGACGTCGCGCGCCACCGGACGCGGCACGGACAACCCGCCGGTGTGCAGCGGGTCCAGCGCGACCGCACGCAGCGCACCCCGCGCGACCACGGTCTCCGGCTGGTCCAGTGTGGTCGGTATGACGCCGAGTCGCTGATAGACCAGCCGCGCGACCAGCGGGATCCGGCTGGACCCGCCGACCAGGAACACCCCGGACAGCTGGTCGGGCCGCAGCCCGGCCTGGGCCACCGTCTCCACGGTCAGCGCGACCGCGCGGCGCAGCGGGACGTCGATCAGCCGTTCCAGGTCCTCCCGGGTGACGTGGGCGTCCGGGAACGGCGGCGGCATCGGCACGTCGGTGTAGGTGTGCCGGGACAGCGTCTCCTTGGCACCTCGGATGTCCTGGCGAAGCACCCGGCGGCGGCGGCGGTCGGACATCTCCCGGCCCTCGGTCAGTGCCCGCCAGTCGTCCCGGACCGTGTCCGACATCAGGGAACCGACGTGCTCCAGCAGCAACTGGTCGATGTCGGCTCCGCCGAAGTTCGGGTCGCCGTGCGTGGCGAGCACCGCGAACCCGGCCACCGCGTGGCCATGCTCCGCCTCGCCGGGCTGCTGCCGGCGCACCACGCTCACGTCCACCGTACCGCCGCCCAGGTCCAGCACGGCGAGCGCCGCACCGGGCGGCAGCGCGTGGCTGGCGGCATGGAACACCGCTGCCGCAACGGGTTCCGGCACCAGCGTGACCTCGGTGGCCAGCCCGGCACCGGCCTGGCGCAGCACGCGGGTGCGGATCGCGCCCCAGTCCGCGGGATGGGTGAGCACCAGCAGGTCCACCGGCGCGTTGCCGGCCAGCCTGCGAGCCTCGGTGACGGCCCTGCCGAGCACCGCCCGCACGACCTCGACCACACCGATCACGGTGTTGCCGAGCAGCAGTTCACCCTCGTCGACGCGTCGCTTCGGGTTCGGCTCGTAGCGGGACGGGTCGATGGCCGCCTGGCGTTCGGCCTCCTGGCCGACGAACAGGGTGCCGTCCACGGCGGCGAACACCGCGGACGGCACGATCGGCTGGCCGTCCACGACGACCACCTGCGGTTCCCGGCCGTCGACCGAGACCGCGACACACGTGCTGGACGTACCGAAGTCGACGGCGACGTGCAGGCTCATCGGGGCTGTCCGATCGGCGATCCGGTCGGCGGCCTGGTGCTGGGCCCTGTCGTCGGCACGGCAGCAACCTTAGTGGGCCCTACTCGGGCTGCAGCCAGGCCACCTGCATCCGCTGCTGCCCCAGCTTGCGCGTCACGATGGTGCCCCGGCCGGGCGGTTGGGCGCTCGGTTTCACCGTGCCCCACAACACACCCTCGTCCTTGCTGCCGCTGCCGACCAGGCCGGGGCTGGAGATCTCCTTCAGCTTGCCGATCACCGGGTCGTAGGTGGACCGGGATGCGCCACCGGTGCGCCGCATGACCACCATGTGCAGTCCGACGTCCTTGGCCTGCGGCAGGAACTCCGACAGCGGCTGCAGCGGGTTGCCCGCCTGGGTGGCCACCAGGTCGTAGTCGTCGACGATCACGAACAGCTCCGGACCGTTCCACCAGGACCGGTTGCGCAGTTGCTCCTGGGTGACGTCCGGGCCGGGCAGCCTGCCGGTCATCGAGTTGTGGACGTCCTTCATGACGGTCTGCAACTGGTTGCCGGAGACCACGTAGCCGAGCAGGTGCTCGGTGTTGATGAACCCCAGCATGGTGCGCCGGTAGTCCACCAGGAGGATGACCGCCTCCTTGGGCGTGTAGTTGTGCGTGATGCCGCGCACGATGCAGCGCAGCAGGTTGGTCTTGCCGGACTCGCCGTCGGCGAACGCCACGAAGTGCGGTTCCGCGTCGAAGTCCAGGAACACCGTGGCGAGCTCGTCCTCGTTGACGCCGATCGGGACCATGTCCTTCTTCGGCAACTGGGCCGGGATCACCAACTGCTCGTAGGGCAGGACGTCGGGCAGCAGGCGCACCTTCGGCGCGTTCCGGCCGCGCCACGAGCCGCGGATCTTCGCGGCCGCGTCCTGCACGCCCGCGGCCACCGACTCCGGGTCGGTGGAGGCGTCGATGCGCGGCAGGCCGGTGAGGAAGTGCAGCTTGTCCCTGGTCAGACCGCGACCGGGACGGCCGGCCGGCACGTTCACCGCGACCCGGCGGTCCACATCGGACTCCGTGGGATCGCCGAGACGCAGCTCGAACCGGGTGCCCAGCAGGTCCTTCAGCGCGGGCCGGATCTCCGCCCACCGGTTGGCCGCGACGACGAGGTGCACACCGTAGGACAGGCCCTGCGCGGCCAGCGCCACGACCTGCTGCTCCAGCTCCTCGAACTCCTGGCGGAAGTTCAGCCAGCCGTCCACCAGCAGGAAGGCGTCGCCGTGCAGGTCGTCGGGCAGTTCGCCGCGCCGCTTGCGGTTGCGGAACTCGGTCATCGAGTCGATCTGGTTGTCCCGGAAGCGGGCCTCGCGCTCGGCGACCAGGGTGGTCATCTCGGCGACCATCCGGCGGGCCAGGTCGGGGTCCAGCCGGCCGGCCACCCCGCCGACGTGCGGCACGCCGTTCAGCGTGGCCATCGTGCCGCCACCGAGGTCGAGGCAGTAGAACTGCACCTCTTCCGGCGTGTGCGTGACGGCCATGGACATGACCAGGGTGCGCAGCAGCATCGACTTGCCCGACTGCGGGCCGCCGACGACCGCACCGTGCCCGGCGGCACCGGAGAAGTCCGCCCACAGCAGGTCGCGGCGCTGCTCGAACGGCTTGTCCACCATGCCCAGCGGCACCTGGAGCCGGCCGTTGCCGAAGAAGCCGGACGCGGACAGGCCCCGGTCGTCGGTGGGCTGCAGCGGCGGCAGGAACTGGTCGATGGACGGCGGCTCGTTCAGCGGCGGCAGCCACACCTCGTGTGCCGGCGGGCCCTGGCCGTTGAGCTTCTTGACGACCAGTTCCAGGTAGGTGGGCTCGTTCTTCTCCTCTTCCTTGGGCCGCGCGACCTCCCTGGCCCGCTCCGGTTCCTTCGGGATCTCCACGAAGTCCGGGACGAACAGCTTCGGCCTGCGGTCGCTGGTGATCGGCGCGGACGGCCCGGCCACCTGGATGCCAGACGGCCGGAACGGGCCGGACACGTAGGTGGCCTTGAACCGGGTCATCGGTTCGCCCTGCACGGCCAGGTAACCGGAACCCGGGATGGGCGGCAGCTCGAACGCGTCCGGCACGCCGATCGCCGCGCGGGACTCGGCGGCGGAGAACGTCTTCAGGCCGATCCGATAGGACAGGTAGGTGTCCAGACCACGCAGCTTGCCCTCCTCCAGGCGTTGCGAGGCCAGCAGCATGTGCATCTGCAGCGACCGGCCGACGCGGCCGATCTGCAGGAAGATGTCGATGAAGTCGGGCTTGGCGGTCAGCATCTCGGAGAACTCGTCGATGCAGATGAACAGCGCCGGCAGCGGGTCGAGATCGGCGCCGTTCTCGCGCATCTTCTCGTAGTCCCACACGTTCTTGGCGTTCGCCTTGGCCAGCAGCTCCTGGCGGCGCGCCACCTCACCGGCGATGGCGTCCTTCATCCTGTCCACCAGGGTCAGGTCGCCGGCCAGGTTGGTGATGGTGGCCGCGACGTGCGGCGCCTGGTCGAAACCGAGGAACGTGGCGCCACCCTTGAAGTCCACCAGGATCATGTTCAGCGTGGCGCTGGAGTGGGTGGCCAGCATGGCCAGCACCAGCGTGCGCAGGAACTCGGACTTGCCGGAACCGGTGGCGCCGACGCACAGGCCGTGCGGGCCCATGCCCTCCATGGCCGCTTCCTTGATGTCCAGCTCGACCATCTGGCCGCTCTCGCCCAGGCCGAAGGGCACCCGGTAGCGGTCGCGCACCGGCCGGGGCCGCCACGCCTGCTGCACGTCGAACGTGATCGGGTCGCCGTTGACGCCGAGCATCTCCAGCAGGTCGGCGTTGGCCGACAGCGGGTCCTCGTCGCCGGACTCGGCCTGCGCCCCCATCCGGTAGGGCGACAGGCGGCGGGCCAGCGCCTCGGCCTCGACGACGGTCATCGTGTCCGGACGACCGAACCACTCCACACCGCTGGCGCTGCGCGCGCCCAGCCTGCGGTCCTCCACCATCAGGCGCAGGCCGCGCCGGGAGGAGAGGCTGCCCAGCGAGTCGGACAGGTCCAGCAGGGTGACGCCGACCAGGCCCTCCTCCAGGACGATGTGCTCCTCGCGGCTGACATCGCCGTCGTCGATGACGATCACGACGTGCGGGGCGTCGGTGAGCGGCGGGGCGTTGCGGGTGAACCGCTGCCGGTCGCGCAGTTCCTGCTCCAGGTACCGCTCGATCTGGCCGAGCGAGCCGGTGATCAGCCGCAGCGGGCCGATGCCGTCCACCAGGGACGGACTCTGCGCGTGCGGGAGCCACTTGGCCCACTCCCACTCCTGCTTCGCCCTGCCCGACGTGACCACGGCGATCAGCAGGTCGTCCGGGGTGTGGAAGGTGGCCATCTGGGCGAGCATCGCCCTGGCCAGGCCGCGGGTCTGGGTGCGCTCGCCCTGCAGGCCGACGGCGGCGAAGCTGCGCAGCGCGATGGACACCGGCAGTTCCGGCACGATCGAGTGAGCGCGGACGAACCGGCGCAGCGCCAGCGTCGCGATCGGCTCCAGTTCCTCGACCGGACCGGTCTGCGGCGGCACCAGCCGGGTGTCCAGCCGCTGGGAACCGCGGCCGACGCGCAGGTGCATGAAGTCGGAGTCGGCGGCGCGGCGTTCCCACATCCGCCTGCTGGTGGCGATGGACCACAGGGTCTGCGGGTCGGGGTGGACCCACTCGCGCTCGGCGCGCTGCTCCTCGGTGGACTCCCTGGCCCGTTCCCGCATCTGGCCGAGGTACCGCAGGTAGTCCTTGCGGTCCTCGTTCATCTCGGCCTTCTTGTTGCCCCGGCCGCCGCCGGCACCGAGCATGCCGACGCTGCCCATCATCATCATGCCGCCCATCAGCAGGGTGGTCGGGTTGTTCTTGCTGATGACGAACATGAAGGCCATCATCCCGATCGACATGAAGATCATCACGATCGGCAGGAACTTCATCAGGATGTTGCCCGGTATGGTGCGCGGCACCTCGGGCGGCGGTTCCAGATGCACCTCGCCACCGGGGCGGCGGGGTGCGGCGAGCCTCGCCGTCCGTTTGAACTGGACCGTGCTCACGGCAGCAGACACCCTTCCCAGTCGAGCGGCGGCCACCGGCCGAGTGACCCGGAACCGACAAGTTGCCCCGAACCGTCCAACACGCCGGTCCGGTAAGGCCATACTAGGGGCGCTCACCACCCCGAGCGGTCGGTTCGACACAGTTGGGTACCGACCTGCCGGAGTGCGGATGCCAGGGATTCTCCAGGACCGGAAAGGGGCCGCTGGTGGCGACCGGAACGACGGTGTTCAGCCGGGTGACGGTGGTGGCACCGCGGACGCGGATCGACGTGGCGCTGCCCGCCGACGTGGCCGTCGCCGACCTGCTGCCGATGCTGCTGGACATGGCCAAGGAGGCCACCCCGGACGGCGGTGCCCGGCACGGCGGCTGGTGTCTGGCCCGGCTCGGTGACGCGCCGCTGGACCCCAGTCGAACGCTGGCCTCGCTCGGCGTGGTGGACGGGGACCTGCTGCAGCTGCGCCGCCGCTCGGAGAACCCACCGCCGCCGCTGTACGACGACGTGGTCGACGCGATCGCCGAGTCGACGCCGAGCAGCTTCCGGCCGTGGACCAAGGAGACGGCCCACCGGATCGGGCACGCGGCGGCCGGGCTGACGCTGCTGCTGGCCGCGCTGGCCGCGCTGCTGGGCGGTCCGCTGGGTGGCGGGAGCAACGGCATCGCGGCGGCCATCGCCGCCGGTGTGACGGCGATCCTCGCGATCACCGTCGGCGCCACCATCACGCACGCCTACGACGCGAAGACCACCGGCGTGGTCGTCGCGGCCACCGGCGGGCTGCCGATGGCCTTCGTGTGCGGCCTGTACGTCGTGCCGGGATCACCCGGCCGGGCCAACTTCCTGCTGGCCTGCGTGCTGGTGCTGATCGTCGCGGCCGCGTGCATGTTGGTGGTCGGCGCGGGTGGCACGGTGTTCGTCGCCGCGGCCACGGCCAGCGGGCTGGGTGCCGTGGCGTTCCTGGTGGCCACGCTGGTGGCCGAGTCGACGCCGGGCATCGCCGCGGGCGCCGCCGCCGTGGCACTGGCCGCACTGTCCGTCCTGCCCAGGATCACCATCCAACTGGCCAAACTGCCGCTACCCAGCGTGCCCAGGGACGCCGAGGACCTGCGTGAGGACTCGGGTTTCCCGGACTTCCGGGTGATCGAGCGGCGCACCGGCCTGGCCCACGAGTACATGACCGGCATGATCATCGGCTGCGGTGTGACCGCGGCCATCTCGGCCGTGCTGGCCGCCAGCGGCGGCAACATGTGGGGAATCATCGAGGGCGGCGCGGTGGCCGGCGTGCTGCTGCTGCGCGGCCGGACCTACGCCAACGGTGCCCAGGCCGTCGCACTGCTGCTGACCGGCATGCTCACCGCCGGTGGCCTGCTGATCGGGTGGACCGTGGAGGCCACCCCGACCAACCGGCTGGTGCTGGTGTTCGGCTCGCTGCTGATCCTCGCGGCCGGCACGCTCGTGATCGGCGTGGTGTTCCCCGACCAGCGGTTCTCACCGGTGCTGCGGCGTGCCGTCGACGTGTTCGAGGCGATCCTGATCGTGTCGGTGCTGCCGCTGGCGTTGGCCGTGATGAACCTCTACAGCCAGATCCGGTCCGTCCATATCGGCTGACCGTTCGAGGAGACCCCACCGGATGACCCGCACCCCGCACGTCCTGGCCACCAGGGCGACGGCGATCACCTCGGCAGTTCTGCTCGCCTTCGCCGGCCCGGCCGTCGCCCCGGTGTTCGCGGCGCAGCCGTCCAGCGGCGTGCCGACGCCCGGCCAGCCGGGACCGTCCACCTGGCAGGCACCGCCGGTCGACATGAGCTACCTGACGCAACTGCCGCCGCCCAACCCGAGGGGCACCCCGGACGACAACACGTTCGGGCAGAAGCAGGGCGACCAGTGCATCACCAGCGGGGTGGGCCGGACGATCCTCACCGACCGGCCGCCCGCCCAGCAGATGCTGGACATCGACCAGGCCCAGCAGTTCTCCAAGGGCGACGGTGTCACCGTCGCGGTGATCGACACCGGGGTGAACCCGCACCCGTTCCTGGCCAACGACAACCGGCTGGAAAGCGGCGGCGACTACATCCTGCGGGACGGGACCGCGCTGATCGACTGCGACGGCCACGGCACGATCGTGGCCGGGATCATCGCGGCGAACCCGCAGGGCGCGAACACGGCGTTCACCGGGGTGGCACCGGACGCGAAGATCCTGGCCATCAAGCACACCAGCACCCACTACACCGCCCAGGACGACGACAACCGGCCGGCCGGCGATCTGGAGACCCTCGCCGAGGCGATTCGCTTCACGGCGGACCGGCCAGACGTCAAGGTGATCACGATGTCGGTGGACGAGTGCGTGCCGATCGCGTTCAAGGACCAGGCACTGGACGGCAAGTCGGCACGGGAACTGCAGGCCGCCATCCACTACGCGGTGCAGGACAAGAACAAGGTCGTGGTCGCGGCGGCCGGCAACCTCATGTCGGGCAGCGCGGACCAGAACGGCCAGCAGACGTCGCTGTGCCAGGGCACACCGCAGAACAACAGCCCGGATCCCAACCAGGTCAACCAGTTGCAGATCCCACCGGTGTACTCCGACGACGTGGTCTCGGTCGCCTCGGTCGATCCGACGACCGGTGCGCCGTCGCAGTTCAGCGTGTGGGGCCCGTGGGTGACGGTCGCGGCGCCCGGCCAGTTCATCACGTCGGTCGACCCCGGACGGTCGGGTACCGGCCTGTCCAACCAGACCGTCGAGGGCGGGCAGACCATCTCGCTGCAGGGCACCAGTTTTGCCGCGCCCTACGTGGCGGGCGTGATCGCGCTGGTCCGGTCCCGCTTCCCCAACCTGACCGCGCGCCAGGTGATGTATCGGATCGAGGCGACCGCGCAGCACCCGTCCAGCGTCACCGGCCGGGACCCGCAGGTCGGCTACGGCATCATCGACCCGGTCGCCGCGCTCACCGCGGCCATCCCCGGCCAGAACGGCGTGCCGGTGAACACCGAGCGGTCGGTGCCCGCGGTGCTGCCCACGGCCGAGGTGAAGGACTGGACGCCGATGCGGGTCGCGCTGATCGGCACGGTGGTCGGCGTGGCCCTGCTGCTCGTCACCCTGTTCGTGACGCGCAGCGTGCGGCGCAAGCGGGTGACGGAGGACCCCGCCATCAAGCCGCGTTGACACGCTGCGCCGTATCGTCGTCCGCATGGGGCGGGTAGGCCGGACGGCGCGGCGGTTGGGTGTGGTCGCCGTGGTGTGCGGGGTGTTCGCCGGTCCGGCGTGGGCCGCCGAGCCGAGCACCACCGCCCCGCCGCCGGCCTGGGAGCCACCGCCGGTCAACACGTCCGCGCTGCCCGGTGATCCGGCGCCCGGACCACCGCCCGGTGTGACGTACACGCAGCAGAACAACTGTGTCTCGTCCCCGGACACCAACGCGTCCCTGCCCGACCAGCCGGCCGCCCAGACGATGCTGAACATCAAGGGCGCGCAGCGATTCAGCACCGGTGTCGGCGTGCGGGTCGCGGTGATCGACACCGGGGTCAACCCCAACCCGCTGCTCACCGACCACGGCCGGCTCAAGCCCGGCGGCGACTACCTGACGCCGACCCACAACGGCACGTTCGACTGCGACGGCCACGGCACCCTCACCGCGGGCATCGTCGCCGCCAACACGTCGCAGCACCCCGAACTCGGCTTCACCGGCGTGGCACCGGCCGCCACGATCTACGCGATCCGCCAGACCAGCAGCGTGTTCACCGGCAAGACCCCGCAGGGCCAGGACAGTCCCGCCGGGACGCCGGAGAGTCTCGCCGCCGCGATCGTGCACGCGGCGCATCTGGGCGTCGGCGTGATCACCACGTCGGTGGACACCTGCCTGCCGGCCACGCTGGCCGAGCAGGAGATGCGCTCGCCGGGCTCGCCGGAACAGATGTTGCAGGCCGCGGTCGCGTACGCGGTGGAGCACAACGTCGTCGTCATCAACGCGGCGGGCAACACCTCGTCCTGCGACCCGGCGGGGCAGAACAACCATCCCGATCCCGACGACGTGGTGAACATCGAGTTCCCCGCGGTGTTCACCGACGACCTGCTGTCGGTGGCGTCGGTCAGCCCGGCGACCGGTTCCGTGTCGACGTTCTCCGAGTGGGGCCCGTGGGTGAACATCGCGGCGCCGGGCGAGGGCATCGTGTCGGTCAACCCGGCGGTGGGCGGCACCGGCCTGACCCAGTTCTTCACCGAACCGGGTGCCACCAGCGCGGGGACGATCCAGGGCACCAGCTTCGCCGCGCCCTATGTGGCCGGGGTGGTGGCGCTGGTCAGGGCTCGGTTCCCGACGCTCACCGCGCGCCAGGTGATCACCAGGGTGGAGGCCACCGCGCAGCACCCGACCGGTCCCGGCGGCCGCAACGACCAGCTCGGCTACGGCATCATCGACCCGGTCGCCGCGCTCACCGAGTCGATTCCCGGGCAGAACGGCGTGCCGTCGGTGCGCGACTCCACCGTGCCGGCGCAACTGCCGACCGCGCCGGCGAAGGACTGGACCCCGACCAGGGTGGCGTTGGCCGGCACCGGGGTGGGTGCGGCACTGCTGCTGATCACGTACTTCGTGGTGCGCTCGGCCCGGCGGCGCAAGGACGATCCCGCGTAGTCAGGAGTGTCCTTCGTGGACATTCGAGCAGACGGGGGCGAACGACCGCAGGATCTCGGTGACCGCGTCCCCCGGGTGGTCGGCGGGCAGGCGGGTGGCCAGGTGATCGACGCCGTCGGCCGTGCTGTCCAGGGCGCCGGCCAGTGCGGCCATCAGGTCTGACAGCTCACCGCCGACCAGCCCGATCCGCCACACGGCCAGCACGCACGCCGTGGCGTCCGCACCGCTGTCGGTGACGTCCAGGCCGGCCAGGGGCGCGGCCAGACGCAGTACGACATCGGCCACCGCCCCGGCAGCGATCCGCCAGCGTTCGGCTTCGTCGCGCAGGTCGCCGGATCGGACGTCCGCCGGCGACAGGGGGGACACGGCGTCAGTCCCGGTGCTCGAGGCTCGCGGCCAGCGCGTGCAGGGCGTCCACCATGCCGGCCAGGCGCTGCCGCAGCGTGCCGGCCGCGTCGGCGTACACGGTGGGCAGGACCGCCTGCCGGCCGGGGGCGCCGAACGACGACGCGGTCACCGAGGTGCCCGCCACCATGGCCAGCACAGCGGTGAGATCGTCCGCCGCCAGGTCGACGGTGGTCGCGTAGCCGGTGAGCCAACCAGGGTCGACAGTGATTCTGGACACAGCCCGTCAGCCGCCGCCCTGCGCCTGCTGCTGTTGCGGCGGGGGCGGCAGGAACCGGCCGACGTTGGGCACCGGCATGCCGTCCACGGCGTGCTGCACGGCCTGCATGCTCAGCGGCGACCCGCCGGGCGGCAGCAGGCTCAGGATCGCCTGCGGCGCCGGTGGCAGACCGCCGGTGGCCGTGGCGTTGGCGATACCCAGCACCTGTGCGCTCCGCGTGTCCGGGACGCTGAACGCCACGCCGCGCGGGTCGACCACGTAGATCGGACCGCTGGTGAACTCACCCGCGCCGGTGGCCGCCCGCACCGCGACACCGCCCAGCTTCGGGTTCATGAAGAACTCGTTGATCCGGCCGGTGGGGGTACCCGAGCCGACCGGCACCATCGCCATGTGGCCGGTGGGGTTCTTCGCGTCCGGCGGCACTTCCAGGTTGAAGTCGGTGGTCACCCTGGTCTTCGCCAACGGCTGCCGCGGGTTGCTGAAGTCGGCCTGCCAACCGAGGCACATCACCGGCCGGAAGTTCGCACTGATGATCCTCGGCAGCGGGCCAGGGAACTCGCTCACGTCGACCTTCAGGCTGTTGGTGAAGTACTGCAGGCTGTTGGTGTCCTGCGGTGGCACCGGCGGGATCGTGCGCAACCCGTTGGAGTTCTCGTACATCGCGATCTGTGCGGTGGTCTCGCTGACCTGCTGAGCGCCGCCGGGGACCACGATGTAGAACCGCTGTCCACCGTCGGCCTGGTTGACCGCGAAGCTCTGGCCCACCTGCAGTTGCTGGCCGGCCAGCGATGCCGGCACCTGGCCATGACCGAGACCCGCTGTCGGGTCGGTGATCTCCGCGACGGACGGGATGGCGTTGAGCACCGCCGGGCTCACCACCCGATAGGTCGACGGGTTGACGTTGAGCGCGCTCAACACGGGCGAACTGGTGTCCAACTGGGCGCGGACCGCACTGTCATCGGGGTGGTTGATGTCGCTGGCGAGGCCATACACCAGCCACAGCGTCTTGCCGCCGTCGCCGGACACCAGCAGGGCGTCGCCCGGTTTCAGGTTCGTCCCGATGTTGCGCAGGCCGACCAGGACCGTGGTGGTCGGCGCGTTGTGGCCGGTCGGGTTCTTGGCGTTGGGGTCGTTCGGGATCTGGTCGCACACCGCCCACGAGGTGGCCGGCTGGTTCGGCTTGGGCAGAGCGGTGGGACCGTCCGGGATGCCGGTCATCTGGCCGACGGAGTAGTCGCCCAGCTCGTCGTCGTCGACCGTGGTCACCGGGGCCGGCTGGCCGGGCTGCGACGCGTCGCCGCCCTGGCCGCTCTGCTGCTGCCCCGCCGCCAGCAGCAGCCGGCCGGACACGACGTTGAAGACCGGGATCAGCTCGTGGCGGCCCTGGTCGATCACGTACACCGAACCGGAGGGCTGGGCGATGATGATGCCTTCGCTGGGCACCGTGGGCGCCGGCTTCAGCACTCCGAACAGCAGGAAGCCCACCAGGCCGACGACGCCGAGAACGGCACCGACGATGGTCGCCCGTTTGTGCGATCTCATCGGGTCGTGCAGCATCACCGGGTCCTTGCGGACCAGGGCGGACTCCATCCGGCGCAGCACGAAGCGATACGCCTGGACCTGTGACTTGGTCGTCGGTGTTGACGGCATTCTCGTCCTGCAGCTCTCCCGGTCGCGGTACCGTTCGGCAGAATAGTCCGCCCACGTCCGACGCGCGGCGGCTTCGGCAAGACGGCCGGTTCGACAGGCCGGCGACGGTGCGAGGGGAAGACCGAGCGGATGTCCGTAACCACTCCACGACCGGGACCACCCGCGCCTGGGATGGCGGCCGGACCAGGCCCGACGCAGGCGGCCGCGCAGACCGCGGCGGCCATGCGGGCCGCGATCACCGCGCGGCGCCGCACCATCGGCGCCAGTCTGGGTGCCCTGCCGGTGGCGAACCTCGTCGTGATCGAGGTGGGGCTCGCGGTCGGCCTGATCGTGCTCGCCGTCGGCCGCACGATGATGATGGTCTACGCCGGGGGCCTCATCCTGGTCATCGCGCTGATCATCGCGTTGCTGCGGTGGAGCGGCCGATGGTTCACCCAATGGGTGCAGCTGACCCTGCGTTACATGTTCAGGTCACATACCCGGACGGTGGAACCGGTGCCCACGGCCGACGAGACCGCCACCCCGGACGCGCAGGCCGTGCTCGGCCCGGAGGACGCCAGGGTGAACCTGCTCCGGCTCGTCGTGCCCGATCTGGTGGTGGCGCAGGGCATGGACCACGAGCGGCGGCAGGTCGGCATCGCCTGGCACGACGGCTCGTGGACGGCTGTGCTGTTGGTCGAACCGACGCCAGGACTGATCGCCCAGGTGGGCGCCACCCCGAACCTGCCGCTCGGCGCGCTGGCGCCGTGCCTGGAGGACCGCGGTGTGGTCCTGGATGCCATCCAGGTGATCTGGCACTGCTACCCGGGTAGCGCGGCGCTGCCGGTGACGTCGCCCGCGCTGGCGTCCTACCTGGAGGTGCTCGGCCCGCTGCCGGCCGCGGCCCGGCGGACCACCTGGATCGCCGTTCGACTGGATCCGCGTCGCTGCCCGGCCGCGATCAGCGAGCGCGGCGGCGGTGTGGTCGGTGCCCACCGTGCCCTGATCGGTGCTCTGTCCCGGGTGCGCAGCGCGCTGGAGGCCCGAGGCGTGCCGACCCGGCCGCTGGATCCGGACGAGCTGCTGCGCTCCGGTGTGTCCGCGGCGGAACTGGTGGGCGCGTCGCGGGCGAACATCCGGGTGGCCATGAACGAGCGCTGGACCGGCGTGACCACGGCCGGCATCGGCCACGCCAGCTACGCCATCACCCATTGGCCGCGCGGCAAGAACATGACGAGCATCAACGGCCTGACCGGCATCCGCGCGCTGTCCTCGACGGTCGCGATGTCGATCTCGCCCAGCGGTGAGGACGGCCAGGTCGGGCTGCGCGGGCTGGTGCGGGTGAGTGCCCGGACGCCCGGTGAGTTGCAGGACGCCCACCAACGCCTGCACGGCATGGCCAACAGGCTCAACGTGTCGCTCACACCGTTGCGTGGCCTGCAGGTGGCCGGGTTGGCGGCGACGCTGCCGCTGGGAGGTGCGGCCTGATGGCCAGGGGACGGCAGTTGGACCTGAGCACCCAGGCCGGTGTGGCGCCGGAGTTCCTGGTGTCGCCCGCGATGCTGGACGCGGTGAGCCCGGCCGGTGACCGAGGCGGCATGGTGCTGGGCTCCGGCATGAACAACGAGCCGCTCGCCGTGTCGGTCCTGCGGCCGACGCCCACCAGGATCGTGTGTGTGGGCGGGCTGTATCTGGCCCGGCAGCTGGCATTGCGCGCGATGGCGACCGGTGCCTGGGTGGTGGTGGCCACCGCGCGGCCCGCCGCCTGGCAGGTGTTGGCGAAGGCCGCCGGTGAGGGCCCGGACGGGCGGCCGGTGCCGCTGGTGCAGATCCGCCGGTTGAACCCGGTCGAGCTGCCCAGGGCCACTGAGGACGGTCCGCTGCTGGTGATGCACGACGGTGGTTCGACGCCCCAGGAGCTGTTCCCGCCCCGATCGGCGTGGCAGACCACGGTGTACGTGCTGCCCTATCTGCACCCGCAGGCCACCGGGCTGGCCAACTCGGCGGATCTGGTGCTGCTGCAACGGCAACCCCTGGGGCAGGCGCAGCTCGCCGGCCGCATCTGGCGCCTGCCGCCGCCGCTGGTGCAGCAGTTGGTGAACCTGAAGGAGGACCAGGTGGTGGCCCTGGGCCGCAACCTGTGGCGGCCGGTGCGGTTGCTCACCACGCCGAAGGAGAAGCAGATTCTCGGCCCGGTCCGCCGCGGCGACTAGCCGGACAGCCGAACGCGGTGCACGACGTCGTACTCCAGGCACGGGAAGACCAGCTCGCGGACGACCAGCAGTTCGCGGACGTCGATGTCCACGCTGAACTCCAGGGCGGCCAACCGGTCCACCAGTGCCTCGGGATCGCGTAGCGGTGTGGCGTAGCGAAACAGCGTGATGTGAGCCAGGTCTCCCGGGCTCGACTCGCCGGGAGCCCGCAGTAGCGGCACCATTGCGCGGCGTAGTGCGGTGAACGGGTTCGGCTCGTCGGCCACCGCGATGACGGCCGAGTCGGTCGCGGCGAGCTGACGGAAACACAGCCGGAGGCCACCGGTCCCGGCGGCGGCCTCGGTCACGGCGGCCAGCCACTCCGGGCCGCGCCGCTCCCACAACTCGTCCTTGGGCTGGCCGAAGTCCTCCTGCACCGGTATCAGCTTGACCAGCATGGCGTGCATCGCCGGTTCCGGTACCGCGAGCAGGGCGGGCTCCGCCACAGCTGTCTGGACCTCGGCGAGCACAGCGGTCGACGCCGGGTCGGGCCGGACGAACACCAGGTAGGCCCGACACGGCAGCCCCCAACCGTCCGCCGGCCGCACCCGGTTGGCCAGCACCGCGGGCCGGTGCCGGCGGCGCACGTCGGCCAGGCTCATGATCGCAATCTACGGCGGCCGGGCGGGCAGGCCGGCGAGTGGGGTGCCGGCCTACCTCGGCCCGATCAGTTCGTTGTGGTGCGGGGCTGGGCCATGAGATGGGCGACGGCCTCGGCCACCACCGGTTTCATGGTCTCCAGGGTGATGTCCAGCGACGCCAGGGCATCCTTGGCGATGCCGTCGGCCGACAGGACGCCCAGCAGGACGTGCTCCGTGCCGACGAAGTCGTTGTCCAGTTCGGCCGACATGCCGACGGCTGCCTCCAGGGCCTGCTTGCCACCCGGTCGGAACGCGATGTGGCCGCGCGGGGCCTTCTTGCCCGGCGCGGCCAGTCGCTGCTCGACGGCGGCCCGGGCGGCCTCCGCCGATCCGACCCGCTCGGTCACCAGGCGGGCGGCCAGGCCCCGGGGTTCGTCCAGCAGGCCGAGCAGCAGGTGTTCGGTGTCGATGTAGTCGTGGCGGTGGTTGCGGGCGGACTCCTGGGCCAGCACGACGGCGTGCCGGGACAGGTCGGTGAAGCGACTGAACAGCTGGGGCGAATGTCGTTGCTGGACCGCCTGTTTGGACACTCCGATGGCGTCCCCGATCTCCGACCACGACGCCCCTTCGTCGCGCGCGATGGCCACGTAGTGGCTGACCAGCTGGTCGCCCAGCGCGGCCAGGGTGTGGGAGCGGGACTGCGCCTCGGCCACCTTGGCCAGCGCGGCTGTTTCGGGCAGGTCGTCGTCGACGTTGGCGATCAGGTCGGTGAGATCCAGATTCAACGGGCTCATGCGTCAACTATGACTTGACGACGCCTCTTCGTCAAGACGCGGTTGACGGATGTTCCTGGTCTGCTCGGCACGGGCGGCCAGTTCGTCGTCGGGCGGGTAGTCCACGCCCAGCAACGTCAACCCGTGCGGTGCCGCCACAGCGACCGTGCTGGGCCGCGTCGTGGCCCGCAACAACGACGACGGCCACTCCACCGGCAGCCTGCCCTCGCCGACCGCCAGCAGCGCACCGACGAGACTGCGCACCATCGAGTGGCAGAACGCGTCCGCCGACACCCACGCGACCACCACGCCGTCGGCCTGCCGCGTCCAGTCCAGGCGCTGGAGATCCCGGATCGTCGTGGCACCCTCCCGCCGCCGGCAGAACGCCACGAAGTCGTGTTCGCCGAGCAGCCGGGCGGACGCCTCGTTCAGCAGCGCGACGTCCAGCGGCCGGTACCAGCTCAGCGTGTCCCTGCGCTGCAACGGCAGCGCGCCGAACGGCCGGTCCGCCACCCGGTACGCGTAGTGCCGGCGCAGCGCCGAGAACCGGGCGTCGAACTCAACCGGCACCGGCCGCGCGGACAGCACCCGCACGTCCGGCGGCAGCATCCGGTTCCACCGGCCGACCAACCGGTCCAGGTCGTCGTCGTTGGGCCGGACCTCCAGGTGTGCCACCTGGTTGGTGGCGTGCACACCGGCGTCGGTCCGGCCGGCCACCACCAGCTTCTCCGGCGGCCTGCGGCCCGGACCGTGCACCGCGAGCACCTCGGCCAGCACACCCTGGACCGTGCGCCTGCCCGGCTGGGTGGCCCAACCGGAGAAGTCCGTGCCGTCGTAGGCGAAGTCCAGCCGGACGCGGACGAGCCCGCCGGCCCGGGTGGGCGCGGCGGGCTCGTGCGTGCTGTGCTCCGTCGTCAGGACTCGTCCTTCTCGGCCTTCTCGGCCTCCGCCTCGTCGGCCTCGGGAACGGCGTCCTCGACCGTGTCCTCCGGGGCGTCGACGACGTCCGGCGTCTGGTCGTTGACGACATCCTTGGCCGGGACCTCCTCGGCCGGCTCGGGCGTCGCGGCCGGAGCCGACGCCTTCGTCCGCCGGTTGGCGGCCGCCCGCGTGACGCGGCCGGCCTCCTCGGTCGCGGTCTGCTCCGCCACCAGCGCGATCACGGCCATCTTAGCGTTGTCACCCTTGCGGGGCATCGTCTTGACGATCCGGGTGTAGCCACCGGGCCGGGTCGCGAAGAACGGACCGATCTCCGCGAACAGCTTGTGCACGATGTCCTTGTCCCGGATGGTCTTCATGACCTCGCGGCGGTTGTGCAGATCGCCGCGCTTGGCCTTGCTGATCAGCCGCTCGGCGAACGGCCGCAGCCGCTTCGCCTTCGCCTCGGTGGTGGTGATCCGGCCGTGCTCGAACAGCGACGTGGCCAGGTTCGCCAGCATCATCCGCTCGTGGGCCGGCGACCCGCCGAGACGGCGGCCCTTGGTCGGGGTCGGCATATCTTGCTCCTCGTTGCGTACAGCGCAGCCGTCCTATCCGGACGGTCAGAGCTGCTCCGTCTCTGCGTAGTCGTGACCGTCGTCGTGGCCGCCGTCCAGGTGGGCGTCCACGCCCCAGCCGTCGGCCGGGTAGTCGGACGCCGCGGCGGACGGGTCGAACCCGGGCGGGCTGTCCTTCAGCGACAGACCGAGGCCGACGAGCTTCATCTTGACCTCGTCGATCGACTTGGCGCCGAAGTTGCGGATGTCGAGCAGGTCGGCCTCGCTGCGCGAGACCAGCTCGCCGACGGTGTGGATGCCCTCACGCTTCAGGCAGTTGTACGAGCGCACCGTCAGGTCGAGGTCCTCGATCGGCATCGCGAACGCGGCGATGGTGTCCGCCTCGGCAGGCGACGGGCCGATCTCGATGCCCTCCGCGTCCACGTTCAGCTCGCGGGCCAGGCCGAACAGCTCGACCAGCGTCTTGCCGGACGACGCGACCGCGTCCCTCGGCGTGATCGACGGCTTGGTCTCCACGTCCAGAATCAGCTTGTCGAAGTCCGTGCGCTGCTCGACACGGGTGGCCTCGACCTTGTACGTCACCTTGAGCACCGGCGAGTAGATCGAGTCGACCGGGATGCGGCCGATCTCGGCACCCGCCTGCTTGTTCTGCACGGCAGGGACGTAACCGCGACCGCGCTCGACGACGAGCTCGATCTCCAGCTTGCCCTTGCTGTTCAGGGTGGCGATGTGCAGGTCGGGGTTGTGCACGGTGACACCGGCCGGCGGCACGATGTCGCCGGCGGTCACCACACCGGGGCCCTGCTTGCGCAGGTACATGGTCACCGGCTCGTCCTCCTCGGAGCTGATCACCAGCTCCTTGAGGTTCAGGATGACGTCGGTGACGTCCTCCTTCACACCGGGCACGGTGGTGAACTCGTGCAGCACGCCGTCGATCCGGATGCTCGTGACGGCAGCGCCGGGGATGGACGACAGCAGCGTGCGACGCAGCGAGTTGCCGAGCGTGTAACCGAAACCAGGCTCGAGCGGTTCGATGGTGAACCGGGAACGGGTCTCGTTCAGAGTGTCTTCGGCCAGAGTCGGCCGCTGGGAGATCAGCACTTCCGTGTTCCTTTCGCAGTGGCGCCCGCCATATGACGCCGACTGGGATGGCGCACCGGCCCGGCGGCGGAGTCCGCCGCCGGACCGGGTGAATCACTTCGAATAGAACTCGACGATCAACTGTTCCTGGACCGGGGTGTCGATCTGCGCCCGCTCCGGGAGCTGGTGCACGAGAATCCGCAGGTTCGACGGAACGACCTGCAGCCACGCGGGAATCGGCCGGTCACCCATCGTCGCCTTGGCCACCTCGAAGGGCAGCGTCGGCATCGACTTCGGCTTCACGTCGACGATGTCCCACTTGGACACCTGGTAGCTGGGCACGTTCACCGCGTGCCCGTTGACGATGAAGTGGCCGTGGCTGACCAGTTGCCTGGCCTGCCGGCGGGTCCTGGCCAGGCCGGCGCGGTAGACCACGTTGTCCAGCCTGGACTCCAGCAGCTGGAGCAGGTTCTCACCGGTCTTACCGGGACGCCGCACGGCTTCCTTGTAGTACCGGCTGAACTGACGCTCCAGCACGCCGTAGGTGAAACGCGCCTTCTGCTTCTCCTGCTGCTGGAGCAGGAACTCGCTCTCCTTGATCCGACCGCGGCCGTGCTGGCCGGGCGGGTAGGGGCGCCGTTCGAACGCCTGGTCGCCGCCGACGAGGTCGACCTTCAGCCGGCGGGACTTGCGGGTGATGGGTCCGGTGTAACGAGCCATGGTGTGCTACTCCTCCCCGCCCTAGACCCGGCGCCGCTTGGGCGGGCGGCAGCCGTTGTGCGGCTGCGGGGTCACGTCCTGGATGTTGCCGACCTCGAGGCCGGCCGCCTGCAACGAGCGAATCGCCGTCTCCCGGCCCGAACCCGGACCCTTGACGTAGACGTCGACCTTCTTCATGCCGTGCTCGGCAGCCTTGCGGGCGGCGTTCTCCGCGGCCATCTGCGCCGCGAACGGCGTGGACTTGCGGGAACCCTTGAAGCCGACGTGTCCGGCCGACGCCCAGCTGATCACATTGCCGGCGGGGTCGGTGATGGACACGATGGTGTTGTTGAACGTGCTCTTGATATGGGCGTGCCCGTGCGAGACGTTCTTCTTTTCCTTGCGCCTGACCTTCTTGACCGCGGCGCCCTGACGGGACTTCGGTGGCATGCTTTCGGTGCTCTCCTCGACCGTGAGTGGGAACGGCGGCTACTTCTTGCCGGCCTTCTTCTTGCCGGCGACCGTCTTCTTCGGGCCCTTGCGGGTGCGGGCGTTGGTCTTCGTCCGCTGGCCGCGAACTGGCAGGTTGCGGCGGTGCCGCAGGCCCTCGTAGCAGCCGATCTCGACCTTGCGGCGGATGTCCGCCGCGACCTCACGACGGAGGTCACCTTCGACCCTGTAGTTCTGCTCGATGTAGTCCCGCAGGCGGGACACGTCCTCGTCGGTGAGGTCCTTGGACCTCAGGTCGGGCGACACCCCGGTGGCGGACAGCGTCTCCCGCGAACGGGTACGGCCGATACCGAAGATGTACGTCAGCGCGATCTCCATCCGCTTGTCGCGGGGCAGATCGACGCCCATGAGTCGTGCCATGTGTCCTCTTTCGTGTGGCTCCAGGTTTGCTCCCCGACCGCCCCGCGGCCGACTCTGTTGTCCGCGGGCCCCGGCCTGGAATCCGGGGGTGCGCCTGGCCCGTGTGGCCAGGCAGGTGCTGGGAGTCCTCGTTGTGTGTGCGTCGATCCGCTCTGCTCAGCCCTGGCGCTGCTTGTGGCGCAGGTTCTCGCAGATCACCATGACCCGGCCGTGCCGCCGGATCACCTTGCACTTGTCGCAGATCTTCTTGACGCTCGGCTGAACCTTCACGCCTGTCGTATCTCCTGCTGGCTAGCCGTCACTACTTGTAGCGGTAGACGATGCGTCCTCGGGACAGGTCGTACGGCGAGAGCTCCACCACGACCCGGTCCTCGGGCAGGATGCGGATGTAGTGCTGGCGCATCTTGCCGCTGATGTGTGCCAGGACCCGGTGGCCGTTCTCCAACTCGACGCGGAACATCGCGTTGGGAAGTGGCTCGACCACGCGGCCCTCTACCTCGATGGCCCCGTCCTTCTTGCCCATGTCCTCCGCGTTTCATGACGGTAATGTGGGAGCACGTAACCCCTGGTGGGAGCTACGCAGGGCACCCAGCGACCCCACTTCGTCAGACGTTCGAGAACATGCGGCCCCGAGCTAGCCTGGAATCAGGCATGACGGAATGGGTGCGACCTGGTGCACCGTCCGTCAAGTCTACGCGCACCGTGGCGCACCACCCAAACCCGGGCGTTCAGCCCCCCGGCAGCGCGGGCGGCGGATCCTCGCGGTGGCCCATCACCGACCACCGGACCACACCCAGCACCGCGCCCGGCACGATCACCCACAGCCACCACGGGTAGACGAACTGCCCGGTGGTGACGCAGACGAGACCCCACACGACCAGGTTGACCGCCATGATCGACAGCCAGATCGTGTTGAGGACGCGGAGGGCCGTCGGGACGCGGTGGCGGCGAACCGGAACCCTGGGTGGCGGGGCCGGCTGCGGCGCGGCCTGGTGCTGGCTCTCGGGCAGGTCGGCGGTCAGCCTCGCCAACTCGCCTCGGGTGGCCGCCTGCCAGGCGGCACCGACGCGGGAGTCGAACTCGGACAGCGTGATCATGCCGTCGTCGTGGGCGCGGTGCAGGCGATCCGCCGCGGCCTTCCGATCGACGTCGGACACCCGCATCTGCTCCGGAGGCACTTCCTCAACCACGTGAGTATCTTGCCATCCAAACGGCTTCCGTGGGGCGAATACGGGGTGCTACCCCTACTCGGCAGGTGGGGTTGCGCCGAACCACTGGACCACCAGCACATGTACCTCACGCTGGTCCTCCAGGATCAGGTAGACGACGTGTCCCTGCCCGGCCGGGACCGAACCGGCCACAGACGCACCTCGCCGTCGGGATTGCGCTCGTACTGTGGTGGACCTGCCCAAGGCTTCACTTCCAGCACGTCCAACACCTCGGCGAAGGCGCGCGCCGCATCGCTGGGGAGTGTACCGATCTGCTCAGCCGCTTCGGGATAGACGACGACCCGATACACCTACTGGCCCTGCCGCTCGCGGAGGAGCGCCTTGATCGCCTCGCCCGAGAGGCTCCCTGCTGGACCCTGGCCGGTCGACAGAGTGCGGTCCGCTGTGGCGAGCATCCGGAAGTACGATCCCGGGTCCTTCATCTCGGCGTAAGCGAAGAGCCGCCACTTGTCCAGCAGTGAGCGGACCGGCGCCAGGGTCCTTCGCCTGCTTCGCACGCTCCAACACGATGTCCCACTCAGCGTCGAACTCCGCGGCGACCCGGGGCGTCAGGCAGGCGCGAATGGCCTGCGGGTCGGCAGGCGGCGGGACCGGCACTCCCGATGGGGGCATGGCGGCTGCGGCAGTCACCACAAGCACGATGGCGGCGTGGGCCGACAACAGCGGCTCCGGACGACCACTACCTGGCCTGCCGCGTCGTGACATGGGCGATCAACGCCGGAACGTCGGCCTTCAGGACCGGGCCGTGCGGGTTCTTGCTGTCGCGGATGCGGTCGAGGGTGTTGGCCAGTTCCACGCAGCCGTTGCCTTGGTCGGAGTAGCTGGACTTGCACCACGTGATCATGAGGACTCCGGGATCAGGCGATTCGGGACCGGATGGCCGCCACGGAATCCGCAGGCGAGAGCGCGATTTCGAGCAGCCCACGTACAGCCCGAGTATACCCGTCGACCTGATCTTGATCCTGGACGTAAAGGGCGCCGTTGAGCACCTCGACGTAGCCGATCGACTGTGCCTGGGTGAAATCCAGCACTGTGAACGGGCCGATCAAGGCATCGTGCGAGCCGACCGCCGTGGGCACCACACGGATCTCCACGTTGTCCCGGGACGACATCGTGATCAAGTACTCCAGCTGTCGCCGCATCACTTCCGGACCGCCGATCGGCCGGTCCAGGACGGCCTCCTCGATCAGCGCGGTCAGGCAGAGGGGTTCGACCTCACTGAACACCCGCTGCTGCCGGGTCATCCGCAGGCCGACCATGCGGTCGTTGTGATCGGGACGGACCCGGATGTTGCCCTCGGTGGCGCCCAGCGAATACCGATCGATCTGTAGCAGCGCGGGGAAGACCGCCGTCGAGTAGGTCGCCACGTGGGAAGCGAGGCCCTCCAGGCCGACGAAGGTGCGGAGCCAGTCTGGGACCACCTCGGTCCAGGGTGCCCACCAGGTCTGCTGGTCGGCGCTGGCGGCCAGGGAGACCAGGCGGTCGATGTCGGACCGGTCCGCGCGATAGCCGCGCATCAGCTCGGTCACGTCCGACGGCTGTTGCTGGTTGCGGCCGCTCTCCAGATGGCCGACCTTGGCCGGGGAACAGCCGATGGCCTTTGCCGCCTCGGCCATCGTCAGGCCGGAACGCTTGCGGTAGTTGGCCAGTTCGACGCCGATCAGCCAGCGCAGGGCGCACGGGTCGCCTCGTTCGGCCACGGTCACTCCTTCAGCACGATTCACCCGATTGAGTAGCGAGTTCCGTATGGTTCTACGGGGTCGTTATCGTACAGTTCCTCACATGGGGCTGAGCATCGGGACCTGGGCCGGAGTGGACGGCGACTGCGCGATCAACTACACGGTGTGCGAGAGCGGCGCGGTCGAACTGCACTTCGGCGGCGACGACGGGTTCGACTTCGATCTCGACGCCAGGGCAGCCCGCAACCTGGGTAACGTCCTGCTGCTCGCGCTGGCCGAACAGGCCCTCATGCGGGGTCGGTGAGGATCCACGGGCCGTCGGCGGTGACCGCGATCGAGTGCTCCCAGTGCGCGGCCCGCGAACCGTCGCTGGTCACCACGGTCCAGCCGTCGTCCAGCTCGTCCGTGTCCGGGTCACCCAGGGTGAGCATCGGCTCGACGGCCAGGGCCATGCCGGCCCGCAGCCTGGGGCCCCGGCCCGGCTTGCCGTAGTTGGGCAGGAACGGCTCCATGTGCATGGCGGTGCCGATGCCGTGGCCGCCGTAGTCCGGGACGATGCCGTAGACCCGCTCGTCGCGGCGCTCGGCCTCGTGCACCTCGGTCTCGATGGCGTGCGAGATGTCCGACAGGCGGGCGCCGACCACCATGGCCTTGATGCCCGCGTACATGGCGGCGCGGGTGGCGGCGGACAGGGCGAGATCGGCCTCGGTGACCGTGCCGATCGGCACCGTGACCGCAGAGTCGCCGTGCCAGCCGTGCAGGATCGCGCCGCAGTCGACGGAGATCAGGTCGCCGTCGGCGAGCACCTGGTCGCGCGCCGGAATGCCGTGCACCACCTGCTGGTTCACCGACGCGCAGATGGACGCCGGGAAACCGTGGTAGCCCTTGAACGAGGGGACGGCACCGGCCTCACGGATGGTCTGCTCGGCCAGTTCGTCCAGTTCCCAGGTGCTGACGCCCGGCTTGGCCTGCTCGACCATCAGCGCCAGCGCACGCGCCACGACCGCGCCCGCTGCCCGCATCGCGTCCAGCTCGCCGGCCGTCTTGACCTGGATCTCCCTGCCCCGCCGCAACACCGCTCCGCCCTGCCCGATCAGGCGTTGCCGCGCAGGGCGGCGATCACGCGACCGGTCACGTCGTCGACGTCACCCATGGCGTCGACCGTGACCAGGATGTCCCGGTAATGGTGCAACAGCGGCGCGGTCTCCTTGCGGTAGACCTGCTGCCGGTTGCGGATGACGTCCTCGGTGTCGTCGGCCCGGCCCCTGGCCAGCAGCCGGTGCACCAGTTCGTCCTCCGGCACCCGGAACTCGATCACGGCGTCCAGCGCGTGGCCGTCGCCGGCCAGGATCTTCGCCAGCACGTCGGCCTGGGCGACGTTGCGCGGGAAGCCGTCGAGCAGGAAGCCCTGGCGGGCGTCCTCCTCGGTCAGCCGTTGCCGGACCATCTCGTTCGTGACGCCGTCCGGGACCAGGTCCCCGGCGTCGAGGTACCGCTTGACCTCGCGACCCAGCTCGGTCTGCTCGCTGATGTGCGCGCGGAACAGATCACCGGTGGAGATGTGCGGGACGCCCAGCTTCTTGCTCAGCACCGTGGCCTGGGTGCCCTTGCCCGCACCAGGCGGGCCGACGAGGACAAGTCTCACTACCGCAGGAACCCTTCGTAGTTGCGCTGCATCAGCTGGCTCTCGATCTGCTTCACCGTGTCGAGGCCGACACCGACCATGATCAGGACGGCCGTGCCACCGAACGGGAAGTTCTGATTCTGCCCCTGACCGGTCAGGCCGAGGAAGAAGTTCGGCAGCACCGCGATGATGCCGAGGTAGAGGGAGCCAGGGAGGGTGATGCGGTTGAGCACGAAGCGCAGGTATTCCGCGGTGGGTCGACCGGGACGAATACCAGGGATGAACCCGCCGAACTTCTTCATCTCGTCGGCACGCTCGTCCACGTTGAACGTGATCGTGATGTAGAAGTAGGTGAAGAAGATGATCAGGGCGAAGTAGACGATGATGTAGACCCAGTTGTCCTGCTGGGTCAGGTACGTCGCGATGAACTGCTGCCAGCCCGACGGGGTGTTCGCGTTGCCGACCAGGTTCGCCACCAGGTTGGGCAGGTAGAGCAGCGACGACGCGAAGATGACCGGGATGACGCCTGCCTGGTTGACCTTCAGTGGCAGGTAGGTCGATGTGCCGCCGTACATTCGGCGGCCGATCATGCGCTTCGCGTACTGCACCGGGATGCGGCGTTGGCCCTGTTCCATGAACACGACGCTGGTGATGATCGCCAGGCCGAAGATGCAGACCACGGTGAAGACCAGGGCGTGGCCGTTGTCCAGGATCGACTTGCCCTCGCTGGGGATGCGCGAGGCGATGTTGGCGAACATCAGGATCGACATGCCGTTGCCGACCCCGCGCTCGGTGATCATCTCGCCCAGCCACATGATGATCGCGGTACCAGCGGTCATCGACACCACGATGATGACCAGCGACCACACCGACTGGTCCGGGATGACCTGCTCCGGGCAGTTGCCGAACAACTGGCCGCGGATGGCCAGGGCGATGATGCCGGTGGACTGCAGGATCGCCAGACCGATGGTCAGGTAGCGGGTGTACTGGGTCAGCTTGTTCTGACCCGACTGGCCTTCCTTCTTCAGCGCCTCGAACCGTGGGATGACCACGGTGAGCAGCTGGATGATGATGCTCGCCGTGATGTAGGGCATGATGCCCAGGGCGAAGATCGACAGTTTGAGCAGCGCACCACCGCTGAACAGGTTGATGAGCTGGTAGACACCGCTCGTCTGAAGGCCGTTGGTGCACAGGTTGACGTTCTTGTACGACACGCCTGGTGCCGGCAGCGTGGCGCCGATCCGGTACACAACGATGATCCCGAGGGTGAACAGGATCTTCTTGCGTAGGTCCGGCGTCGCGAAAGCCGAGCGGAATGCGCTGAGCACGCGAGACCTCCTGGGCGGCACCCGCCGCACTGCGGCTTGGCCCTCGTTTTCCTGGCCGGCGGTGGCCGGCGGGGGTGGCGGCCTGCGGCACAGGCCAGTACGTGTCGGGCCCGTCGGGCACGCAACGCGATGTCGACTCTAACAGGCCGGTGCCGGCCGTTGACCTGCCAGTCACCGATTCCGCATGCCCAGGCCGTGGACGTTGTCCGGTGCGCCCCGTTTCGGAGCAGCACGCTCCGCGATCAACGGTGCGCCACGGCCGTTACGGATCGGGAAAGTTACCCCGAGGCGAGCACTTCGTGCAGCCGAACGGCTATCACCGCCGCGTCCGCCGGCGCCACGGTGAGCGTGTCCCCGTCGTTCGTCATCAGGTAACGACCCTCCGCGGTGTCGAACCACGACACCACCGGGATGCCCCGGAACAGCTCACCGGACCGGGGATCGGCCATGTTCACGCCGAACTGGCCGCCCCGCACCCTCGCCTCCGCCAGGGTGCCCAGCGCCGCCGCGTCGGCAGGCGCCACTCCGGCGTCGTCACCGGCCAGGAACCGCCGCACCACGGCCACCGGCACGGTCAGCTCGTCGCCCGGCCCGGCCGCCATCGCCGGCAGCAGCGCCACCACCGACTCGACCAGGCTGCCCTCGCGGATCGGCGTGACCACCACGTCGTCACCGTCGGCCACGGCCAGCGCGGCCACCCCGCGGGCGGTCGCGGCCAACGCGGCCAACCGGTGGCCGATCCGGCCCACCGCGTCCACGGACCGCTCCGGCAGCGCCAGCACGGTCAGGCAGTTCACCAACTCGTCACGCAGCTGGGCGCCCACCACCAGGCCGCGCTCGGCCAGTCCGGCGAACGCGGTGCCGAGGTCCACCGGCCACTCCGGCGCGGACGGGCGGGCACCGGACAGCGGGAACGGCACGTCGCCGAGGTCCAGCGCCGACCAGACGGCCTGGAACTCGGGGCGGGACAGGGTGGCCGCAGGCATGCGGGTGCGCCCCCTCCCGGCCCGTCTCCCGCCACAGCGGAAGACAACATACCGGCCAGCCTGGCCCGGCCCGGCCGGTTCCGCGAACGCGACGAGGGCCGGCGGGACATCTCCCGCCGGCCCTCGTGCTGCCGGTAGTTCACCGCGTCGCGGTGGACCCCCCGGCCGCGTTGATCTTCTCCACCGCGCTGCCCGAGAAGGCATCCGCGGTCACGACCAGCTTGACGCCGTTGACGTCGCCGTTGCCGAGCACCTTGACCGGCTGGTTGCGCCGGACGGCGCCCGCGGCCACCAACTTGTCGACGTCGACCTCGCCGCCGTCCGGGAACAGCACCGCGATGTCGCCGACGTTCACGACCTGGTACTCCACCCGAAAGCGGTTGCGGAAGCCCTTCAACTTCGGCAGCCGCATGTGGATCGGCATCTGGCCACCCTCGAAGGACGCCGGCACGTTCTTGCGTGCCTTGGTGCCCTTCGTACCGCGACCGGCAGTCTTGCCCTTCGAGCCCTCACCGCGACCCACCCGGGTCTTCTCGGTCTTCGCGCCCGGGGCCGGCCGCAGGTGATGAATCTTGATCGTCATGACGCCGCGACCTCCTCCACGGTCACCAGGTGCCGCACGGTGTGGATCATGCCGCGCACCTCGGGCTTGTCCTCCCGAACCACCGACTGGCGGATCTTGCGCAGGCCGAGCGTGCGCAGCGTCTCGCGCTGGTTCCGCTTGGTGCCGATGACACTACGGACCTGCGTCACCTTGAGCTGTGCCACGTCACACCCCCTGTCCGGCCCTGGCCCGCAGCATGGCGGCGGGAGCCACGTCCTCCAGCGGCAGGCCACGGCGAGCCGCGACCTCCTCCGGACGCTGCAGGCCCTTCAACGCCGCCACGGTCGCGTGGACGATGTTGATGGCATTGTCGCTACCCAGCGACTTGCTCAGCACGTCGTGCACGCCCGCGCACTCCAGCACGGCACGCACCGGGCCACCGGCGATCACACCGGTACCGGCGCTGGCCGGACGGAGCAGCACCACACCGGCAGCGGCCTCACCCTGGATCGGGTGCGGAATGGTGCCGGCGATCCGAGGCACGCGGAAGAAGTTCTTCTTCGCCTCCTCGACGCCCTTGGCGATGGCGGCCGGCACCTCCTTGGCCTTGCCGTAGCCGACACCGACCATGCCGTCGCCGTCGCCGACGACCACCAGAGCGGTGAAGCTGAACCGGCGACCACCCTTGACCACCTTGGCCACGCGGTTGATCGCGACGACCCGCTCGAGATGCGGGGTCTTCTCCTGGGCCCCCCCGCCGCGGCCGCTGTCGCGACGATCCCGGCGGTCCCGGCGCTCTCCGCGCTCGTTACCCTGACCGCCCTGGCCGCCGCCGAACTGCCGTGTGCGTCCCGGCATCAGGCGTTCCTCTCAATCATCTTCGGGTGCATCAGAACTCCAGCCCGCCTTCACGGGCCGCGTCGGCCAGCGAGGCGATCCGGCCGTGGTAGCCGTGGCCACCGTGGTCGAACACCACCCGGTCGATCCCGGCCGTCTTGGCCCTGGCCGCGAGCAGCGCCCCGACCTTGGCGGCCTTGGCCTTCTTGTCGCCCTCCATCGCCCGCACGTCGGCTTCCAGGCTGGACGCCGACGTCAGGGTGTGCCCGGCCAGGTCGTCCACCAGCTGCGCGGCGATGTGCCGCGACGACCGGTTGACCACCAGCCTGGGCCGCTGGGGCGAGCCGCTGATCTTCTTGCGCAGGCGGAAGTGACGGCGGGTCTTGGAGACCCTGCGCCGGGTCGAGATGTCCTTGCCCACCGGCTTGCGCTTGGCAGTACTCGTCGACTCGGTCATGTCACTTACCCGTCTTTCCGACCTTGCGGCGGATCTTCTCGCCCGCGTACCGCACGCCCTTGCCCTTGTACGGGTCGGGCTTGCGCAGCTTGCGGATGTTGGCGGCGACCTCACCGACCTGCTGCTTGTCGATGCCCGACACGGAGAACCGGGTGGGCGTCTCGACAGCGAAGGTGATGCCCTCGGGCGCCTTGACCGGCACCGGGTGGCTGTAGCCCAGGGCGAACTCCAGGTCCCGGCCCTTGGCCGTGACGCGGTAGCCGACGCCGTAGATCTCCATCTTCTTCTCGTAGCCCTGCGTCACGCCGACGATCATGTTCGCCACCAGCGTGCGGGACAGGCCGTGCAGTGCCCTGCTGCGGCGCTCGTCGTCCGGGCGACGCACGGCGAGCGTGCCGTCGTCCTCGTGGGCCACGGTGATCGGCTCGACCACGGTGTGCGACAGGACGCCCTTCGGGCCCTTCACGTTCACCTGCTGGCCCTCGATCGACACGTCGACCCCGGTGGGGACGGTGATCGGCAGCTTCCCGATTCGCGACATCGCTGCTCTCCCTTCCCTACCAGACGTAGGCGAGGACTTCCCCGCCCACACCCTGCTTGCCGGCCTGACGGTCGGTGAGCAGACCGGACGACGTCGAGAGAATCGCGACGCCGAGGCCACCCAGCACCTTCGGCAGATTGGTCGACTTCGCGTACACGCGAAGCCCAGGCTTGGACACCCGGCGGAGGCCGGCGATGCTGCGCTCCCGGTTCGGGCCGTACTTCAGCTCGATGACCAGAGTCTTGCTCTGCTCACCCTGCTCGGTGCGGAAGCCGGACACGTAGCCCTCGCGCTTGAGGATCTCGGCGATGTGCACCTTCAGCTTCGAGTGCGGCATCACGACCTCGTCGTGGTACGCCGAGTTGGCGTTGCGCAGACGCGTCAGCATGTCTGCGATCGGGTCGGTCATCGTCATGGGTGACCTCATCTACCTTTCTCGCCGTGGTCCCCAGGGAGCGTCCCCGGGCCTGCGGCGAAGTGGTGTTTCACCAGCTGGACTTGCTCACGCCCGGCAGCTCGCCGCGGTGCGCCATCTCACGCAGGCACACTCGGCACAGGCCGAACTTGCGGAACACCGCGTGCGGGCGGCCGCAGCGCTGGCACCGGGTGTAGCCCCGGACCTTGAACTTCGGCTTGCTCGCGGCCTTGATGACCAGCGCTTTCTTCGCCATACCTCAGTTCTCCTTGAACGGGAAGCCCAGCAGGCGCAGCAGCGCGCGGCCTTCCTCGTCGTTGGTCGCGGTGGTGACCACCGTGATGTCCATGCCGCGCGGGCGGTCGATGGTGTCCGGGTTGATCTCGTGGAACATCGACTGCTCGTTCAGGCCGAACGTGTAGTTGCCGTTGCCGTCGAACTGCTTGGGCGACAGGCCACGGAAGTCGCGGATACGGGGCAGCGCGATGGTCAGCAGGCGGTCCAGGAACTCCCACATCCGGTCGCCGCGCAGGGTGACCCGCGCGCCGATCGGCATGCCCTCACGCAGCTTGAACTGGGCGATGGACTTGCGGGCCCGGCGGACCTCCGGGCGCTGGCCGGTGATCGTGGCCAGGTCGCGGACCGCGCCCTCGATCAGCTTGCCGTCCCTGGCCGCGTCGCCGACACCCATGTTGACGACGACCTTCACCACGCCCGGGATCTGCATCACGTTGGCGTACTCGAACTGCTTGCGCAGCTCGCCGACGATCTGCTCGCGGTACTGCGTCTTCAGGCGGGGAACGATTTTCTCGGTCGTGGTCATCAGAGGTCCTTGCCGTTCGTCTTGGCGATCCGGCGGTTCTTGCCGTTCTCGTCCCTGCGGTAACCGACCCGGGTGGGCTTGCCGTCGGTGTCGACGACCATCACGTTGCTCACGTGGATGGCCGCTTCCTGGGTCACGATGCCGCCGGTCTTGGCGCCACGCTGGGTCTGGCTGATCCGGGTGTGCTTCTTGATCCGGTTCACGCCCTCGACCAGGATGCGGTTCGCATCCGGGTACGCCTGGATGACCTTGCCCTTGGCGCCCTTGTCCTTGCCGGCGATGACGACGACCGTGTCACCTTTTTTGATCTTCATGTTCAGAGCACCTCCGGTGCCAGCGAGATGATCTTCATGAAACGCTTGTCCCGCAGCTCCCGGCCGACCGGGCCGAAGATGCGGGTACCCCTCGGCTCGTTGTCCGGCCGGATGAGCACCGCGGCGTTCTCGTCGAACTTGATGTACGAACCGTCCGGGCGCCGCTTCTCCTTCGCCGTGCGGACGATGACGGCCTTGACCACATCGCCCTTCTTCACGGCGGCGCCGGGAATGGCGTCCTTCACGGTGGCGACGATGATGTCGCCGATGCTCGCGTAACGACGCGACGAGCCGCCGAGCACACGGATGCACAAGATCTCCTTGGCACCCGTGTTGTCGGCGACGCGCAGTCGCGACTCCTGCTGGATCACTGCTGCTCCTGACCCGTTGTGGCACGCCAGATTTCCGACCTGACGCGCGCGGTCCTCTGTGTTACTTGGCCTTCTCGAGGATCTCCACCAGCCGCCAGCGCTTGGTCGCCGACAGCGGACGGGTCTCCATGATCTGCACGCGGTCGCCGACACCGGCGGTGTTGCCCTCGTCGTGCGCCTTCACCTTGCTGGTGGAGCGCACGACCTTGGCGTAGCGGCGGTGCTTCTTGCGGTCCTCGAGCTCGACCACGATGGTCTTGTCCATCTTGTCCGAGACGACATAGCCCTCGCGCACCTTGCGGTCGTTGCGGGTCGCCGCCTGGGTGGTCGTCACTGCCTCTTCATTCATGCGGCACCCTCGGTGTCATCGGGCGACACGGAGAGCCCGAGCTCACGCTCCCGCATCACGGTGTAGATCCGCGCGATGTCGTGGCGGACCGTGCGCAGCCGGCGGTTGTTGTCCAACTGCCCGGTGGCCATCTGGAACCGGAGCTTGAACAGCTCGTCCTTGGCCTCCCGCAACCGCAGCACCAGCTCGTCGTCGGTCAGTTCACGCACCTCGGAGGCCGGAGTTCCCGCCGCCATCAGAAATCACCACCATCTCGCGTGACGATCCGGCACTTCATCGGGAGCTTGTGGATCGCGCGGCGCAACGCCTCGCGGGCCACCGTCTCGTTCGGGAACGTCATCTCGAACAGCACCCGGCCGGGCTTGATGTTGGCGATCCAGTACTCGGGCGAACCCTTGCCGGAGCCCATCCGGGTCTCCGCCGGCTTCTTGGTCAGCGGACGGTCCGGGAAGATGTTCACCCAGACCTTGCCGCCACGGCGGATGTGCCGGTTGATGGCGATACGGGCGGACTCGATCTGCCTGTTCGTCACGTAGGCGGGCTCCAGAGCCTGGATGCCGAACTCGCCGAAGGTGACCTTCGTGCCGCCCTTGGCCGCGCCCGACCGGCTCGGGTGGTGTTGCTTGCGGTGCTTGACCCTGCGTGGGATGAGCACGACTCAGCCCTCCCCGGTGCTCTCGTTGGTCTCGGCGGCCGCCGGGGCGGTCTCCACCGGTGCGGTCTGCTGCTCCGCGGCGGCCGCGGCTGCGCGGCCGGCCTCGGTGCTCGTCGCCGTCGTGCCCGACGATCCGGAACGACGCGGCCGGGACGGCCGGTCGGACCGCTCGCGGCGCGGCGCGCGCTCCGCTGCGGCGTCCCGCTCCCGGCGGGCGGAGATGCCACCCACGACCTCGCCCTTGTAGATCCACACCTTCACGCCGATCCGGCCGAACGTGGTGCGGGCCTCGAAGAAGCCGTAGTCGATGTCGGCGCGCAGCGTGTGCAGCGGCACCCGGCCCTCGTGGTAGTGCTCGGACCGGGACATCTCGGCACCGCCGAGCCGGCCGCTGCACTGCACCTTGATGCCCTTCACCTGCGGCGAGCGCATGGCCGTCTGGATGGCCTTGCGCATCGCGCGGCGGAAGGCCACGCGGTTGGACAGCTGCTCCGCCACGCTCTGCGCGACGAGCTGGGCGTCCGACTCCGGGCTCTTCACCTCGAGGATGTTGAGCTGCACCTGCTTCTTGGTGAGCTTCTCCAGCTCGGCGCGGATGCGGTCGGCCTCGGCACCCCGGCGGCCGATCACGATGCCGGGACGGGCGGTGTGGATGTCCACCCGCACGCGCTCCCTGGTCCGCTCGATCTCGACCTTGGAGATGCCGGCACGCTCCATGCCCTTGGAGAGCAGGCGGCGGATCTTCACGTCCTCGGCGACGTACTCCGCGTACTGCTTGTCGGCGTACCAGCGCGACTTCCAGTCGGTGGTGATCCCAAGCCGGAAGCCGTGCGGGCTGATCTTCTGACCCACTAGCGGGCCCCTTCCTTCTGGTTCGCACGGCCCCTGGCGCGGCCACCGGCCTTGGCCTGCGCGGCCGCCGGCACCGACTCCACCTCGATGGTGATGTGGCTGGTCCGCTTGCGGATCCGATACGTACGCCCCTGCGCCCTCGGCCGGAACCGCTTCAGCGTCGGCCCCTCGTCCACATAGGCCACGGCGACAACCAGGGTCTCCGGGTCCAGGTCGAGGTTGTTCTCGGCGTTGGCCATCGCACTGGCGAGCACCTTCGCCACCGGACCGCTGGCGGCCTGCGGCGCGAACTGGAGCACGGCCAGGGCATCCCGGGCCGAACGGCCCCGGATGAGGTCGACCACGCGACGCACCTTCATGGGCGTCATGTGGACGTAGCGGGCGCGCGCCACGGCGCGCGGCAGGTCCTCCGCGCTTGCGGCGTCGTTAGCCATGTCTGCTACCCCTTGCTCTGTTCGGGTCGAGGCGCCTAGCGGCGGCGCGACTTCCTGTCGTCCTTGATGTGGCCCTTGAACGTGCGCGTCGGCGCGAACTCGCCGAGCTTGTGACCCACCATCGCCTCGGTGACGAACACCGGGACGTGCTTGCGCCCGTCGTGCACGGCGATCGTGTGGCCCAGCATGTCCGGGATGATCGTGGACCGGCGGGACCAGGTCTTGATGACCGTCTTCTTGTTCGCCTCGTTGAGGACGTCCACCTTCTTGAGCAGGTGGTCGTCGACGAACGGACCCTTTTTGAGACTACGCGGCATCGTTCACTCCCTCCCTGCTCAGCGCTTCTTACCGGTGCGACGACGCCGGACGATGAGCCTGTCGCTTTCCTTGCGGCGGCGGGTCCGGCCCTCCGGCTTACCGGCCGGGTTCACCGGGTGCCGGCCACCGGACGTCTTGCCCTCACCACCACCGTGCGGGTGGTCGACCGGGTTCATGGCGACACCACGGACGGTCGGGCGACGGCCCTTCCACCGCATGCGGCCGGCCTTGCCCCAGTTGATGTTGGCGTGCTCGGAGTTGCCGACCTCGCCCACCGTGGCGCGGCACCGGACGTCGACGTTGCGCACCTCGCCGGACGGCATCCGCAGCTGTGCGTACGGGCCGTCCTTGGCGACCAGCTGCACGCTGGCGCCCGCGGACCGGGCGATCTTGGCGCCGCCACCGGGCCGCAGCTCGATCGCGTGCACCAGGGTGCCGGTCGGGATGTTGCGCAGCGGCAGGTTGTTGCCGGGCTTGATGTCGGCGCGCGCGCCGCTCTCCACCCGATCGCCCTGGCGCAGCTTGCCCGGCGCGACGATGTAGCGCTTCTCGCCGTCCACGTAGTGCAGCAACGCGATGCGGGCGGTGCGGTTCGGGTCGTACTCGATGTGCGCGACCTTGGCCGGGATGCCGTCCTTGTCCGACCGGCGGAAGTCGATCAGGCGGTACGCGCGCTTGTGGCCACCGCCCTGGTGCCGAGCGGTGATCTTACCGTGCACGTTGCGGCCGCCCCTGCCGTGCAGGGGGCGCAGCAGCGACTTCTCCGGCGTCGACCGGGTGATCTCGGCGAAGTCGGAGACGCTGGAGCCACGACGGCCCGGCGTGGTCGGCTTGTACTTGCGGATGCCCATGCTGGTTCTCGTCCCTTACGCGGCGGGGCCGCCGAAGATCTCGATCGGCTTGCTCTCGGCGGACAGGGTCACGATGGCTCGCTTGGTGTCCTTGCGCTTCCCGTAGCCGTTGCGGGAACGCTTGCGCTTGCCCTGGCGGTTGAGCGTGTTGACGCTCACGACCTTGACGCCGAACACCTTCTCCACCGCGATCTTGATCGCGGTCTTGTTGGCCCTCGGGTCGACCAGGAACGTGTACTTGCTCTCTTCGAGCAAGCCGTAGGACTTCTCGGAGACCACCGGAGCGATCAGGATGTCGCGCGGATCGGGGATCACTGCTCGCCCTCCTCAACCTCGCCGCTCGTGGCGACCGCCTTGGCGGTACGGCCACGGGCCGGACCGGCCAGCAGCGCCTCGAACGCGTCCTTCGTGAACACGATGTCGTCGTTCACCAGCACGTCGTAGGTGTTCAGCTGGTCGACGGTGAGCACGTGCACCTCGGTGAGGTTGCGCACCGACAGGTGACCGAGCTCGTCGGAGCGGGTCAGCACGACCAGCGCCTTGCGGGCTTCGACCAGGTTCGCGATGGCCTTGCGGGCCGTGCTGGTCGACGGGTGCTCGGCGTCGGTGACCGCGGTCAGCACGTGCACCCGGTCGTTGCGGGCCCGGTCGGACAGGGCGCCGCGCAGGGCGGCCGCCTTCATCTTCTTGGGCGTCCGCTGCGCGTAGTCGCGCGGGTGCGGGCCGTGCGAGACGCCACCGCCGGTGAACTGGGGCGCCCTGGTCGAACCCTGGCGGGCCCGGCCGGTGCCCTTCTGGCGGTACGGCTTGCGGCCACCGCCGCGGACGTCGCCGCGGGTCTTGGTGGAGTGCGTGCCCTGGCGGGCCGCGGCCAGTTGCGCGACGACCACCTGGTGCATCAGCGCGATGTTGGCCTGCACGCCGAAGATCTCGTTCGGCAGTTCGACGGTGCCGTCGGTCTCACCGGACGGCGTGTGCACGTCGATGACGCGAACGTCCTCAGTGGTCTGAGTGTCCGCCATGTCACGCACCACCCTTCGCGGCGCTCTTGACGAACACCAGGCCGCCCTTGGGGCCCGGGATCGCGCCCTTGATCAGCAGCAGGCCGGACTCTGCGTCCACCCGGTGCACGGTCAGGTTCTGCGTGGTGACGCGGACGTGGCCCATCCGGCCGGCCATCCGCACACCCTTGAACACGCGGCCCGGAGTGGCGCAGGCGCCGATCGAACCCGGCGAGCGGTGCTTGCGCTGCACGCCGTGGCCCGCGCCCAGGCCCTTGAAGCCGTGGCGCTTCATGACACCCGCGAAGCCCTTGCCCTTGCTGGTGCCGGTCACGTCGACGACCTGGCCGCCCTCGAAGACGTCCTCGGCCTTGATCTCCTGGCCGACCTCGTACTCGCCGGCGTCGGCGGTCCGCAGTTCGGCCAGTACCCGCCTGGGGGTGACCCCGGCCTTGGTGAAGTGGCCCGTCTCGGGCTTGTTCACCTTGCGCGGGTCGATCGCGCCGAACGCGAGCTGCACGGCCTGGTAGCCGTCCTTGTCCTGGGTGCGCACCTGGGTCACGACGCATGGCCCGGCCTGGACGACGGTGACCGGAACGATCCGGTTCGTCTCGTCGAAGACCTGGGTCATGCCGAGCTTGGTGCCCAGGATCCCCTTCATCTGCCTGTCAGACATTGCTCTCAAGTCTCTCCGCTGCGCTCGCGACGCTTACTGGATGTTGACGTCGACGCTGGCCGGCAAGTCGATGCGCATCAGCGCGTCGACCGTCTTCGGTGTCGGGTCGAGGATGTCGATCAAGCGCTTGTGCGTGCGCATCTCGAAGTGCTCCCGCGAGTCCTTGTACTTGTGCGGCGAGCGGATGACGCAGTACACGTTCTTCTCAGTGGGTAGCGGCACCGGACCGACAACCCGAGCACCGGTGCGCGTCACGGTCTCGACGATCTTTCGCGCCGACGCGTCAATCGCCTCATGGTCGTACGCCTTGAGCCGAATGCGGATCTTCTGTCCCGCCATGGTTGCTGCTCGTTCCTCCCGCGTCGCTTCGCCCACTCGCGTGGACACTGCTTCGCTCGCCTATTCACACAGGTCAGTTGCTCGTTGGAGCCGCTCTCCGGTCCACGCGGTCGGGTGTGTCGCGCCCACTGCGCGCACCGGGCCACAGGACTCCGGTCGCTTGGTTGGTCCGCTCGTGCCGGGGCGGCCGGCGCGTCGAAAAGACGCATCCTGCCGGCCGCCCACGACGAGCAACCTGTTAAGGATGCCATACGCAGGTACGGCGTCCAAATCGGGGTCGAACGACCCCTTTGTCACCAGCTACTTGACGACCGTGGTCACCTGGCCGGCGCCCACGGTGCGGCCACCCTCACGGATGGCGAACCGCAGACCCTGGTCCATGGCGATCGGCTGGATCAGCTTGACCGACATGTCGGTGGTGTCACCCGGCATGACCATCTCGGTGCCCTCGGGGAGGGTCACCACGCCGGTGACGTCCGTGGTCCGGAAGTAGAACTGCGGACGGTAGTTGTTGAAGAACGGCGTGTGCCGGCCGCCCTCGTCCTTGGACAGGATGTAGACCCGGCCCTCGAACTCGGTGTGCGGGGTGGTGGTGCTCGGCTTGGTCACGACCATGCCGCGCTCGACCTGCTCGCGCTTGATGCCACGCAGCAGCAGGGCGGCGTTGTCACCTGCCCGGCCCTCGTCGAGGAACTTGTTGAACATCTCGATCGAGGTGACGGTCGTCTTCATCGACTGCTCCTTGATGCCGACGATCTCCACCTCCTTGTTGACCTCGATGATGCCGCGCTCGATCCGACCGGTCACCACGGTGCCACGACCGGTGATCGTGAACACGTCCTCGATCGGCATCAGGAACGGCTTGTCGACCTCACGCACCGGCTCCGGGATGCTCTCGTCAACCGCGTCCATCAGCTCCATGAGCTTCTCGCCCCACTCGGCGTCGCCCTCCAGCGCCTTGAGCGCGGAGACGCGCACGACCGGCAGGTCGTCGCCCGGGTACTCCTGCGACGACAGCAGCTCACGGACCTCGAGCTCGACCAGCTCCAGGATCTCCTCGTCGTCCACCATGTCGGCCTTGTTCAGGGCCACCACGATGTAGGGCACACCGACCTGACGGGCCAGCAGCACGTGCTCGCGGGTCTGCGGCATCGGGCCGTCGGTCGCCGCGACCACCAGGATCGCGCCGTCCATCTGCGCGGCACCGGTGATCATGTTCTTGATGTAGTCGGCGTGACCGGGGCAGTCGACGTGCGCGTAGTGGCGCTTGTTCGTCTGGTACTCGATGTGCGCGATGGAGATGGTGATACCGCGCTGCCGCTCCTCGGGAGCCTTGTCGATCTGGTCGAACGCGGACGTCTTGGTGTTCAGGTCCGGGAACTTGTCGTGCAGGACCTTGGAGATCGCCGCGGTCAACGTGGTCTTGCCGTGGTCGATATGACCGATGGTGCCGATGTTGACGTGCGGCTTGGTCCGCTCGAACTTCGCCTTCGCCACTGGATTGTCCTCCTGGACTTCTATCGCTACGTCATGCCGTCGGCATCCAAGCCGATGTGGCCGGTATGACGCGATTCTTCACGGTCTGTGTGCGGACCCCGAACCCGGGGCACCGCACGGATATCGTGCGGTGCTCCGGCCTATTCTCCGGTCGCCTTCGCGATGATCTCCTTCGCGACGTTCATGGGAACCTCCGCGTAGGAGTCGAACACCATCGAGTAGTTCGCCCGCCCCTGCGTCTTGGAACGCAGATCACCGACGTACCCGAACATCTCCGACAGCGGCACCAGCGCCTTGATGACGCGGGCCCCGCTGCGCTCCTCCATCGCCTGGATGTGGCCGCGGCGGGCGTTGAGGTCGCCGATGACGTCACCCATGTAGTCCTCGGGCGTCGTCACCTCGACGGCCATCATCGGCTCGAGCAGGGCCGGGTGGGCCTTGCGCGCCGCCTCCTTGAGCGCCATCGAACCGGCGATCTTGAAGGCCATCTCGGACGAGTCGACCTCGTGGTACGAGCCGTCCTCCAGCGTCACCTTGATGCCCACCAACGGGTAGCCGGCCAGCACGCCGTACTGCATGGCGTCCTGCGCACCGGCGTCCACCGACGGGATGTACTCCCTCGGCACGCGGCCACCGGTGACCTTGTTGACGAACTCGTAGAGCGCGCCGTCCTCGGTCTTCTCCAGCGGTTCGACCGTGATGACGATCTTGGCGAACTGGCCGGAGCCACCGGTCTGCTTCTTGTGCACGTAGGTGTGCTTCTCGACGGTCCCGCGGATGGTCTCGCGGTAGGCCACCTGCGGCTTGCCGATGTTGGCCTCGACCTTGAAGTCGGTCTTCATCCGGTTGACGAGCACCTCGAGGTGGAGCTCGCCCATGCCGGCGATGATCGTCTGGCCGGTCTCCTCGTCCAGCTTGACCTGGAAGGTGGGATCCTCCTCGGCCAACTTCTGGATCGCGGTGCCCAGCTTCTCCTGGTCCGCCTTGGTCTTCGGCTCGATGGCCACCTGGATGACCGGCTCCGGGAAGGTCATCGACTCCAGCACGATGGGCGCCTGCGGGTCGCAGAGCGTGTCACCGGTGGTCGTGTCCTTCAGACCGATCGCGGCGTAGATGTGGCCGGCCAGGGCCTCCTCGACCGGGTTCTCCTTGTTGGAGTGCATCTGGAACAGCTTGCCGATGCGCTCCTTCCGGTCCTTGGTCGAGTTGATCACCTGGGTGCCGGACGCGATCCGTCCGGAGTAGACCCGGATGTAGGTGAGCTTGCCGAAGAACGGGTGGGTCATGATCTTGAAGGCCAGCGCCGAGAACGGCTCGTCGGTGCTCGGCCGACGGCTCACGACCGTCTCGCCGTCCAGCAGGACGCCCTCGATGGCGGGCACGTCCAGCGGGCACGGCAGGTAGTCGATCACCGCGTCCAGCATCGGCTGCACGCCCTTGTTCTTGAACGCGGAGCCACACAGCACCGGGTACGCCTGGCTGGTGATGGTGAGCTTGCGGACGCCGGCCTTGATCTGGTCGACCGTCAGCTCCTCGCCACCCAGGTACAGCTCCATCAGGTCGTCGTCGGTCTCGGCGACGGCCTCGACGAGCTGCTCCCGGTAGGCGTTGGCGATCTCCACGAGGTCGGCGGGAATCTCCTCGACCTCGTAGTCCTCACCCTTCTGCACCTCGCCGTGCCAGGTCAGGGCCCGCATCTCGACGAGGTCGACGACACCCGTGAACTCGGACTCGGCACCGATCGGCAGCTGGATCACCAGCGGACGGGCACCCAGCCGGTCGGAGATGGTCTGGACGGTGAAGTAGAAGTCCGCGCCGACCTTGTCCATCTTGTTGACGAAGCAGATCCGCGGCACGTCGTACTTGTTGGCCTGGCGCCACACCTGCTCGGACTGCGGCTCGACACCCTCTTTGCCGTCGAACACCGCGACCGCACCGTCGAGCACCCTCAGGTTGCGCTCCACCTCGACGGTGAAGTCGACATGCCCGGGGGTGTCGATGATGTTGAGCTGGTTGTCCTTCCAGAACGTGGTGGTGGCGGCAGAAGTGATGGTGATCCCCCGCTTCTGCTCCTCCTCCATCCAGTCCATAGTCGCGGCGCCGTCGTGCACCTCGCCGATCTTGTAGTTGATCCCCGTGTAGAAGAGGATCCGCTCGGTCGTGGTGGTCTTGCCCGCGTCGATGTGGGCCATGATCCCGAAGTTGCGGACCTTGGCCAGGTCTGTCAGCACCTCGCGTGCCACGAGTGTTCGTCCCCTGTCCTGAGCGATGTGTCGCGCTCACCTGGGCCGGTTGGCCGGCCAACCTGTTGTCGAGCCGGCCGGGCTCTTACCAGCGGTAGTGGGCAAAAGCCTTGTTCGACTCGGCCATCTTGTGTGTGTCCTCGCGCCGCTTCACGCTGGCGCCCAGACCGTTGCTCGCGTCGAGCAGCTCGTTCATGAGACGCTCGATCATCGTCTTCTCCCGGCGTGCCTTGGAGAAACTCACCAGCCACCGCAGCGCAAGCGTGGTGGAGCGGCCGGGCTTCACCTCGACCGGAACCTGGTAGGTGGCGCCACCGACGCGGCGGCTGCGCACCTCCAGCGTCGGCTTCACGTTGTCCAGTGCCCGCTTCAGCGTGACCACCGGATCGGTGCCGGTCTTCTCCCGTGCGCCTTCCATGGCGCCGTACACGATGCGCTCGGCGACCGATCGCTTGCCGTCCTTGAGCACCTTGTTCACCAGCTGGGTGACCAGCGGGGAGCCGTACACCGGATCGGAGATCAGCGGCCGCTTCGGCGCGGGACCTTTGCGCGGCATGTCAGCTCTTCTCCTTCTTCGCGCCGTACCGGCTGCGAGCCTGCTTGCGGTTCTTGACGCCCTGTGTGTCCAACGACCCACGGATGATCTTGTAGCGCACGCCGGGAAGGTCCTTCACCCGGCCACCACGCACCAGCACCATCGAGTGTTCCTGCAGGTTGTGACCCTCACCCGGGATGTATGCGGTGACCTCCATGCCACTGGTCAGCTTCACGCGGGCGACCTTGCGCAACGCCGAGTTGGGCTTCTTGGGCGTGGTGGTGTAGACGCGGGTGCACACGCCGCGCCGCTGCGGACTCCCCTTGAGGGCCGCAGTCTTCTGCTTGGCGACCTTGTCCTCCCTGCCCTTGCGGACAAGCTGCTGGATCGTTGGCATAGACCGGCTTTCTCCTGCGTTGACCTCGTCGTACCTCGTGCCTCCGTATCCCGAGGTCGGGCGTGTCGCCCTGGCTCGGACCCGCGCGGGACCGCTAGTGTCCCTAACAGGTGTTCGGGAGGACTCCCGCGGCCGTTGCGGTGCGGGGAGGCTCTGGCGAGCCACCTACCCGACGCACGCAGGCACACGGACCGGCCCGACATGGGTCGGGCACGAGTACCAAAGATACCTGCCGCGTGGTGCGGAGGTCAAAACGGGGGGGTGTACAAGCCGGGACCGCCTGGTCCAACGCTGGCAGGGTCCCCGGCATTCCCCTGGTCGTCTCGGCCGCAGGACATGGCCGTTCTCGCCGGTTGGGCGGCCGGCCCGGTTACGCTGCGCACCGTGGAGCCCGAACCGACCCAGCCGGCTGACCCGATCGTGTGGCGAAAGGGCTGGGTCTACCCGGCCGTGTACGCGGTCGTGTGCCTGGCCGTCGGTGTGGTGTTCCTGGTCGCGGGCGTCGGCTATGGCTCGACCGTCCTCGGCCTGATCGTGGCCGGCGTGGCGGTACTGGCGGTGGGCGGCGGCGCGGTCGGCACCGCGGTCCGCCGGAAGTTGACGCTGACTCCCGACTCGGTGGTGGTCAGGACGCTGTGGCGGACCGCTGAGCTGCCGCTGGCGCGGATCACCGAACTGCGCAGGGACATCGGGGACCACGGCGTGCTGGCCATGAAGGCGGTCCGGATCCGCACGGCGGAGACGTCGATCGCCACGAAGTCGTTCGGCTTCCGTTATCAGGAGGGCATGCGGATGGTCGGCGACGCCGCCATCTCCCACGGTGCCCAGATCCTCGGCTGGAACGCCGAGCGCGAGTCCCGCCCACCGGGTGAGGACGTCGGGCCGCCTGACGAGTAGGCGCTCTTGGCAACGCGAAACGGCCCCGGAGACAGTGTCTCCGGGGCCGTCGGTTGACTCACGGCGCTTCGTGCCGGGCCCTCCCGCGCCGCTGGCGCGCCAGGGCCGGCCTAACGGAAGTCGCGACCGAAGTCGTAGTCGTCCAGCGGGACCGCCGCACCCGTGCCCGTGCCGAAGACGTCCGGCGTGTAGTAGCCGTCGTCGTAGGACGGGATGGCATACGCGGCCGCCCTCGCCTCCTCGGTGGGCTGGACCTGGATGTTCCGGTACCGGTTGATGCCGGTGCCGGCCGGGATCAGCTTGCCGATGATGACGTTCTCCTTGAGGCCGACCAGACGGTCCGAGCGGCCCTGGATGGCGTTGTCCGTGAGCACACGGGTGGTCTCCTGGAACGACGCCGCGGACAGCCACGAGTCCGTCGCCAGCGACGCCTTCGTGATACCCATCAGGACCGGACGACCCGAGGCCGGCTCGCCGCCCTCGGCGACGACCCTGCGGTTCTCCGACTCGAACTCCGCCCGCTCGACCAGCGAACCGGGCAGGAACTCGGTCGAACCCGAGTCGATGATCGTGACCCGGCGCAGCATCTGCCGGATGATCACCTCGATGTGCTTGTCGTGGATGGACACGCCCTGGGCCCGGTACACCTTCTGGACCTCGTCCACCAGGTGCAGCTGAGCCTCACGGGGACCCATCACGCGCAGCACCTCGTGCGGGTCGGGAGTGCCCTCCAGCAGCTGCTGGCCGACCGACACGTGGTCACCGTCGGACAGCGGGCCGTCCGGGGTCGCCGCGATGCGCTGCCGCTTGGACAGCTTGTCGAAGACGATCTCCTCGCTGCCGTCGTCCGGCGTGAGCGTGATCTTCCAGAACCGGTCGCCGTCCTCGATGCGGATCCGGCCGTCGACATCCGCGATCGGCGCCTTGCCCTTGGGGACACGGGCCTCGAACAGCTCCGTGACACGCGGCAGGCCGGTCGTGATGTCGTCACCGGCGACACCGCCCTGGTGGAAGGTACGCATCGTCAGCTGCGTGCCCGGCTCACCGATGGACTGCGCCGCCACGATGCCGACCGCCTCGCCGATGTCCACCAGCTTGCCGGTGGCCATCGAACGGCCGTAGCAGGTGGCGCACACGCCGACCGCCGACTCGCAGGTCAGCACCGACCGCACCTTGACCTTGGTGATGTTGCTGCCCAGCAGCTTCTCCAGGGCCGGGTCACCGAGGTCGTCGCCGCGGTTGACGATGACGTTGCCGTCGGCGTCGGTCGCGTCCTCGGCGATGGTGCGGGCGTAGACGCTGGTCTCGACGTGCTGGTCGCGGATGATCTTGCCGTCCGGACCGAGCTCACCGATCTTCATCATGATGCCGCGGGTGGTGTCACAGTCGGTCTCGCGGACGATGACGTCCTGCGACACGTCCACCAGACGCCGGGTCAGGTAACCCGAGTCGGCGGTCCGCAGCGCGGTGTCGGCCAGACCCTTGCGGGCGCCGTGCGTGGCGATGAAGTACTCCAGCACCGACAGGCCCTCGCGGAAGTTGGCCTTGATCGGCCGGGGGATGTACTCACCCTTCGGGTTGGACACCAGACCACGCATGCCGGCCAGCGACCGGACCTGGGTCATGTTGCCCGCCGCGCCCGACTTCACGATCGTCGGGATCGGGTTGTCGTCGGGGAAGAAGTCCTCCATCGCCTTGGCGACGTCCTCCGTGGCCTGTGTCCAGACCTTGACCAGCTCGTTGTTGCGCTCGGCGTGCGAGAGCTGACCACGCTGGTAGCGCTTCTCGACCGCGTCCGCCTTGAGCTCGTACGTGTCGAGGATCTCCTGCTTGTTCGGCGGGACCACGACATCGGAGATGGCGATCGTGACACCGGACCGGGTGGCCCAGTGGAAACCGGCGTCCTTCAGCTTGTCCAGCGTCTGGGCGACCGTCACGATCGGGTACCGCTCTGCGAGGTCGTTCACGATGGCCGCCTGGCGCTTCTTGAACAGCGGCTCGTTGATGAACGGGTAGTCGGCGGGCAGCAGTTCGTTGAACAGCACCCGGCCCAGGGTGGTCTCGGCCAGCCACGGCTGACCGGGCTCCCAGCCCTCGGGCTCCGCGCCACGCGGCGGGGTCCGGTCGAGCAGGCGGATCTTGACCGGCGACTGGAGGTCGACGACCTTGCGGTCGTAGGCCATGATCGCCTCGGCCGTCGACGAGTACGCCGAGCCGGCGCCCGCGCCGTCCTCCTTGAGCTTGGTCAGGAAGAACAGGCCGGTCACCATGTCCAGTCGCGGCATGGCCAGCGGGCGGCCGGACGCCGGGGACAGGATGTTGTTCGAGGACAGCATCAGAATGCGGGCCTCGGCCTGCGCCTCGGCGGACAGCGGCAGGTGGACTGCCATCTGGTCACCGTCGAAGTCGGCGTTGAACGCCTCACAGACCAGCGGGTGCAGCTGGATGGCCTTGCCTTCCACCAGTTGCGGCTCGAACGCCTGGATGCCCAGCCGGTGCAGGGTCGGTGCGCGGTTGAGCAGCACGGGGTGTTCCGTGATGACCTCTTCCAGCACGTCCCACACCTGCGAGCGGGTGCGCTCCACCATCCGCTTGGCCGACTTGATGTTCTGCGCGTGGTTCAGGTCGACCAGACGCTTCATCACGAACGGCTTGAACAGCTCCAGCGCCATCGCCTTGGGCAGGCCGCACTGGTGCAGCTTGAGCTGCGGGCCGACCACGATGACCGAACGGCCGGAGTAGTCGACTCGCTTGCCCAGCAGGTTCTGGCGGAACCGGCCCTGCTTGCCCTTGAGCAGGTCGGACAGCGACTTCAGCGGGCGGTTGCCCGGGCCGGTGACCGGCCGGCCGCGGCGGCCGTTGTCGAACAGCGCGTCGACGGCCTCCTGCAGCATCCGCTTCTCGTTGTTGACGATGATCTCGGGCGCGCCGAGGTCGATCAGCCGCTTCAACCGGTTGTTCCGGTTGATCACC
>DASXCQ010000060.1:0-190092 GCA_036491115.1 Pseudonocardiaceae bacterium
TGGCTGCGTGCCGCCGCGCTGCTGCCCTAGGTCCCACGAGACGCTCCCGGTCTTGCGCTCGTCGAGCATCCCGTTGCGCACCCGCCCATGGCCGACCGGCCGGACGCGGTAACCCCTCAGGACACCACTCGGTCCAGGACCGTGCGGAAGGCGTCCCGGTCGATGACCGGCGCCTCCTCGGCCAGCCACTCGCCGAGCTCCATGACGAACCGCTGCTGGCTCATCGGCGGCGCCGGCACGTGGTCCGGGTAGTCGCCGGTGGTGATCTCACCGGCCCGGCTCGGGTACACCAGCAGCGCGCCGCGCACGTCCAGGCCGGGCAACAGGTCCCGGTAGGCCGCGACACCCTCGGGCAGCCGGATGGCGCCACCCCGGAAGGGATGGCCGTTGCGCCACAGCTCACCGTGCTCGTCGGCCGTGTAGTGCCCGGGCAGCCACATCTTCGACTCGATCAGCACCAGCCGGTGGCCGCGCAGCACGGCGTGGTCGACGTCGGCGAACACCGAGTCCGGCCATGCCAGGCCGTGGAAGATCCGGACGCCGGGCAGTGGGGCGATGTACTCGGCCAGCAGCCGCGCGGTCAGCTGCTCGCCGAGCTGGTCGCGTTCGGTGCCCGGCTGGCCGTAGACGATCAGGCCGCCCGCCTCCTGGCCGAACGCGCGGTCGGCCAGCCGGGCCCGGACGTACGTCCTGGTCACCAGGAACACCGCCGCCGCACTCACCGCGACGACCGCCCACAGCACCACCCGCAGCGGCAGCCGGGCGGGCAGCAGCACGGCCAGCGCCACCAGCACCAGCCAGGCCACCGCGGCCGTGGCGGCCACCGGCGTGCTCGGGCCCAGGGCCGGGACGTAGCGCACCTTGGCGTGCGTCCGCACCGCCGACCACCACGGCACCTTGTCCCGGTCCAGCTTCAGCCGGGGCGGGATGAAGTCCGGGTCGGCGCCGAACGCCCGCCTGCCCGGACGGGCGGTGCGGGGCGTGCGCGGTTGGTGTGGCCGGGCCGGGCGCGGGCGGACCGCGGTGCCGGTGCGGTCGTAGTCGGCCCGCAGGGCGGGATCGCTCAGCGTCTCGTACGCCTGCCGCAGCAGGTGGAACGTGCCCGCCGTGCCGCCGGCGTCCGGGTGCATGACCTTCGCCAGGGTGCGGTAGGCCGACCGGATGTCGGATGTCGTCGCACCCCGGTCCACGCCGAGCAGTTCGTAGTAGTCGACCCCGCCCACTCCGCCGCCTTTGTCCGCCGCGCCTGGGGACACACGATATTGGGTCGCGCGCGCGGCCACCACGGGGACCGGTGGATGACCCGCTCAACGTTGTGGTGTAACAACAAACGGCCGAATCAGCATCACCCGATCGATGGACCCCGCACGGTCAGTGTCGTCCATGCGCCGACATGGATCCGGTCGCCGTCCTTCACCGGCACGGCCACGTCGTTCGCGATCGGCTCCAGGTCGTCGTTGATGGTGGTCCCGTTCGTGGAACCGGGGTCCACCACCGCCCAACCGCCGTCGTCCTGGGCGAGCAGCACCGCGTGCAGGTGGGAGACACCCGGATCCTGCGGCGGGCCGGTCAGGTCGACCTCGGGCACCATGCCCCGGCTGCGGCTGGTCCGGCCGATCCGCACCTCCTGCCCGGCCAGGGCGAACTCGCGGTCCGGGCAGTAGGCGGGGAAGGTGATGGTGGGGACGTCGGGGCCGTCCTGCTGGCGCACGGCGTCGAAGTACTCGCGGTCCGCGCTGACCCGCAGGCTCCACTGCTCAGCGGTAGGCGCGACCGGCGCGACCGGTTCGGCCACGGCCTGGTTCACCACGGGCGCCTTGCTCGCTCCGGCCACGAAGTCGTAGCTGCACCCCTCGCAGAACCGGCCGGTGCGCGGCTCACCGCAGACCGGGCACAGCTCCGCCGGCAGTTCCGGCACCGACGGCGCGGCCTCGGTGGGCGCCGTCGCGGTCGGTGCGGCGCCGCCGATGGCCAGGCCGCAGACGTCGCAGAAGTCCGTGCTGGTCGAGTCGTGCCCGGACGGGCAACTGGGCATGGTCGCCCCGCCTCTCGTACTCAGGAACTGCTCTTGCGGACTCGGGACGTCTTGGTGGATCTGGTGTCCAGCGTCATCGCGTCGATGTCGCTGACCTTCGCCTTCAGCCGCACGGTGCCGGTCACCGGGTCGTCGATGTCGACCACCTTCGACAGCAGTTCCGCGGTGTCCTGGTTGCCGGACTCGGTGGCCAGCGCCACGGCCCGGCCGAGCTTCGCGGTCGCGGTGTCCAGGTCACCGGCCTTGCGCGCCTCCAGGCCCTCCTGGATGGCGCCGGCCAGTTCCGCCTGGCCGGTGTAGTGGGCGACCTCGGGGTTGATCCGGGTGGACAGCACCATGTCGTCGGTCCAGGTGGCCTTGACCAGGCCCTGGCCCAGCACCTCGTCGCCGCCCGGGCCGGCCAGCACCAGGCTGACCCGGCCCGCCAGCATGACGTCGCCGACGCCTGCCGGGTGGACCCCGACGCACACGTGGTAATCGCGGCTCTCCTGGCCCCACGAACCGGTCGGATAGTCGCCCACCTGCGGGCCCTTCACCATCCGGCGCGACGTCAGGTCGAGCACCTCGGGCGCGACCACCTTGACGAACTTCACCGAGGCGCCCTGCGGTGTCCACAGCCGCAGCACCACGTCCGCGACGGCCTTGCTCATCGCCGCGTCGGTCATCTTGCGGAAGTCCTCGGTCAGGCCGGACGGGTCGGCGATGATGTCGACCGTGCCCAGCAGCGCAGTGGACACCCGGCGCAGCTCCTCGACCTCCCAGTCGGTGCCGACACCGCGGCAGTCACACACGAACTGGCCATCGCACTCGGACAGCGTGCGGGCCAACGCGGCGGGCGTCTCGTGCTCGTTGCGGCCGTCGGTGAGCAGGATCGCGTGCTTGATCGAGTTCGGGTGGCCGAGGAACAGCTGGTTGGCCAGGTTCAGCCAGCGGCCGATCGCCGTGCCGCCACCGGCTGTCAGGCCGTTCACCGCCGACTTGGCCGCGGCCTTGGTCCGGGCGTCGGCCGGCACCAGCCCGCCCTGCTGCGGGTACACGAGCCTGGCCTGGTCGGTACCGGCGATCACGGCGAAGGCGACGCCGTCGCGCAGCGCGTCGACGGCCGCCGCCGTGGCCTGCCGGGCGGCGATCATCTTGCCGCGCGGGTAGTCCATCGAACCGGAGCAGTCGACGATGATCACCTCGGCGGCGGCGGCCGACGTGCTGCCCGAGCTGACCGTCTCGCCGCCGGACGTCACGGTGACGATCGCGTTGACCTCGTCCGCACCCTGGTGCAGGTACTCGTTCTGGTAGACGTCGACTCGGAAGTTCGGGTGCGTCATAGATCCCCACTCCTCGGGTTGAACGGCACCACCACGACGGTCACGTTGTCGTGGCCGCCGCGGTCGATGGCCAGTGCTGTCAGTTCGACGGCGACCGCGAACGGCGCGTCCACGGCTTTCGGCAGGGCGACGTCCGCCAGCTGCTCCGCGTCCGGCAGGTAGTTCCACAGGCCGTCGCTGCACACCAGGACGACACCCGGCCCGGTCAGCGGCACGGTGCGCACGTGCGGTTGGACCACACCGGCGTCCGCGCCCAGCCAGGCGATCAGCGCGTGCGAGCGGGGATCCTCGAACGCCTCGGCCTCGGTGAGCGCGCCGGAGGCGACCATCCGCTGCGCCCACGAGTCGTCCACGGTGAGACAGCACGACTCCGGCTCCCCCAGCCAGTACGCCCGGCTGTCCCCGACCCAGCCGACGGTCGCGCTGTCCCCGGCGACCACGACCGACACGTACGTGCACGCGGGTGCGTTGCGCGCGCCGTCGGTGCCGGCGAGCTCGACCACGGCGCTCTGCGCGGCGGCCACGGCGTCCCCGGTGGCCGCCTCCAGGTCGGCCTTGGCGCGGACGGCGGCCAGCAGGATGTCCGCGGCGGCGTCGGCGGCCGCCTTCGACGCGTCGTCCGGACGATCCGATGTGGACACGCCGTCGCAGACGACGGCCACGACGTGTTCCGGGCGCCCGGAACCGTCCGGATCGGCGGTGACCCGGATGGCCATCGCGTCCTCGTTGCGGTGATGGCGCAGGCCCCGGTCGCTGACGCCGGCCGTGCCGGCCAGGTCGAGTTCCACCCGGTCGCGGACGGCCGGTTGGGCGACACCGCAGCGGGTACAGAAACCGTCCGCGTCGATCTCGGCACCGCACGCGACACAACCACGCGGGGCAGGCACCGCGGTGCCGTCCGGTGTGCCGCCGGTGACCAGCAGCAGGTCGTTGCCGCAGTTCTCGCAGAATCGGTCCCCGGCGGACGTTTCCGCGCCACATCCCGGGCAGGGGTTCGCCGCCGCCCCACTGTCTACAACGGACTCATCGGTCATCGGTCACACCCAGGTCACCGGGCGGACCGAGTTCGCCCTGTCGACGAGCGCCACCCGCTGCTCCGCGGTGTCGGAGAGCCTGGCCAGCGAACGGTAGTGGCGCTCCAGGCCCAGCCGCAGCTCCTTCTCGGTGAGCGCGCAGCCCAGCAGCCGCTTGCCGGCCACCGCCATCGCCGGCCGCTGGGGAACCGACACCACCCACTGCCGGGCCGCCTCGAGCACCTCGATGGCCAGCCGGTTGCGCCGGGCCGCGTCCAGTTCCACGCCCTCCAGCCGCTGGCCCGCGTTGACCAGGTCCTGTTCGGTCAGCGCGGCCGACGTGGTGGTCATGCCGGCGCGGACCGCGGCCAGTTGGGCCGCGACGTAGTGGCTGGAGTGCTTGGGCACCGTCTCCAGCACGGTGACCGCCGCCGCCTTGTCCGGCGCCGTACCGTCCTGACCGGACAGTCGGACCCTGGCCAGGCCGAACGCGGCACTGACGTAGCTGCGGTCGGTGCGCCACACCAGCCCGTAGTAGTGGGCGGCGACGGCGGGCCGGCCGGTCACCTCCTCGGCGAACGCCAGGGCCAGCTTGGCCGCCGCCTCACCGGGCAACCAGCCGTAGACGAGGTCGAAGTGGTCCCTGGCCTCCTTGGCCCGCCCGGCGACGAGCGCGACCAGGCCCCGGTACCAGGTGACCCGCCAGTCGCCGGGCACCCTGATGGCCAGTGCGTCCAGGTCCTTGGTGGCACCCTGCACGTCGCCGAGTTCCACCCTGGCCCGCGCCACCCGCAGCCGGATCTCCACCGTGTCCAACGAGGACGCGGACAGGCTCTGGATCACCGCCTTCGGCTCGGTCGCCGCGGACGTGGCCAGCAGGCCGGCCGCCGCGTCGGTGGCGTCCACCTGCGGCACCGGCAGGGCCGCGACCACCTCGGCGGCCGACGGCAGTACGGGGAACCGGTCCGGGTCGGCGCCGAACACGTCTCGCTCCGGGCTGAACAGCGTGGACAGCGCCGGCCTCGGCTCACCGTCCGCGACCGCCATGATCTCGCGCAGCACGCCGACCAGCTGGTCGGCCATGTCGGTGGCCGACTCGAACCTGGCGTCGGGGTTCGGATCGGTCGCCCTGGCCAGCAGCCGGTAGTAGGAGAGGTTGCCGGCCAGCACCGGCACGTCGGCGGGGTCGGGCAGCCGGTCGCTGTAGGTGCCCAGGTAGTCGAAGTTGAAGGTGAGCACGGCCAGCGTCCTGGCCACCGTGTAGAGGTCGGAGCTGATCGACGGGCCGTCCGTGGCCAGCTCCGGCGCGCAGTAACCGTCGGTCTTGTACGTGGGGCTCTCGTCGTCGTCGATCCGGCGCACGGCGCCCAGGTCGATCAGCTTGACCTGCTCGCGGCTCTGGATCACGTTGTCCGGTTTGAAGTCGCAGTAGAGCAGACCCTCACCGTGCAGGTAACCCAAGGCGGGCAACACTTCCAGGGCATAGGCGATCGCCTGGTCCAGCGGCAGCGGCCGGAGGTGGCCGTCGGTGTCGCGGTCCGACCGCAGGTCCTTGAGGGACTTGCCGCCCACGTACTCCATCACGATGTAGCCGACCAGCGTGCCGGTCTTCGGGTCGGGGTGCTGGACGAAGTTGTAGATCCGGACGATGTTCGGGTGTTCCACCTCGGCCAGGAACCGGCGTTCCGCGACCGCGGCGGCCATCGCCTCGCTGTCGCCGGTGTCCAGCAGGCCCTTCAGCACGACCCAGCGGTCGTTGACGTTGCGGTCCCTGGCCAGGTAGATCCAGCCGAGACCGCCGTGCGCCAGGCAGCCGAGCACCTCGTACTGGCCGCCCACCAGGTCGCCGGGCACCAGCTTCGGGGTGAAGGAGTACGCGGTGCCGCACTCGCGGCAGAAGCCGTCGGTACGGCCGGGTCTGCCGTCCTTGCCCCGGCCGACCGGGTTGCCGCAGTTGCTGCAGAACCGCTTGCGCTCGGCCACTTCCGGGTTGGCCATGATGGCCTCGGACGGGTCCCGGACCGGCACCGGTGGGACCTCGACCAGGCCGGCGCCCAACCGGCCGCGCCTGCTGGACGCGGTGCCCCGGCTCGATCCGGTCCGGGTGGACATCGAGCCGCCGGAGCTGGTCCGGCTGCCGCGCACGGAAAGCTGGCTGCCGATGGTCGGGCGGGACGTCGCCGACCCGGTGCTGATCGGATCGGTACCCACCGACCCGGTGCCGGCCACGGCCGCGGCGGGTGCGGCGGCCACGGCGACCGGTGTCGGTGCGGCGGCGGCGGGCGCCATGCCGCACACGTCGCAGAAGCCGTCCTCGATGCTGCCCGTGCAGCCCGGTCGTTGACATGCCGTCATGGCTGTGGCCCCCTCACGGCGATGGCCTGCTGGTACCGGTTGAGCGCCCTGGTCGCCGCCCGCAGGTCGCAGGGCACCGTCCAGAGCAGGTCGTGCGCCTCCTGGTAGCACGCGGTGATCTCGGCGTCCTCGGTCAGTCGCAGTTGCGCGGCCTTCACCCGGTATGCGTCCAGCCTGCCACGAAGTTCCTGACGTCTGCCGAGCAGGGCGGCGGCGGTGTCCCGCACGTCCTGCGCCCTGGCCTGTGCCTGCGCCGTGGCCGTGGCCAGCGAGGCGAGTTCGGTGGCGATGCCCGACCAGTCGTGCCGGGACACCAGCCCGGTGACACCGGCCAGCAGCAGCCGCAGCTCCGCCGTGCCGTCGGGCACCGGCGCGATCGCGGGCGAGCGGATCTTGTCCAGGACGAGGTCGTAGTCCGCCCTGGCCCGCGCCTCCTCCGCGGCCACGCCCTCGATCGCGCCACGGGCGGCGGCGATGCGTTGGTCCAGTTCGGCCCGGACGGCGGCCACGGCGTCCAGTTCACCGCGCAACGCGGTCGCCTGGGCGGTGAGGCGGTCGGCGGCGGACAGGTCGGGCCTGCCGCTGCCGGGTTCACCCGCGTAGAGGGTGAGCGGGTCGGCGAACGCGCGGGCACGCAGCGCGGCCAGTTCGCCGCTGATCGTGTCCAGTTCGGTGAACAGCGGGTGCCGCGCCTCGCCGAGCCCGAGCGACGCGCACAGTTCGCGCGCGCCCTCCAGCGTCGCGTCCAGCGGGTCGAGCGTGCGCACCACGGCCGTCCACACGTCGTCCGCGGCGACGACCAGGTCGGATGCCCGCTGGTAGGTGCGGTCCATGCCGGCGACGAGTTCGGACAGTGTCATGGTGTGGGTGATCGTGGTCGGGCCGGTCAGGTTCCGGCGGCCGAGTGGGATCTCCTCGGTGGAGAGCACGACCGTGGCGCCGCGCAGCAGGGTGGTCAGCTCGGAAAGTTCCGCCGCGCCCGGCCGGTTGCGCCGTGCCCTCACCTCGCGTGCCTTGTCCAGCACGGAGCGGTACTGGTCGTACCGCTCGTACAGCACGGCGATGTCGGCCCTGGCCGCCTGCCAGAGTTCCCTGGTGCGCCCGGTGAGCGTGACGCCCTCCAGGAAGCCGTAGCCGGGATGCGCCTCCAGAGCCACCAACGCCTCGGCGATCCGCTCGCCGTCGGTGGTCAACCTGGTCAGTTCACGGTCGACGACGTCCTGGCTGAGCGCGGGATTCATCGTCGGGTCACAGACATGCCGGAGTGCGGGCGCACGCCGGCCCACCACGGACCGACCGGGTCACACTCCGCACCGTCACCGCAACCTCACGCCGCCACTCCACAGCCCGACCGAACACCCCGGATCATAAGGTCGGTTCTACCACCAGAACACCCACCGGGACGCCAAGATCGGCGGAATCGGGCGATCACCCGGTGTCATCGGGTATCCGTCACCCGAGCGGCCGCACAGTCGTCGGTACCGCACTCGGTGCGCACCCACGCCTTGGTGAGCGCGTCGTGCCAGGGCGCCAGCACGATCGCCGTGCCGCCGACCACGAGGACCGCCACCAGGAACACCACCGGCCAGGCCCGACGCACCCGTTGCCACAGGATCGGCACGGCCAGGATCGTCAGGATGATCGCCAGCACCCACACGCCGATGTCGACCGGCACGCTGAGCAGGCCGATCCGGCCCCACAGCCACGACCACCAGTAGCGCATGGTCCCGACCAGCACCCAGGCCAGCCCGGTGGCCAGCAGGAGAGCGCGGCTGGTGGCGTGGGCGGACACGGTGGGCCTGCGCACGGTCAGCTCGGCGACCACGCCGCTCACCTCCCTCGCCGACACCAGCGGCCACAGCATCGAACAGCGGACCGGCGGCATTCAACGCGGACAGCGCGTCGCTTTTCGATCGGATCACCGCTGATCGGACAGCGGAACCGGACATCCGGGCACACTCACACCGGGGGAACGCGACCAACGTCACCTGCCGGCAGCCCGCCGGCACAGCGATCCACCTCGGTCGACGAGACAGCCGGCGGCAGTCCGGCAACACCCGTCCGTCATCCCCACCGCTGCCGGCCGCCCCTCGCGAACCCGGCCGCCGTCACCTGCTCGCGCCCAGGCACACGAACGGCCTGCGCAGCGGATCCACCTCGGTCGCCTCGGCCAGCGCCACCGCCGGCGGCAGACCGGCGGCCAGCCTGCGGTGGTAGTGGGTCATCGCGTCCGCCGCGGCCTGGTCGCCCACCCGCGTCACCGGCGCCGTCACCGTCCGGCAGCCGCTGGCCAGCAGCACGCCGGCGAACCCGAGCGCCTCGTCGCCCGGCCGGATGCGGGACAGGGCCAGCTCGCACGCGGCCAGCACCACGTGCTCGGGCGGGCGGCGCAACCGGGACAGCTCGTGCGCGTACAGCGCGCCGTCTGCCAGGTCGAGCCAGGAGAACAGGGCGTTCTCCCGCTCGTGGGTGCCGTGCGCGGCCAGGTGCACCAGCCGGGCGCCGTCCAGGGCGGCGAGCACGTCGCGCACGCCTGCCCGGTCGCCGTCCAGCACCGTCGCGTCCGGATAGTGGTCGTCCCGCAGCCGCGCGATCTCCGCCTCCGCCGCCGGCAGGTCGGGCCCGCCGGCCAGCAGGATCCCGCCCGGTGGCTGGGAGCTCTGGGTGCGCATCGCGGTCAGCCACGCGGTCGCCGACGGCACCACCGACACCGGACGGCCGCGCAGCGACGGCAACGCGCCCCAGGCCACCGCGTACAGGTCCCCGGTGGGCACGACGACGAGCTCGCGGTCGCCGATGATCGACGCGAACGGCCGGAGCAGCTGCCGGTCCAGCCGTTCCACCCGCAGCAGCGCGGATCCGGTGATGACGGCGGCGATCGCGGGCGGCAGCAGATCGGGCGCCAGCGCGTCCAGGTCGGCGCGCAGCTCCCGGGCCGCCGCCCTGGCGTCGGCGGCACTGCCCAGCGACACCAGCCGAGCCCGGCCGTCGGCCACCACGACGGCGGCGAGCCGGTCAGCGGAGACGACGAAGCTGAGCAGCGCCCGGTCGCCGAGCGCCGCGACCACGTCGTCCAGGTCGGCGATCGGCCGGGACCTGGCCCAGGGCCCGGACTGCCAGCTCAGTCGTTTGATGTCCCGCTGCAGCGCCGCCTGCTGGGAGGCCAGGTCGGCGACCCACCGGCCAGTCAGCCGTGCTCCGCGCATCTTGCTGGTGAGCAACCGGTTCTGCTGCACCAGTTCGGTCAGCTCGGGGTCGTCGATCGGCGGCAGCGGTTCGTAGCGGTAGATCTGCGCCCTGGTTCGTTCCAGCCAGGCGAACAGCCGCCGGGCCGCACCCTGCGGGTGGTCCAGCACCAGTCGCACGGCCAGCTCACCGAGTTCCCTGCCGTGCACCGCGGTACCGCTGGCCATCTCCAGACCGCCCATGCGGTCGCGCATCCGCGCCAGTTCGGTGAGTCCACCGCGCGCCTGGGCGAACGCGGCCCGCCTGCGGTCGCGGGCCACGGCGAGTTCGGCGCGGCACAGCCTGCGCAGCATCCGGTGGTCCACCGGGGTGATCTGACGGGGTGCGGGAATCTGCGCGAGTTGCGCCTCCGCGGCCGTGACATCATTGCGGCGCAACAACATCCGAACCGTCAGCAGCCGGGCCAGCGCCGCCTCGTCGGGCAGCCGCAACGCGGCCAGTTCGTCGGCCAGCAGCATGGCCCTGCCGGGCAACGCGGCCGGTACCTTGCCCTTGCCGAGCGCCTCGGCGGCCTCGGACCGCAGTCGCAACAGCGCCGCGATCGCCGACCACACCGGATTGCTCTGGCGCAGGAAGCGCCGCCGCGCGGAGCTGGCGAGTTTCCGCGCTGTCGCGTGATCTCCCTCCACCAGCGCCGCCGATGCCCGGGTCACCTCGGCCACCGCGAGATCGCGGTGATCACGACGACGGCGGAAGGTGGGCAGCGCGTCGTCCAGCTGCCGGGCCGCCTCCTCGCCCAAACCCGCCGCCAGCAACGCGTCCGCCTGTGCGATGCGCAGCATCGGCAGGATGCTCGGGTCCAGTTCGGTCAGTGCGTCGTTGGCGTCGCGGTAGTGCCGCAGCGCGCCCGGGATGTCGTTCACCTGCCAAGCGACGAAACCCAGGTTGTGGTGGGCCTTGGCGCCCAACAGGGCCAGCCGGTCGTCGCCACCGTCTGCCATGCCCGCGTCGACGACGTCGATGCTGCGCCGCAGGTCCCGCAGCGCCTGCACCGGCCGGCCGGCATACGAGTGAGCCAGGCCGCGGTTCATCAGATTGCTGCCCAGTGCGAAGGGATCCGGGTAGCCACGGGCCGCCTCGCGGTCGCCGACGGCCACGGCCCGGTCGAGCGCCTCGATGCTCTCCCGGTACCGGCCGACCCGCATCAGCAGCAACCCGTGCTGTGCCTCGATCGTGGCGTCGAGTTGGCCTCGTACCACGAGATCCGGCACGGTGGGCAGGCTCTCCCGCGCCGCACCCAGGTGGACCACTCCGTTGTCGAACCCGCGTTCCTCCGCGTCGCTGAACGCCAGACTGATCAGGACGCGCACGCGCAGTTCGGCGTCGTCCGGGCCGGCGGGGCCGTCGCCGAGCAGCCGCAGGGCCCGGCGCAGGGACAGCGAGGCCTCGTGCGGGCGGTACGCGTTCATCGCCTGCCGGGCGGACCGCCACAGCTCATCGGCCCGTTGCCGCCGGACCACTGGATCCTCGGGTCGAGAACGCAGCCGTTCCGATGCGGTTGGGGCGGGCACGCTCCTATATCACCACACGCCCGACCGAGGATGATGTCCACCCGCCGGCCGATCAACGTTTAACTCGGTTGGACTACAACACGATCGTCGGTGTCACCACGGATCGTGCCCGCTGGCCTGCCAGGTGCACCACGATCTGGGTGATGCCCTTGGGAACCTCTTCCAGGACGAACCGGCCGCCCTCGTCGGCCGTGGCGTTGACCGGGTCGTGGCCCTCGACGCGCACCTCGACGGTGTGCGGGCCGCCCGGCACGAGCCAGCCGTCGAACCGGTTGCCGTTGGTGGCCGGGGCGAGGCTGACCATGACGGTCAGATCGCCGACGGTGAACGTGATCGTGTCCGGCGCCACGGAACCGCGGACGCCGCCGGCACCGACCAGTTCGCTCTCCCGCTGCCACCGCGCCACCTCGAACTCCAGGTCGTCGAGGTCCATCGCGAAGTGGATGCGGTCGGTCATGCCGCCGGGCACCGGGTCGGCGAGTTCCAGCACGGTGGCCAGTTCGGCGAGCAGTCTCGCGTCCTGTTCGGGCAGACCGAGGTCCACCGGGGTACCGCCGGTCGGAGAATTTCCCGACGGGCTCTCGGTCGGACTCACGACGCGCCTCCTTCGCTGGTGAGAAAGCCGCGCAGGGTGTTGATGCACCGACCGCGGGTCGGTCCGATGCTCCCGCGCCGCATGTTCAGTTCCTGGGCGACGCGGTCGTACTCGGCACGTCCGGCGACCACGGTCAACAGGAGCAGTTCCTGGCACCGGTCGGGCAGCCGGTTGAAGGCGCGCCACAGCGACCGGTCGCGGTCCGAGCGCAGCGCTTCGTCCTCGGGCAGGCCCTCGGCACTGACCAACTGCTCCGCCGCGTCGTCGGCCAACGGCTGCACGCGGTCGGCGCCGCCGCGGTGGCGGGTCGCCTCGCGGCGGGTGGTGGTGATCAGCCAGCCGGCCAGGGCCCTGGGCTCGGCGACGGCGTGCAGGTTGCGCAGCAACGTCAACCACACCGTCTGCACGACGTCCTCGGCGACGGTGTGGTCCAGCCCCTGGGCTCTGGCCACGTGCCAGACCAGTGGGTTGAGGTCGACGACGATGGCATCCAGGGCTCTCCGGTCACCCTCGCGGGCGGCGACCAGACACGCGGCGTACCGCGGGTGTCCGGTCAACTCGGACCAGGGAGCGCTGTCCGTGATCGTCGGGCCGTTGCTCATCCCCACACTCCCGTCGCACCTCCGCTCGCCCTGCTCCCACACCATGCCGGTCAGGGTTCAGGAGCAGCGGGTTCGGTGCCAGATACACATCACCGCGGAAAAGTCACTCGAATGGAGTATAAAAGCCGCCACAAGGCCACCGTGGGCATCCGGGCGGGGCGTGAAATCGGGGCGACCGGCCGGTTTCCGCCGTGTCGCCCCGATTCTCCGTCACTGTCCAGGTCACCCCTGGGCGTCGCCCTGTTCGGTGTGGGCGCTGACCAGGCTGCCGTCGTTCGGGTGGACGGCCTCCTTGGTGTGCGCGCTCACCAGGCTGCCGTCCATCGGGTGGACGCCGTCGGTCTCGGTGTGCGCGCTGACCAGACTCCCGTCGTTCGGGTGGACGGCCTCCTTGGTGTGCGCGCTGACCAGGCTCCCGTCCATCGGGTGGACGGCCTCCTTGGTGTGCGCGCTCACCAGGCTGCCGTCGTTCGGCTGCACGCCGCCGTCCTGGCCTGGCTGGCTCGGTGCGACTGGCGCGCCGCTGGAGTCGTCGGACGGTGGGAGGTCGGTCTCCGGGCTGGTGCTCATGTCCATCCCCCATCTGTCAGAAGTATGACAAAGAGTTACACGCTTGCTGGTCGGACTAGCTCATACGGTCTACCACGAGATGATCTTGGCCCGTCGCAGCGTCACCACAATGCCGCATCCGCCAGCAGATGGATGAACTTTCCCCCCGCACTACACCCAATCGGACTAGTTCGCGTCGACCGCGAAACTTTCGCGATTGGACCGTGCTGGGCCGGATAGAGCGAGGTCGGCCCCTTTGCACCCCCAGGCAGCAAAGGGGCCGACCCCGCGTACCGCGATGCGCCGACTTCCCCCCGTCGACCGCCCGGTCCCCCGGCCGGACGATCGCACCCCCCTCTGGCCATCGCATCGTGGCTGCGTTCGAGTGGGAAGCAGCCAACACCAATGAAGAGCGGCACGGCCGGGCTCAGATACCCGGCTCTTCGGGACTTTTCGGCTCCCGTCCGGCGTCGACCCGTTGACCTGGCAATTCGCCGCGCGATTCACCGGATCCACGTTCGAAGATCCCCCGAACGGACCAGCGTGGCGGGCCGGTATGACGGTCAGTGGGCTCCCGCACCAGGAACGGAGCGACAGCGGCGGTCACCAGTACGACAGCGGCGGCCCCGCTGAGCACCGTGGGTAGCCTGGCCGATCCGGCGAATCCGGCACCGAGCAGGGCGCCTGCCACGTCCGCCGCGGCGCCACCCGCGTAGAACGCGGCCCCCACCCTGCCCAGCAGCTCCGACGGCGATCCACGCTGGATCGCGGTCTCCACGGTGACCAGCAGGATCGAGGCGGGCGGGCCGATCAGGCCGGTGGCGATGATCGCGACCGGGATGCTCGGTGCGTTGGCCAGCACGGCGAAGCAGGCGCCGAGGGCGGCCAGGCTGACGGTGAGCGGCAGGCGGGGCGGTCGGTCGCGGGCCAGCCGGCCGCCCAGTGGCGCACCGATCAGGTAGCCGGCGCCCAGCGCGGACAGCTGTACCCCGATGGCGCCCGGATGGCTGCCGAACCGGGTGGTCATGTACGGCACCAGGAGCGCGGTGAACACGCCGTTGGCGGTGAAGAACGCGACGCACACGGGTAGGAGCCAGCGCAGCACCGGCTGGCCGGTGATCACCCGCAGCCCGTCGCGCAGCTCGGCGAGCACCGTGGCCACGGTCGCGTCGGCCCGCGCGGTCGCCGGCCGGCGGCCGGTCAGCGCGACCGCACCGGCGGCGATCAGGTAGCTGGCCATGTCGGCGAACACCAGCGCGGGCAGGCCGAACACGGTCAGCACGACGACACCCAGCGGCGGCCCGGCCAGACCGACGATGCCGCCGCTGACGCCGAGCAGCGCGTTGCCGCCGGCCAGCGCCGGCCCGGTGCCCAGGACGTCCGGCCGCAGGGCCCGGGCCGCCGGCCGGAAGAACATGGTGCCCAGGCTCTCCGCGAACAGGGTCGCGTAGACCCAGCCGATCCGGTCCGGCCGGTCGGCCAGCAGGAAGCCGGCGAGCACCACGCCCCGCGCGAGGTTGGTGACGATCATCACGCGCCTGCGGTCCCAGCGGTCCACGAACACTCCGGCGACCGGACCGGCCACCAGCGCCGGCAGTGCCTCGGCGGCCAGGGCCAGGCCGGTGGCCGTGGCCGAGCCGGTCAGCTGGAACACCCGGTACGGCAGGGCGACGACGAGCAGCCACGAACCGAGGTTGGAGACGAGGTCGCCGATCAGCAGGAACCGGAAGTCCGGCAGTCTCAATGCGTCCAGCACCACGCCAAAGTATCCTGACAGAACAGTTGATCACAACAAGTTTTCTGAGAAAGTAGGTCGGGTGGACGCGACGGAACTCGGGCCTCGGCTGCGGGCCGAGCGGACGGCCGGCGGGCGGACGATCGCGTCCGTCGCGGCCGATGCCGGCCTTTCCGTGCCCTACATAGCGAATCTGGAGAACGGCAGGGGCAATCCGACGCTCGCCGCGCTGAATCGGCTGGCCATCGCGCTCGGCCTGCGGCTGGACGTCGATCTCGTGTCGGACCAACCGGTCGACCCACCGACCGAGCCGACCGGCGCCGCGTTGCGGTTCGCCAGGTCAAGCCGGTTCCGGGAGGCGGCCGTCCGGCTCGTCCATCGGACCGGTGAGCCGGAACAGGTGGTCCGGCACCGGCTGCTCGTCCTGCTCGCCGCCGCCCAGGCGGTGGCCGGCACCGAGTTGACCACCACCGACTGCCACCGGTTCCTGGACGCCGTCGTCCTGGCGACTCTCGAGGAGAACCGCTGACGGGTGCACCATGCAACAGGCCACCGGCGGAGCGCTGTGACGGCGAACCGGCCGCCGCCGATAAGGCTGTTGAGGCGGTCGCTGCCCGTTCCCAGGTGACTGCCAGGAATCCCGCAGACAATCTCCAGCTTGTCTGGACAGGCTCGGCACAGCACACCATGCGACACCGCTGGGTGGATCTCACAGAGGAGGAATGAGGATCCCCGTGCTGTTCAGACAACGAGTGCGCCTCACCAGGCGACGGGTGATCGTCACGGCCGCGGTCGTGGTGGTGATCGCCGGTGGCGGCGTCGCGGCGTGGGCCGCCACTCGCCCGGCGAACGCCGCGACCACCACCGGCTTCGCCACCGCAGCGCCGACGACACTCCGGCAGACCCTGTCGTCCTCGGGCACGATCGAGCCCGCCGAGCAGTCCACTCTCAACTTCGCGGTGTCCGGCCAGGTCACCGCCGTGAACGTGGTGCAGGGCCAGCACGTGGCCCAGGGCCAGGCGCTGGCCACGGTCAACTCGGCAGCGCTGTCCGCGAGCGTGGCCGAAGCCCAGGCGACCCTGTCCGCCGACCAGTCCCGGCTTTCGTCCGACCAGGACTCCGACGCGTCGTCCACCCAGGTCGACGCCGACCAGGCAGCGGTGAACGCGGACCAGAACCAGCTCAGCCAGGCCCGCACGGCGCTGGCCGAGGCGACGCTGGCCAGCCCGATCGACGGCACCGTCGCGTCGATCGACCTGACCGTCGGGCAGCAGGTCTCCGGCGGCGGTGGCTCGTCCGGCGGCTCGTCCGGTGGCGGTGGCGGTTCCGGCGGTGGCTCCGGCTCGGGCGCCGGCGGCGGTTCCGGCGGCTCGTCGTCGTCGTCGACGACGTCGTCGTCGAGTAACCAGATCGTGGTGATTTCCGACGGCACATACGTGGTGAACGGGACCGTCGACGACACCGAGGTCGGCCAGGTGAAGGTCGGCGACCAGGCGGTGGTCACGCCCGACGGCGCGACGGCGACGGTGTTCGGCACCGTGACGTCGGTCGCCATGCTGGCCACGTCGTCGTCCTCGGTGCCCAGTTACCCGGTGACCATCGGTGTCACCGGTACCCCGTCCGGCCTGCACCCCGGTGCGAGCGCGACCGTGCAGATCATCGTCAAGCAGCTCACCAACGCGCTCGCCGTGCCGGCCGCCGCGCTGCACTTCCAGAACGGCAAGACCGTGGTCGAGCGCGAGGTCGGCGGCAAGCAGGTCGCCACCACCGTGACCACCGGCATGACGGCCAACGGCGAGACCCAGATCCTCAGCGGACTGTCCAACGGCGACCAGGTCGTCGTGCCCGGCATCCGGCGGGCGGGCACGACCACCACGGGTGGCCGCGCCGGGTTCGGCGGCGGCCCGGGCGGCTTCGGCGGAGGCGGCTTCGGCGGCGGTCGCGGCGGCTTCGGCGGCGGTGGCGGCTTCGGTGGCGGCGGCGGGGCGGGTGGCTGAGCGGTGAGTGCCGACATGACGATGCCCCTGCCCGCGGTACCGCCGATGCCCGACGTGGTCATCGACGTCCGCGACGTCCACAAGGTCTACCGGACCGGTTCGCTGGAGGTGGCCGCGCTGCGCGGTGTGTCGCTGCGCATCGAGGAGAGCGAGTACGTGGCGATCATGGGCCCGTCCGGGTCCGGCAAGTCCACGCTGATGCACATCCTCGGCTGCCTGGACGTGGCCACGTCCGGTACGTACGTGCTGGCCGGGCAGGACGTGAGCGACATGTCCGAAGCGGACCTCGCGGTCATCCGCAACGAGCGGATCGGCTTCGTGTTCCAGCAGTTCAACCTGCTGCCGTCGCTGACCGCATGGCGCAACGTGGAACTGCCGCTGTGCTACGCGGGCGTACCGAGGGCCGAACGCAGGGCCAGGGCGATCGAGGTCCTGGAACTGGTCGGACTCGGTGACCGGATCATGCACCGGCCGACCGAGCTGTCCGGTGGCCAGCAGTCCCGGGTGGCGCTGGCCAGGGCGCTGGTGAACACGCCGGCGATGATCCTGGCCGACGAACCCACCGGCGCGCTGGACTCGCACGCCACGGCCGACGTGCTCAGCGTCTTCGCCGACCTGAACCGGGCGGGCCACACCGTCGTGCTGATCACGCACGAGGAGGACGTGGCGGCCAGCGCCCGGCGCACGATCCGGCTGCGCGACGGCCTGATCGAGTCCGACACGCAGGGCCGCATGGCGGGAGTCCTGTCGTGAGCTGGCTGGAGACCGTGCGGACCAGTGTGGACGCGATCCGGTCGCACCGGCTGCGGTCCGGCCTGACCATGCTGGGCATCCTGATCGGCATCGCGGCGGTGATCCTCACCGTCGGTCTCGGCGAGGGCGCGCAGGCGCAGGTGTCCGCCGCGATCAACTCGCTGGGCACCAACCTGCTCGTCATCGCCCCCGGCAGCTCCACCACATCCGGGGTGCGCGGCGGTGCGGGATCGGCGGCCACGCTGACCGTCGACGACGCCGACGCGCTGTCCTCGCGCACCGTCGCGCCGGACGTGGCCGCCGTGGCACCCACCACGACCCAGGGCGACGCGCTGGCGGTCGGCTCGACGAACTGGACCACGTCCGTGGTCGGGACCACACCGGACTGGCTGTCCGTGCGGGCCCGCACCCTGGCCGAGGGCCGGTTCATCTCATCGTCCGATGTGTCCGGTGAGGCCGCGGTCACCGTGCTGGGCACCACGACCGCCCAGCAGCTGTTCGGCTTCGCCGATCCGGTCGGCCGCACGGTGAACATCGGCAGCACGCCGTTCACCGTGATCGGGGTGCTCGCGTCGGCGGGCGCGTCCGCCGCGCAGAACGAGGACGACCAGGCCGTCGTGCCGATCAGCACGGCCGCCGACCGGTTGATCGGTGGCCAGAGCCGCACGTCGGTCCAGTCGATCTACGTGGAGGCGGCGTCGTCGGACTCGCTGTCCGCGGCGTACCAGGAAGCCGACGCCGAACTGCTCAACCTGCACCACATCACGAACCCGACGGGCGCCGACTTCACCATCAACAGCCAGCAGTCGCTGCTGTCCACCGCGACGTCGGTGAGCAAGACGCTCACCGTCCTGCTGGGCGGCATCGCGGCGATCTCGCTGCTCGTCGGCGGTATCGGCGTCATGAACATCATGCTGGTGTCGGTGACCGAGCGGATCAGGGAGATCGGCCTGCGCAAGGCGATCGGCGCCAGCCCGACGGTGATCCGGCGGCAGTTCCTGGTGGAGGCCGCCCTGCTCGGCTTCGCCGGCGGGCTGCTCGGCGTGCTGTTGGGTATCGTCGGCGCCCTGCTCCTTCCGCACGTGATCGGCAGTTCCATCGCCGTCTCACCCACCGCCACGATCGGCGCGATCGTCGTCGCGATCTGCATCGGCATGGCCTTCGGGGTGTATCCGGCGAGCCGGGCCGCCCGCCTCGCACCCATCGACGCCCTCCGCAGCGAATGACCTACTGGAGTACAACGATGTCCACTCAGCCTCCCGCCCCCGGAAACCGGCGCCTCCGGTCCCTGCCCGGCGTGCTGGTGGTGACCGGCGTGCTCGCGCTCGTCGTCGCCGCGTGCAGCAGCGGCGGTGGCTCCTCCACCGCGGCGCCGCCCGCGGCACAGCCGACCCGGCAGGCCGGGGGCCAGCAGACGCCGCCGGGCGCGTTCGGCACCGCCGCGGCGGTGTCGGCGACCAGCATCGAGGTGCAGAGCCGGCAGAACGGCCAGGTCACGGTGAAGTTCACCGGCAAGACCAAGTTCACCGACACGGCCCCGGCGACGCTGAAGGACGTCAAGGTCGGCGAGTGCGTGACCGTGACGGCCCTGTCCGGCGGCGTGCAGGCCACCAAGCTGACCGCGCGCACGGTCGGCATCACGCCCGCCACGTCCACCGGCTGCACGGCGGGCGGCTTCGGTGGCGCGTTCGGCCGTGGTGGTGGCGGCGACTTCACCGGCCGGCCGAACGCGAGCTCCCGGCCCCGGCCGTCGGGCACCAACCGCAACCGCCCCAACAGCGCCAACTTCGGCCGCGCGTTCGGCTCGGTCACCGCGGTCGGCGCGACCGGCTTCACCGTCAAGGGTGTGGCGCAGGGCAACAACCCGGCGGTCACCACCGCCGTCACGGTGAACGCCAGCACCACCTACACCCGCACGGCGGCCGCGACGCCGTCCGCGCTCGCGATCGGCGTGTGCATCGCGGCGCTCGGCCCGTCCGATGACACCGGTGCCGTGTCGGCCACGACGATCGTGGTGAGCAAGCCGGCCAACGACGGCTGTGCCGGCGGGTTGGGCGGCGGCGGTTTCCGCGGTGCCAACGGCGGCGGCGGGTTCCGCGGCAACGGCAACGGCGGCGGCGAGGGCGGCGGTCCCGCACCGAGTCAGATCCCGGGTGGTGGCAATGGCTGACCGGCGCCGAGGCAGGTTCCGGTTGCGTCGTCGGGGTGTCATCGTGCTGGGCGTCGTGGTGGTCGTGGTCGGCGGCGGTGCCGCGGGCGCGTGGGCCGCGATGCGACCGGCCGGCCCGGACTACCGGGTCGCGACGGCCGGGCCGGCGGCCGTGACGGACTCGCTGGCCGAGACCGGCACCATCCAGCCGGTCGCCCAGGCCACCGTCCTGTTCCCGACGTCCGGCCAGGTCGCGTCGGTGGGCGTGCGGGTGGGCCAGCAGGTGACCGAGGGCCAGACGCTCGCCCACCTGAACACGACCAGCCTGGACGCCACCGTCAGCCGGGACCGCCAGTCCGTGGCGTCGGCACAGGTCAGGCTGGCCGACGACCAGGACAGCCAGACGTCGGTCACGGAATCGGCGCCGCAGGCGACGTCCCCGTCCAGCGCGGGGTCCAGCACGCCGACCGGGCGTTCGGGCCAGGTGTCCGGGATGGTGCGCGGTCTGTCCGCCGACCAGAACGCGGTGCGGCGGGCGCAGCAGAAGGTGGACGCCGACCTGGCCCTGGTGACCGCGGCCGACCACAAGGTCAACGCGCAGGGCGCGGCGTGCCAGGCACTGCTGGACCAGTTGCACTCGGCGGCCACGCCGCCCACCACCACTCCCACCTCGACGACCACGCCACCGCCGCCTCCGCCGGGAGGTTCGACGTCGGTCACCGACTGCGAGTCGCTGATCAACGAGGTGCTGACCGACGAGAGCACCACCGGCAAGGACGAGCGGACCCTGTCGACGTCGGTCGCGGCATTGTCGGCCGCGCTGAACAAGGCGGTCGCGGCGGTGGGCACGGCAACGACCAAGGCCGCCGGCTCCCATGCCACGCAGGGCGCCACGACGCAGCAGCCGACCGGCCGGAGTGCGGTCCGGGCCGGTGGCGGGCAGCAGCCCGCGCCGGCCGACCAGATCGCGGCCGACCAGGCAGCGGTGGACGCGGCCAACGCCGAGTTGGCCGCCGGCCAGCAGGCGGTCGCGGCGGCCACCATGGTCAGCCCGATCGCCGGCACCGTGGCGGACGTGACGGTCACGGCGGGCCAGTCGGCCGCGGCCAACTCGGCGGACGCCGAGGTGGTGGTCATCGGGGCGGGCCAGGACGAGGTGACGACGGCGGTGACGGACAGCCAGGTCGGCCAGGTGAAGCCGGGCGACAAGGCGACCGTGACGCCGGACGGGGCCACCGCGCCGATCGCCGGCACGGTCACCGCGGTCGGCGCGCTGGGCACGACGACGTCGTCCGGTTCGGCCAGCTACCCGGTGACGATCTCGCTGGCCAGCACGTCGCAGCAACTGTTCGACGGCGCCACGGCGTCGGTGTCGATCACGCTGGGCACGGCGCACGCGGCGGTCACGGTGCCGACATCGGCGATCACCACGGTCGGCGGGTTCAGTGTGGTGACCAAGGTCGTGGCCGGCAAGCCGACGATCACCCGGGTCACGCCGGGCGTGCGGGGGCCGGCGGTCACGCAGGTCACCAGCGGTCTGCGGGCCGGTGACCAGGTGGCGCTGGCCAACATGAACGCGCCGATGCCCACGGCGAACAACCCGGCGCGCTTCGGGGGCGGCGGTGGATTCGGCGGTGGCGGGTTCGCGCCGGGCGCGGTCCGGGTGGCCGGGGGCGGCGGGCGCTGAGCCGAGACGCCAGGGCCGTGGCTGACGGTCCCGGCGTCGTCAGAGGGAACGACCAGCGGCGCGGAGGATGCCTCCGCGCCGCTGGTGTGTCCGGAGTGCCGGTCGCTCAGCTCGCGACGGCGGGGGTGCCGGGTGTCTGCGGCTTGCCGTTCGACGTGTCCTTCGGCAGGACCTCGTTGAGCACGAACTCGGTGACGACGCCGGGCGAGGCCGCGTCGTCGGCATACAGGTGGAACCAGCCGTCGCGGGGGGCGTCCGGGCCGTGGGTGGTCGTGGACCAGCCGAAATCCCGCTGCCACTCCAAGGAGATAGCGCTGCCCACACCCGGGATGACCTCGCCGGATTCCTTTTTGACCGAAAGTCGGGCGGAAACAGGTTTACGTCCATCAATTGTCATCGCATCGACAACGAGACCGTACCGTTCCAGATGATCGGCGACGGTATCGAGATATGTCACGCAATTGTCAATTTCTTCGGGTGTGGGGCCGCGGCGAGCCCGGCGCCCGGTGGTGATGGTGCGGACACGGTGACCGACCTGCTCGGTGTGTGTCTGGAGCGCGCCCACGTCGATCCCCTTTCTCAGCTCCAAAATACCTCGCCCTGGCAAGTCCCATCACCCGACTTGACTATAAGGACATCCGCCATCCGGATACTCGGTGTTACGCGTGAACCCGCGTCCGGCGGCACGCATCTTCACCCGATCAGATTAAGGGTCACGACCGTGACCAAGATTTGGTTACTCCATGCAGGGCAGGGATGACGGAAACGACCGTTATTCACGTCTGAGTGGATCCCGTCCCGATCGTCAGATCCGCTGGTCGTACAGTGCCACCAGACCGAAGAGAACAGACAATCAGTACTCAGCGGGAGAACACCGACACGCGCCACCGGCAAGGTGTAGCTACTGGGCGCCAGCCGGTCCACTATTACTAACCGTGACATGGCGAGGCTGGCGACCACGCACCGTGCGCTGGCGGGTTTACCTGGTCGTCGGCGGGCTGCTGGCGCTGTTGCTGGTCACCGCGGGCGCGACGACCGCGGTGCGGCTGCACCTGAGCTCGGTCGGCCACCGCCTCACCAACACCCTGCGGCCGGCCCAGGCGGAGGTGGCCGACCTGGTGCAGGCATACATCGACGAGGAAACGGGCGAACGCGGATATCTGCTCACCAGGGATCCCAGCTTTCTCGAACCGTACGCATTCGGCGAACGCGCCACGTCGACCGCGACGACCCGGCTGCGCCACCTGTTCGCCGACGACCAGGAGTCGTCCGCGGCCCTGGAGCGGGTCACCCGCGCCGCGGACGCCTGGCGCACCCAGGCGATCGACCCGGAACTCGTCGCGTTCCGGAACGGTTCGCTCACCGGTCAGGCGCTGGTGGGCGCGGTGGGCAAGGGCAAGACGCTGTTCGACGCGTTGCGGGCGGTGCTGGGCGACCTGCAGACCCGGATCAACGATGAGGTGAACTCGGCGCTCCAGGTGTCCAACGCGGCGCAGACGACGGCGAACAACGTGACCATCGCGGCGGCGATCGCGGCCGCGGTGCTGGCGGCGGTGGCGGCGTGGCAGTTGCGCCGGTCGTTCGCGGTGCCACTGAACCGGCTGGTCGCGCAGGTGCGGCGGGTGTCCAGCGGCGACCTGGACCACTCGGTGGACGTGTCCGGGCCGCTGGAGATCACCACCGTGGCCGACACGGTGGAGACGATGCGGGTGCGCATCCTGGCCGAGAGCGCCAAGGCGGCGGACGTCGGCCGGCAACTCGCCCGGTACGAGGAGGCGGAGCGGATCGCCAGCAGCCTGGGCGACACGGTGATCGGCCAGTTGTTCACCACGAGCCTGGTCCTGCAGTCCGCGGCCGGCCGCTATCCCCTGGTGGCGCCGGTGCTGGCCGGTGCGATCGGTGACCTGGACCGGGCGGTGAAGGACCTCCGGTCGGCCATCTTCGAGCTCACGTCGTCCGCGTCCGGCCAGCAGTCGCTGGGCAACCAGGTGCTGGACGTCGTCGACCAGTGGGAGACCGGGGTGGGTGTGGCGCCCGAGGTGCAGTTGGCCGGGGTGGTGGACAGCGACCGGCTGCAGCCGATGGCCGCCGACGTGGTGGCGGTGGTGCGCGAGGTGCTCGCCACGGTGGTGCGGCCGTCCGACGTCGCGACGGTGATCAGCGTGAGCGCCGACGACGACACGGTGCGGCTGCGGGTGACCGGCGGGGCGCGCGACCAAGCGGTGGACGTGGCCGGGCTCCGGCAGCGGGCCGAGCACTGGGGTGGCAGTTGTGGGGTGGACGTGGCCGGCGCGGTGGTGACGGTGAGCTGGCAGGTGCCGCTCACGCTGCCTGGGACGTCGCCCGACGGCGGTAGCTGACCAGTTCCAGGTCCGGCTGGAAGCCGAGGGTGCGCAGCATGCGACGGGCGGGCGCGTTGCCACCCGCGACCACGGCACACGCCGATCCGCGGGCGCCGTGGCCTTCGGCGAGGCGCTGCACGAGGGTGGTGACGAGCGCGCTGCCCGTCCCCCGGTCGCGCACTTCCGGTGCCACGGCGACGAAGTCGATCAGGTAGTCCTCGTGCGCCCGGCCGGCCGCGTAGCCGAGCAGGCGGGGACCGTCGGTAGCGACGACAACGGTGTGGTCAGCCGTGCCGGTAAGCAGGACGCCTGCCGACGCGGCCCGCGCGAAGGTGACGTCGTGCAGCCGGACCAGCGCGGCGGTGAGCACGGAATCCGTTGGCGGGATTGGTAGTTCGGCGATGTCGACGGCGTGGTCCGGGACGGTGCCGATCATCCGGACCAGGTCGACGCCGGACAGCAGGAGCAGGCTGCTGTACTCGCCGGGCGGGAAGCCGTGGTGCTGGGCGAAGGCGGCCAGGCGACAGTGGGCGACGTGGGCGTAGAGCTCGGTCTCGGTGACGGTGCGCAGGACGGGCAGGGCCTGGGCGGCGGTGTAGAGGGAGTCGGCGGTGCGGCTCCAGATGCGGTCGGCGGCCGGGTGCTGCGGTGGGACGTCGACGAACGGGCCGCACCACCAGGCGCGGCCGGCGGTGCGGTCGACGTCGACCGTGAGGACGCCGCGGATGTGGTCGGTGTCGTCGACGGCGACGAAGGTGGTGGCCGGGAAGCGCAGCGCGGCCAGTTCGTCGGCGACTTCGACGGGGGTGTCGCTGTGGAAGCCGATGTGGTGGCAGGGCTCGGCCTGGAGCCGGCAGATGAGGTCGCGGACGTGGTCGTGGTCGGAACGGGTGGCAGGCCGAACGCGGAACATGACGGAAAGCCTGACTCCGCGACGAGACCGCACGCAAAGCAATTACCAGCCACGGGAGCCTTGTCCGCCCAACGCGAACAAGCCGGTCCGACGCAGTCCGGCGCGGTCGCCGGACCGATTCCTTGTCGGCTCACCGCTGGTCTACCTGGGCGAGACCGACCCGACACCCGGAAGGCAACACCATGACCACCACCGAGACCGACGTCCTCGCCACGATCGCCGCCGGCTGCGCGGCCTGGGCCGCCGACAACGCCGCTGCCTTCGTCGCCGACAACGCCGACAACGCCGCCGCCACCCTCCCCGGCGCCCATCTGCCCAACCGCGACGCCATCCATGCCACCATGGTCAACACTTCCGCCACCTCACCGCAGGGCTCCCGAGCCCACCACCGACGCCGGCAGGTCCGGTTCGTGACCTCGGACACCGTGGTCGTCACCAGCGCCGTCCGGTTCGCGGGTCAGGACGAACCGGCGGAGCACACGAGGACGCTCGACACCTGGGTTCTGGCCCGCCGTGACGGCCGGTGCTGGGTCGAGGTGTTCCACAGTTCCCCGGCCCAGGCGGCCGGCTGATCGAGGCAGGTCCGACGACGTGGAGTTCGACGAGGCGGTGGAGCGGTTCCGGCGGGAACTGTTCGCCCACTGTTACCGCATGCTCGGCTCGGTCGACGACGCCGAGGACCTCGTGCAGGAGACGTTTCTGCGGGCCTGGCGCTCCTACGGCACCTTCGACGGTCGCGCCTCACTGCGCACCTGGCTCTACCGCATCGCCACCAACGCCTGCCTCACCGCGCTCCGGCACCACAGCCGCCGCTGGCTGCCCTCCGGCCTCGCCGACCCGTCCGACGACCCCGACTCGCCGCTCACGATCGCCGCGACGAACACTCGCTGGCTACAACCGGCGCCGCTCGACGATCCCGCGGAACTGGTCGCCATGCGGCACAGCATGCGGCTCGCCCTGATCGCCAGCATGCAGTACCTGCCGCCCAGGCAACGGGCGGTGCTCATCCTGCGCGACGTGCTCGCGTTCCCGGCAGCCGAGGTGGCGACCGTCCTGGACACCACCACGGCCGCGGTGAAGAGCATGCTGCAGCGCGCCCGCGCCACCATGCGGTCGGTCGCACCCGAGGACGTCACCGAACCAGACGAACCCGCGGCACGTGCCGTCCTCGACCGCTACATGGCCGCCTTCGAACGGTCCGACGCCGCCGCGATCGAGCAGATCCTGCGCCACGACGCCGTGCTGGAGATGACGCCGTGCACCACGTGGTTCAACGGCCGGGTGACCTGCCTGCCCTACATCGTCCGGCACGCGCTCGGTACGCCGGGCGAGTGGCGGATGACGCCGACCACGGCGAACGGCCAGCCCGCGGCCCTGGCCGACCGGCGGGGCGAGCACGGTTACACACCGTTCGCGCTGGCCGTGCTCACGGTGCGGGACAACGGGATCGAGCGGATCTCGCTGTTCCACGAACCCTCGGTGCTCGCCAGGTTCAGGCGGTGATGCGGTCGGTGATGTGGCCGGCGTCGACGTGGAGGTGGCGGGTGGTGGGTACGGCGTCGAGCATCCGGCGGTCGTGGGTGACCAGCAGCAGCGTGCCGTCGTAGGACGAGAGCGCCGACTCCAACTGCTCGATCGCCGGCAGGTCCAGATGGTTGGTGGGCTCGTCCAGCACCAGCAGGTTCACTCCCCTGGCCTGCAGCAACGCCAGCGCTGCCCGCGTCCGCTCACCGGGCGACAGCGTCACGGCGGGCCGCACCACGTGGTCGGCGGTGAGGCCGAACTTGGCCAGCAGAGTGCGGACGTCGCTGGGCATCCAGTCCGGTACCTCGGCGCCGAACGCGTCCAGCAGCCGCTGCTCACCCAGGAACAGGCCCCTGGCCTGGTCGATCTCCCCGACGAGCACACCGGGACCGAGCGAGGCGGTACCGGCGTCCAGCGGGATGCGGCCGAGCAGGGCACCCAGCAGGGTGGTCTTGCCCGAGCCGTTGGCGCCGGTGATGGCGACGCGGTCGGCCCAGTCGATCTGCAGGTCGATCGGGCCGAGGGTGAACTCGCCCCGGTGGACGACCGCACCGCGCAACGCGGCGACCACGGCGCCGGAGCGGGGTGCCGCGGCGATGGTCATCCGCAGATCCCATTCCTTGCGCGGTTCCTCGACCACGTCCATCCGCTCGATCAGCCGGTCGGTCTGGCGCGCCTTCGCGGCCTGCTTCTCGCTGGTCTCGCCGCGGTGGTGGACGACGTGCTTGTCGTTGTCGGTGGCCTTGCGGCGGGCGTTGCGCACGCCCTTCTCCATCCACGCACGCTGCGTCCTGGCCCGCTCCTGCAGCGACGCCCTGGTGGCGGCGTACTCGTCGTACTCCTCGCGGGCGTGCCGGCGAGCGACGGCCCGTTCCTCCAGGTAGGCGGTGTAGCCACCGCCGTAGGACCTGACCTGCTGCTGCGCGAGGTCCAGTTCGACGACCCGGTTCACCGTCCTGGCCAGGAACTCGCGGTCGTGGCTGACCAGCACGGTGCCGACCTTGAGCCCGGCGACGAACCGCTCCAGCCGCTCCAGGCCGTCCAGGTCGAGATCGTTGGTGGGCTCGTCCAGCAGGAATACGTCGTAGCGGGACAGCAGCAGTGACGCCATGCCGACCCGGGCCGCCTGGCCACCGGACAGACTGACCATCCGCTGGTCGGCGGCCACATCCAGGCCGAGGTCGGCGAGCACGCCGCCGATCCGGTCGTCCAGGTCGGCACCGCCCAGGGCCAGCCAGCGTTCCAGCGCGACCGAGTACGCGTCGTCCGCGCCGCGCAGCGATTCGGCGAGCGCCGACGTGGCGGTGTCCAGTTCCCGCTGGGCCTCGGTGACGCCGGTACGCCTGCCCAGGAAGTCGTGCATCGACTCGTCCGGCCGGCGTTCCGGTTCCTGGGTGAGGTAGCCGATGTTCGCGGTGGCCGGCAGCCGCCGCACGGTGCCCGACTCGGGCTTGTCCAACCCGGCGAGCAGGCGCAGCAGCGTGGATTTCCCGGCGCCGTTCACACCGACGAGCCCGACCGCGTCGCCCGGGGCGACGATCAGGTCGAGCGCGGAGAACAACACCCGGTCGGCATGTCCGGTGGCCAGATCCCTGGCGATCAGCGTGGCACTCATGGCGCCCACGATCGTAGTGGCCGCCCCGCGACACCCGACAGCGAATAAGCAGGTGACGGGGGTTAGTGGCGCCGGCCGGTGCCGGACCGGCCGCCACCGGTCCGGTCCGGCCCCGCCCCCCGGAGCGCGACCGCCTGCCCGCACGCGGACAGCAAGCTGTCCGCCGTGGTCCCGGTCGTCCGCGATTCCAGACCCGCCGGTACGAGTACCGGCACCTCCGGAGCGGAGCCGACCAACACCACGGGGAGCTTGGCGCGTGTGCCGCACACGACGCCGTACTCCCGTGCGGTGAGCTGTGCGGACTGGTCACGCACGTCGACAACCAGGTCGACCGGGTGCCCGCCGTCCAACGGGCACCGGTCGCCTGGTGCGAAGGCACGGCAGATGCCCACCGTGCCGTGGCAGGTACTCACCTGGCAGCCCAGCTGGCGAAGCGATGTCGCCAACCGCGTCGATTCCCCGAACGTCGACTCGGTCACCAGAACGTGCATCTGCCCTCCCCGTCGCGACCCCCCGGTCGCTACCAGAGCAGCCCAACATGCGGCGCGGCAGAATCGAAGGGCGTGAAGACATCAGCCACGGGGCACAAAGTCACAACCGGGGCAACCACCGCGATTCCGTGACCAGGGCCGGCACACCTCACGGCAAGGGCGCGGACCACCGTACCCGAGTGCCCCGGGACTCGTGCGCCTCCACCACGAAGTGGCCGCCGACCCGCTCGGCCCGCCGCCGCAGATTGGCCAGTCCACTGGACACAATGGACTCCGGGATGCCGGTGCCGTCGTCGGTCACCTCGACCACCAGATCGTCGCGCACCGACACCACGACGGACAGGTTCGCCGCGCTCGCGTGCCGGACGACGTTGCTGACCGCCTCGCGGACCACCGCCTCCGCGTGCTCGGCGAGTTCGACCGGGACCAGGTCCAGCGGCCCGGCCAGGCGGACCGACGTGCGCGGGCCGGCGTCCCTGGTCAGTTCGGTGATGGCGCCGTGCAGCCGCTGCCGCAGCCTCGGCACGCCCGCCGTGCCGGCGTGCAGGTCGAAGATCGTGGTGCGGATCTCGTTCACGATCGCCTGCAACTGGTCGATGCTGTCGTTGATCCGGCGCGCCACGTCCGGTGACGTGGCCCGGCGCTGGGCGCCGGACAGCGCCAGTCCGACGCCGAACAGCCGCTGGATGACGTGGTCGTGCAGGTCCCTGGCGATCCGGTCGCGGTCGGCGAGCACGTCGAGTTCACGCAGCCGCCACTGGTGGCTGGCCAGTTGCAGGGCCAGTGCCGCCTGGTCGGCGAACGACGCGATGACCGGCAACTCGTGCGTGTCGAACACGGGCGCGTCGACCGCGCGGGCCGCAACGAGCACGCCGAACACCTGGGAGCCGGCGCGCAGCGGCAGCATCAGTCCAGGGCCGAGGGAGACGTCGAGCACCGCCAGGTCCAGCGCGGGGACGCTGCGCGGCACCTGGTCGACGAACACCGACCCGATCGTCGATCCGCCCAGCGGTACCCGCGTGCCGGTGGGCGGGTCGGCACCGAATCCGGCCGACACCCCGACGGTCAGCCCGGTCGGCTCAGCGCCTTCTGACCCGTCGGGTACGGCGATGAGGGTGTACTGGGCGGAGCTCAGCTCCAGGGTGCGGTCGGCGATGACCTGCAGGACGTCGCCGGGATCGGTGCCGGCGAGCAGTTGGGTGATGATGTCGCTGGTGGCCTCTGCCCAGCGCTGCCGACGCCGGGACTCGTCGCTCAGCCGCCCGCTCTCCACCGCGACCCGGGCCGCCGCCAACAGCGCCGCTCGGACGAGCGTCGCGTCCAGCAGGCCGGGACCGTCCACCACCGAATCAGACTCGCACGAAGACCCTACCTGTGTACATCGCAGCAGGTGGCCGATTGGTGACCTTGGACCCGCCACACTCATGACCTTTGCCGCTCCGTGCCCGGCCGCGGCCCAGCGCAGAGTGAACGGACCGCCAGCCCTTGGGAGACAAGCATGAACACCGGCATCACGTCGGTAGCAAGGCTGGCCGGGGACCAGGTGCGCACGGTGCTCGCGGCCGCCGACCAGGCGCCTGGCCGGCCAGCATGGCGGTTCGACTGCACTGCCACGACGATCGAGCTGCACGAGAAGGGCGATTCGACCGATCCCGGGCACGCCGCCCGGGTACTGGCCTGTGGTGGTGCGCTGCTCAACCTGCGGCTGGCCGTGCAGGCACTGGGTGTCTACGCCGACGTGCGCCTGGCGCCCGACCCGGACCGGCCGTCGGTCCTGGCCGTGGTGCGGCCGGAACACGAGCGGCTGGCGACGACGTGGGACCGCCGCCTGGCGCACATGATCGCCAACCGGATCATCCCGCACGCGGGCGGTCAGGCAGTGGCTGCGCTGGGCGAACTGCGGAAGGCCGCGGACGTCGAGCAGGCATGGCTGGCGAGGCTGTCCGATGCCCAGCTGGCCAGCCTGGGCGTGCCGGTGCTGGGGACACGGCTGGTGCTGGTGATCGGGTCGCTGCAGGACGACGTGCGGTCGTTGCTGCACGCCGGGCAGGCGGTACAGCGGGTGACGTTGACGGCGGCGACGCTGGGATTCGTGACGATCCCGCTGGGTGAGCCGTTGGCCACTCCGGCGGCCCGGACGCGGCTGCGCGCGCTGATCGGCGGCGCGCTGTCACCGCACGCCGTGCTGGCGGTGGGCTGAAGCTAGGGCTGGTTGCCCTCGACCCGGAGGCGGGTGACCAACACGGCCGCCTGGGTGCGGCGTTCCATGCCCAGCTTGGCCAGCAACCGGGACACGTAGTTCTTCACCGTCTTCTCGGCCAGGAACATGCGTTCGGCGATCTGCCGGTTGGTCAGTCCCTCGCCGATCAGGCCGAGCAGGGCGCGTTCCTGTTCGGTCAGGTCGGCCAGCGGGCCGGGACCGTCCAGGCTGGCCCGCAGGCGACCCATCAGAACCGCGGCCGCCCTACTGTCCAGAAGGGACCGTCCGGCGCCGACCTCACGCACGGCGGACACCAGTTCCATTCCCCGGATGTCCTTGATCACGTACCCGCCCGCGCCGGCCAGGATGGCGTCCAGCATGGCCTGTTCGTCCGTGTAGGAGGTGAGGATCAGGCAGTTGAGCTCCGGCACCGCGGACCGCAGCTCGCGGCACAGTTCCACGCCGTTGCCGTCCGGCAGGCGCACGTCCAGCACCGCGACGTCGGGCCGTACGGCGGGTATCCGGGTGAGCGCCTCAGCGGCCGTGCCGGCCTGGCCGATGACCGTCAGGTCGTCCGCCTCGTCCAGCAGGTCGGCCACTCCGCGCCGCACGATCTCATGGTCGTCGACGAGGAACACCGTGAGCACGGTCCCAGGTTACGGCCTGATCAGCCGCCGGGCGACGATTCAGCCCAACGCCTGCCACCAACCGTCCACGGCCGGCGGGTCGGCGACGTCCACCCGTTCCCCCGGTCGGGGGACGGCCAGGTGAACATCCCTGGCCTTCGCCTCCAGCCACAGCCGGTCGGCGGGCTCGGTCCAGGCGTGGGTGGACAGGTTGAACGTGCCCCAGTGCACCGGCACCAGGAGGTCACCGCGCAGGTCGACGTGGGCGGCGACGCCCTCCTCCGGTGTCATGTGGATGTCCGGCCAGGCGGGCGAGTAGGCGCCGATCTGGATCAGCGTGGCGTCGAACGGGCCGTACTCGGCACCGATGGCGGCGTAACCGTCGAAATAGCCGGAGTCACCGCTGTAGAACACCCGGCTGGTGGGGCCGAGGACCGACCACGACGTCCACAGCGTGCCGTCCCGGCGGAACAGCCGGCCGGAGAAGTGCTGTGCGGGCGTGGACACCAGCCGCAGCCCGGCCACCACCACGCTCTCCGACCAGTCCAGCTCGATGATCCGCTCGGCCGGCACGTGCCACCGCTCCAGGTGTGCGCCGACGCCCAGCGGCACCACGAAGGGCGCGCGCTGGGTGCGCAGCAGGGTGCGGACGCTGGGCAGGTCGAGGTGGTCGTAGTGGTCGTGCGAGATGACGATCGCGTCGAGGACGGGCAGGTCGGTCAGCGGTATCGGGACCGGGTGCAGGCGCTTGGGGCCGGCCAGGGCGGACGGCGACACCCGCTCGCCCCACACCGGGTCGAACAGGACGGCGGCACGGTCGAGCTCCACCAGCGCGGACGAGTGGCCGTACCAGGTGACGTGCACTCCCCCGTTGACCGGCGGCGGCACCGTCGTGACCAGCGGCACCGGGCCGGCCGGGTGGCGGGGCTGCTTGCCGAGGACCAGCTCGCGGAGTGTGTCCCGCATGGTGCCGGGCGGGGGCATCGTGGTGGTGACCCTGGCGTTGTGGAACTGGCCGTCGCGGTACTGCGGCGAGCGGCGCATCCGCTCGGCCCGCGCGCCGGTGGCCGTGGCGCCTGCCGCCTCGGCGATGCCGCGCGCGGTCCAGGCCGTCGCTCCCGCCGCGGCCAGCCCGGCCGCAAGTCCCAGTCGTCGACCAGCGGATCTGCCGCCCTGTCCGGCCATCGCCACACCCCTCCCGTGAGATCCCGTCCGCCAGCATGGCACGAGTTCACCCGTGACCGCCGCCGCACCGGCGGGCCTCTACTCTCGGGCGCATGGACACCGACAGTGGATCGGCGACCGACCGGATCGCCCGGACCAGGGCGTACCGCGGTGGCGAACTGGCCGAGGAGAACTTCCCGGTGGCCAACGTGTCCGACTGGCTCGGGCAGGACGACACGGTGGTCTGGGTCGACCTGTGCGCCCCGGACACGGTCGATCTCAAGGTGGTCGCCGAGGAACTGGGCCTGCACGAGCTGGCCGTCGAGGACGCGGTGGAGCGCAGCCAGCGGCCGAAGCTGGACCACTACCGCACCCACGACTTCCTGAGCATGTACGCCGTCTGGCTGGACCGGGACTCCGGCCAACTGGAGACCAGCGAGCTGGCCGCGTTCCTGCTGCCGACGGCGCTGATCACGGTGCGCAAGGACGAGCGGTTCGACGTGCAGAAGGTGGTCGACCGGTGGGACGCGGCCACCGACCTGGCCCGGCACCGGGTCGGGTTCCTGCTCTACGGCCTGATCGACTTCGTGGTGGACGGCCACTTCCAGGCCGTGCAGGACCTGGACGAGGAGATCGAGGCGCTGGAGGACCTGCTGTTCGCCGAACGGTCGCGGGACACCGACGTGCAGCGGCGCAGCTTCGAGCTGCGCAAGAGCCTGGTGCGGATGCGCAAGGTGGTACTGCCGATGCGCGAGGTGGTGAACACGCTGATGCGCCGGGACATGCCGGCGGTGGCGCACGAGATGATCCCGTACTTCCAGGACGTCTATGACCACGTGCTGCGCGCCACCGAGTGGACCGAGTCCCTGCGCGACCTGGTGACCACGATCCTGGAGACGAACCTGACCATCCAGGGCAACCGCCTCAACGTGATCAGCAAGCAGGTCACCAGTTGGGCGGCGATCATCGCGGTGCCGACCGCGATCACCGGGTTCTACGGGCAGAACGTGCCGTATCCCGGGTTCGCCGAGTTCCACGGGTTCATCGTGTCGTCGGCGCTGATCGTGGTGCTGTCGGTCGGGCTGTACATCATCTTCCGCCGCCGGGGCTGGCTGTAGTCAGTACAGCAGTTCACCCAGCAGCTTGGCGATCTGCTCCACCTCGATCAGGAACGCGTCGTGGCCGTGCGGTGACGAGATCACCCGCAGCGGTTCGGCCCCCGGGATGCCGGCGGCGATCTCCACCTGCTGGTGGATCGGGTAGAGCCGGTCACTGTCCACTCCGGCCACGACGGCCCGTGCGGTGATCCGGCGCAGGGCGGCGGCCACCCCGCCCCGGTCCCGGCCGACGTCGTGACTGTTCATGGCGCGGACCAGCGTGACGTAGCTGCCGGCGTCGAACCGGCCGAGCAGCTTGGCCGCGTGATGGTCCAAATAGGACTCCACGGCGAACCGGCCCGCCTGGTCGTCCGGCTGGAGTTCGCGGCCGAAGCGCATCCGCAGTTCGGCCTCGCTGCGGTAGGTGATGTGCGCGATCCGCCGGGCGACGCCCAGGCCGGCGTGCGGGCCGGCGCCGGGCGGCTGGTCGTGGTAGTCGCCGCCGTGCCAGCCGGGGTCGCTCTCGATGGCCACCAGTTGCGGCCGGCTCCACGCGATCTGCTCGGCAGACGACCGCGCGGGCGCGGCCAGCACCAGCACCCCGGCGACCCGGTCCGGCCAGGTGACGGCCCACTCCAGCGACCGCATGCCGCCCATCGACCCGCCGAGCACCGCGGCCCACCGGTCGATGCCCAGCGCGTCGGCCAGCACGGCCTCGACGGCGACCTGGTCGCGGACGGTGATATCGGGGAACCGGCTCCCCCACGGCCTGCCGTCCGGCGCCGGTGACGCCGGTCCGGTGCTGCCCTGGCAGCCGCCCAGCACGTTGGGGGCGATCACGAAGTACCGGTCGGGGTCGAGCACCCGATCCTGGCCGATCAGTCCGTCCCACCAGCCCGGCGTCGGGTGGCCGGTCTCGATCGGCCCGGCCACGTGGCTGTCGCCGGTGAGCGCGTGCAGCACCAGTACGGCGTTCGACCGGTCGGGGGCCAGCGTGCCCCACGTCTCGTAGGCCAGTTGGAAGTCGGGCAGGGTCTGGCCGGACTCCAGGGTCAGCGGGCGGCCGGCGTGGAACCAGTGCCGCCGGCCGGCGGGGTCACCGTCGTGCCAGGCACCGGTCGCGGGGGGTGTCGTCACAGGGCCGATTCTGCCGTGTCCGGCGTGGCCACCCGGTGGGCCGCCCGATCTTGCCCGTCTCGGGCGCTGTCGATCATGCGGCGGGTCGCGTGCCCTACCGCGATCTGTCGGAGCTCGGGACTAACCTGCCGGGTACCACAACGACGCCTTCAGGAGACGTGCCCGTGCCGGACTCGTTCGTTCACCTGCATGTTCACACCGAGTACTCGATGCTCGACGGTGCGGCGAAGGTCGCTCCGCTGTTCGCCGAGGCCGAGCGGTTGGGCATGCCGGCGGTGGCGATGACCGACCACGGGAACATGTACGGGTCGGCCGAGTTCTACCGGACGGCCAAGAAGTCGGGTGTCAAGCCGATCATCGGCATCGAGGCGTACATCGCGCCAGCCAGCCGATTCCACAAGAAGCCGGTGTTCTGGGGGCAGACCGGGCAGCGCGGCGCCGACGAGCTGGGCGAGGGCGGCGACGTCTCCGGCGCGGGTGCGTACACCCACATGACGATGCTGGCGGCGAACGCGACCGGCTTGCGCAACTTGTTCAGGTTGTCCAGCCGGGCGTCGTTCGAAGGTGTGTACCGCAAGCCCAGGTGCCTCCTGCCTGGTCAGGAAATCATGACGCGCGGCGGCATGAAGCGGATCGAGGACGTTCGCGTCGGTGACGAGGTGCTGACGCATCGTGGGCGGTTCCGCCGTGTCGTCGAGGTGATGCGCAACGATCACGACGGCGACATCTACGGCATCGAACTGAACAACGGGTACAACCGCGTCACCTGGATGACCGGCGAGCACCCGGTGCTGATCCGGCACCGTGACGGCAGCCGCTCCTGGGTGGAGGCTCGCGACATCGTCGGCGGCCGGCCAGGCACCGGCACACGTGAGATGGTCGATTGTCGGCAGAGTTGGGTGTGTCTGCCTCGCGTCCGATCCGACAGCCCAACCGTGTTCACGATCGATACGGCCGACTACGTCGACCGGACACCGGTGGCGGGCGAGTCCGATCGTTCCTGCCGGGTGTCGACTCACCATGGCAGGAGCTCGATCAGGCACTACACGGATCTGTCGAGCACCATTGAACTCGATGCCGATTTCGGCTATCTGCTCGGACTCTATGTCGCGGAAGGTTGGGTCGATCGCGGTCACACCGTGTCCTGGTCCTTCCATGAGGACGAACGAGATCTCGTCAGCGCCTGCTGCAAGCTCATCGAGAAGTACACGGGCAAGGAGGCGGCCGTCCGTGGCCGACCGGACCGCGAAGGTTGTCGGGGTGTCACCGTCTCGGTGTCATCTTCGGTGTTTGCCCATCTCCTGACCCGGCTGTGCGGCAGCGGGGCTCGGAACAAGCACTTCCCGGAGTTGATTTTCGACGCGCCAGAAGAATTCATGCTGAGTGCGTTCATCGGCGTGCTGGACGGTGACGGCTCGCAGACCCGCCCCGGGGTCATCAGTGTCCAGCAGACGTCCGAGCAGTTGCATTGGCAGATGCGGACGATCGCGGCGCGACTGAACGCCGATTTTGCCAGCACCCACTGCCAGCCGGTCGCGAGCGACGACCATGCGCAGTCCTACCGGGCAGACTTCTCGCCCCACCCGGAGCTTTCTCATCGCCTGACACTGTCCGACGAGGCTTATGTCTACAAGCCTGTCCGGCAGGTAAATCGTAAGTCCTACACCGGGCCGGTCTACAACATCGAGGTCGCCGAAGACCACTCGTATGTCACCGATTTCGCGGTACACAACTGTGACCGGGACCTCATCGCCGAATACGCCGAAGGGATCATCGCGACCACCGGGTGCCCGTCCGGCGAGGTGCAGACCCGGCTGCGGCTGGGCCAGCCGGCGGAGGCGCTGCAGGCCGCCAGTGACTACCGGGACATCTTCGGCCCGGACAACTTCTTCCTGGAGTTGATGGACCACGGCCTGCCGATCGAGCGGACCGTGCGCGAGGGTCTGCTGGACATCTCCCGCAAGCTGGACCTGCGGCCGCTGGCCACCAACGACAGCCACTACGTCACCCAGGACCAGGCGGACACCCACTCGGCGCTGCTGTGCGTGCAGGCGGGCAAGACGCTGGACGACCCGAACCGGTTCAAGTTCGACGGCGACGGCTACTACCTCAAGTCGGCTGCCCAGATGCGCCAGTACTGGGACGCCGAGGTGCCCGGCGCGGCCGACAACACGCTGTTGATCGCCGAGCGGGTCGAGTCCTACGGCGAGATCTACGACTTCGTGGACCGCATGCCCCGCTTCCCGGTGCCGGAGGGCAGGACCGAGGACGACCTGCTGCGCGAGGAGGTCGAGCAGTTCATCCCGGACCGGTTCCCGAACGGGGTGACACAGGAGATCCGGGACCGGATCGACTACGAGCTGTCGGTCATCGCGAAGATGGGTTTCAGCGCGTACTTCCTCGTCGTCGGCGACCTGGTGCGGTGGGCGAAGCGGCAGCAGATCCGGGTCGGCCCCGGCCGTGGCTCGGCCACCGGTGCGATCGTGGCGTACATCCTGCACATCACCGACCTGGACCCGATCGAGCACTCGCTGATCTTCGAGCGGTTCCTGAACCCGGAACGGGTCTCCCCGCCGGACATCGACCTCGACTTCGACGACCGGCGGCGCGGCGACGTGATGCGCTACACGATCGACAAGTGGGGCGCGGAGAACGTGGCCCAGGTGATCACGTTCGGCACGATCAAGACGAAGGCCGCGATCAAGGACGCCTCCCGCGTGCTGCACGGCCAGCCCGGCTTCTCCATCGCCGACAGGATCTCCAAGGCGCTGCCGCCCCCGGTGATGGCCAAGGACATCCCCATCTCGGGCATTTTCGACCCGCAGCACGAGCGCTACCAGGAGGCGGCCGAGGTCAGGGCGCTGACTGAGTCCGACCCGCAGGTCGGCAAGATCATGGAGACCGCGCGCGGACTGGAGGGACTGGTCCGCAACGCCGGCGTGCACGCGTGCGCGGTGATCCTCTCGTCGCAGCCGCTGATGGACGTGATCCCGCTGTGGCAGCGCGACGACGGCGCGATCATCACCGGCTGGGACTACCCGTCGTGCGAGGACATCGGCCTGCTGAAGATGGACTTCCTGGGGCTGTCCACGCTGACGATCATCGACGACGCGATCAAGTCGGTGAAGGCCAACCACAGGGTCGACATCGACCTGGCCACGCTGTCGCTGGAGGACGCCAGGACCTACGAGCTGTACGGCCGGGGCGACACCCTGGGCGTGTTCCAGGTCGATGGTGCCGCCATGCGGGACCTGCTGCGCCGCATGCAGCCCACCAAGTTCGGCGACATCGCCGCCGTGCTGGCCCTGTACCGGCCTGGCCCGATGGCGGCGAACGCGCACATCAACTACGCGGAACGCGCCAACGGCCGGCAGCAGCTGACGCCGATCCACCCGGATCTGAAGGAAGCGCTGGAGCCGATCCTCGGTGAGACCTACCACCTGCTCGTGTACCAGGAGCAGGTCATGGCGATCGCCCAGCAGCTGGCCGGCTACACCCTCGGCGGCGCCGACCTGCTGCGCCGCTCGATGGGCAAGAAGAAGAAGGAGATCATCGAGAAGGAGTACGAGAACTTCAGGGCGGGTATGCTGGCCAAGGGTTTCTCGCCGGAGGCGACGCAGACGCTGTGGGACGTGATGCTGCCGTTCGCCGGGTACGCCTTCAACAAGTCCCACACGGCGGGTTATGGCCTGGTCTCCTACTGGACGGCGTATCTCAAGGCCAACTATCCGGGCGAGTTCATGGCCGCGCAGCTCACCTCCAACGCGGACAACAAGGACAAGTCCGCGATCTACCTGTCCGAGTGCCGCCGGATGGGCATCAAGGTGCTGCCGCCGGACGTGAACGAGTCGGTGCACGCGTTCGCGGCGGTCGGCGCGAACATCAGGTTCGGTCTGGGCGCGGTCCGCAATGTCGGCGCGAACGTGGTGGCGTCGATCATCGAGACCAGGGACAAGAAGGGTAAGTACACCTCGTTCCAGGACTTCCTGGAAAAGGCGGAACTGGTCTGCTGCAACAAGAGGGTCATCGAGTCGCTGATCAAGGCAGGCGCGTTCGACTCCTTCGGCCACACCAGGCTGTCCCTGCTGGCGGTGCACGAGGAAGCGGTGGACGCGGTCACCGGCCTGAAGCGCCAGGAAGCAATGGGCCAGTTCGATCTGTTCGGCGGCGGCGACGACACCGTGGAACCGGACGTCAGTTCCTCGCCACTGGCGCACCTTTCGCTGTCCGACGACGAATGGCCACGCAAGCAGCTGCTGGCCTACGAACGGGAAATGCTGGGCCTGTACGTCTCCGCCCACCCACTGGACGGCGCCGAGCCCATCCTGCGCAAGCACGCCCCCAGGCCCATCGCGGTGGTGATCGACGACGCGCCGAAAGAGGGCGAGGTGGTCGTCTCCGGCATGATCGCCTCGGTGGAGCGCCGGGTGAACAAGAACGGCGAACCCTGGGCGATCGTCAAACTGGAAGACCTGGACGCCTCGGTAGATGTGCTGTTCTTCGCCAAGTCCTACTCGGTCATGCACGAGGACCTGGTGGCCGACTCGGCGGTGGCCATCAAGGGCAGGGTCAACTGGCGGGACGACCAGATGTCGGTATTCGGCTCCGGCGTGGTACCCCTGGACATCAGCGAAGCAGAACGCAACCCGGGCGTAGCACCAGCGTTCGTGCTCAGGGCAGAAGCGGCCAAACTGGACGCGGACTGCATCAACGAACTGCGCTCAGCACTCACCGCACACAAGGGCGACGTGCCGGTAAGAATCGTGGTCTGCCACGACGGCAAGGAAACCCCGCTGGCGGTGGACGCCTACCCAGTAGCGGTGTCCTCAGCCCTACTAGGAGAGCTGAAAGCGATCCGAGGCATCACAGTGGCGGTATAGGGGCCGGGCAAACCTCGGCCCCTGAGGCTCAGCCCTGGTACAACCAGATCCAATTACCACTGGGATCCTTCACCGCGGAACACCGGGGCATCCCCTCGAGATCCCGAGGGGGTGCGACCTCGGTAGTCCCAGCGGCAACGGCCGAGGCGTGGGACACGTCGAGAATCGCCTCGATCGGCAGATCGATCCACCGCAGGGCCACGATCAACCGGGCCACCCGCAACTGATCGAGGCGGTACCGGCGATATCCGGTCTCCGCCGAGCGAACCAACCGATCGTCAGCAACGTGTCATCTGGCACGAGACCACTGTGCCGTCGCGGGTAACCCGAGAGTCAACCGGCTACAGCCAACCCCGGTCGAACGCGATCCGCACCAGGTCCACCCGATTCCGGGCCCCACACTTGTTGATCAAGCTGGACGTGTAGTTGCGCACGGTCCCCTCGGACAGGAAGAGACGCCCGGCGATCTCCCGGGCCGAAGCCCCCTCGGCAACCAGTCGCACCACGTCCAGTTCCCTAGGCGTGACAGGAATATCGGCCTCCAGAGCAGCCACGGCGAGCGTCGGGTCGAACACCCGCTGCCCGGCCGCGACACCCCGAATCGCGGCGAGAAGCTGCTCAGCAGGCGCATGTTTGACCACGAACCCCCGAGCATTGGCCTGCAGAGCCCGCTGCAGCATCCCAGGCTTGTTCAGCGCCGTGAGGATCAGCGAAGCACACTGCGGGGTCCGCTCAGCGAGCTCAGCAGCGGCCTCCAGACCGTCGATACCCGGGATGTCGATGTCCAGCACGGCGACATCGGGCCGCAGTTCGACGATCCGCTCCACCGCCTGGTCCCCCCGACCCGCGACCCCGACAACCTCCAGATCGCTCTCCAGCTCGATCAGCGACACCAACGCCGACCGGATCATCACCTGGTCCTCGGCCAGGAACACGCGGATCACGGTTCCACCTCCACCGGGACGTCGAGCGCGGCCCGGTCACCCGGCGCCGCCACGACCGGCGCGGCGGGCAGCGGCACGCTGGCCTCCAGCACGAACCCGCCGTCTTTCTTGGACTTCGCGGTGAGTCTGCCGCCCAACACGTGCAATCGTTCCCGCATGCCACGGATGCCGTTCCCGCCGGAGGGCGAGCGGGTGACCTTGATGGCCGGGCCGTCGTTGGCCACTGTCAGCACAGCACGACCGCGTTCCACCCGCAGGATGATCTGGCACCGGCTGGAGTCGCTGTGCCGCAACACGTTCGTCGCGCCTTCCCGAACGATCCAGGCCAGTGTCTGGGACACCTGCTCATCCAGCACCACGGGTGCGATGTCCACGCTCGTGAGGACTCCTGCCGAATTGAGGATGGCTCGCGCGTTGGCGATCTCGCCCTCCAGCGAGAGATCGCGCATGCCGGCGACCACCGTCTGCATCTCCACGATCGACTCCCGGAGCAGGCTGCGGGCGTCGCTCAGCTCGGCGTAGGCGCGGGTGGGGTCACGCTGGCTCAGTCGCTCGACCAGTTCCAGCTTCAGCAGCACCACGGACAGGCCGTGGCCCAGGGTGTCGTGCAGGTCCCTGGCCCAGCGCAGTCGCTGCTCGCTGACCGCGAGCTGGGCCATCTCGGAGCGGGTCTGCTCCAGTTCGCCCGCGAAGATCACCAGCCGCGGGATGGCGTAGAAGATGAGCGCGGTGAGCGCGAACTCCTCCAGGCCGAGGCCGATCTCGCCGGAGGTGAACTCCTGCGTGGTCAGTCCGACGTAGGTGGCCAGCAGCGCCACGGTCAGCGCTCCCCTGGCCCGGCCGGCCAGGCACAGCAGCATGACCGAGAAGCTCAGCGCGGGCGGCGCGGCGAAGGTCTGGCCGAGCACCGCGAACAACACGACCGACCAGGCGACGCCGCCGATGGCGACCGCCTGTGTGGTCCGCTGCCGGCGTCTGCCGCGCAGCACCCGCACCACCGACCACACATAGCAGCCGAACCACAGGGCCCAGCCGACGGCGGCGAGCACCTCCAGCCACAGGTGCGGGTACGTCGGGATGGAACGCACCGGCACGCTGGCCACCGACAGGAAGTACACGGCGAGGCCGATCAGCGCCAGTGTGCCGACGACGTGACCGGTCCCGTCCACGCCCAGTCTGATCCAGGCGGGGATCCGACGGCGGACCGTACCGAGCTGAGCATGCCCGGACGCACTGACGGCGCTCATCAACCCTCACTTCCCCCGCCACGTCCCGACCCGGGCGCGGGTTGCCGCTGTCTGGCCCTGTCCCGGAGTTGTCCGGCATGTGGCGCCAAACGTGTAGAAGTTAGCACCGTCGAACCGGTAAGGGATTGCTCCGTTCTAGTCGTCAAATAGCCGGGTGAGAACGATTCCGTGCGCAAATGCGGTTGCCAGTCCACACTGGCCGGGCGCATTTCGACGGTGCGTACACAGTCGCATACGGAACGCGCAGACGTTCGGTCAAATCAGCCGAAACCGGGTCGAGAACGATTGTTCTGTCACGCCGGGTTTTCCTCGGGACGCCCGGCGACCCTACGCCAGCCGCCGCCGTTGTACTCCCGCCAGCCGGACATGCCCTGGGCGGCGTGCCGCGACCGGTCCTCGTCGGCCGGACTGCCGCTGATCATGAACTCGCCGACGCTGCCCTCCCGCTCCCAGTCCAGGCCCAGGCACCGTGCGGACAGCTCGATGTCGCCGACGCCCAGCCCGCACGGCGCCAGGCCCATCGCGGTGCACACCAGGTAGAACGTCTGGTAGAGCACGCCGACGTGCTTGAGTGTGGTCGCGTAGGACATGCCGCTGTACTGCCAGCCCAGTCGCTGGAACCGCGAGGTGATGGTGACCAGCACGTCCGGCGGTGCCACGTTGCCGGCCGAGATGGACGCGACGGCCAGCATGGCGTCCACATCGGACCGGTTCGTGTTGATCCGTACCAGTTGGTGACCGGCCGGGTCGTAGTAGTAGATGCCGGCGTCCAGTCCCGCGCAGCGGGACACGGTGAGCCACAGATCGAGCTCGCCGGCACCCCCGCACGCCGGGTAGGGTCGGTCCACGCCCTGGTAGGGCAGCTGGCGGGCCTGGTCGGGACCGTAGACGGCCCGGACCCTGGCGGTCCGGTAGAGCACCTCGCCGAGCTGGTCGGCGTCGATCGGTCGCTCACCGGGCCTGCGGATCGACTTCCTGGTCTCCAGGGCGACGGTGAGCCGGGGGTCGGTGGCCAGCACGTCGTCCAGGTCGGGCACCGGCAGCGGGACGCGGGGGCCGTCGGGCAGTTCGCGGACCGGCCGCTCGTGTTCGATGTCCTGGATGAACCGGAACGTGGCGCCGAAGTCGTCGTCGTGCCGGCCGGAGCGGCTGCGGGTGTGGAACAGCAGGTCGTGGAACCCCCACTGGCGCAGCCGGGTCCGCCGGGCCTCGTCCGGCCCGCTCGACTCGGGTTCGACCACGTCCAGCAGGCCGGCGCCGACCAGCAGGTCCAGCACCGCACGGCCGGCCGGCACGGCACCGGGACAGGCCAGGTCGACCAGTTCCCGCACGGTCGCCGGGGATGCGGCCGCGGCGACCAGCGCGACCAGCCGGGGGTCGGCCAGCCGGGCCCGATACAGCGACAGCGGGTTCTCCAGTGACATCGCGCCGTCCAGTTCGCGCAGGTAGGCGAACCGGGACAGCCGCACCCGCACGCCGGTCGGGACCGTGGTCGCGCCGAGCAGCCCGCCGAGCCGGGCGCCCATGGCCATCGGCACGATCTCGGCCACCGTCGCCGAGTTCACCTCGACGGTGTGCACCAGCAGGAAGCGCAGGTCGTTGAGCAGGCTGTGCAGGCGGATGACCTCGGCGGCCGGTTCGACTGAGCCGGTGGCCACCAGGTCGACGACGTTGGCCGCCCTGGTCGGGCCGAACGTGAGGCGGTGCAGTGCGGCGGCCAGTCCCCTGGACGGGTCGCGGACCACCACGGTGCCCCATCGGTGCGCGATGGCCACCGCGCCGGCCTGCCGCTCGACGGCCACGTCGTCGCGGAACGACACGAGCCGCCGGGTGCCCGCCCACACGGGCGCGCTGGTGTCTGCTGTCGCCAGGGAGTCCACCGCGCTGCCCTCAGACGAACATCGCTGTCGGATTGAGCTGGTCCTCGGTGCGGGCGGTGGCCAGCCAACCCTGCTCGACCGGGACGTCGTAGAGCCGGCCGGGCGCGAAGCGGGTCCAGAAGTGTCGCATGCCGGGCACCATCACCTTCACCACGGGCAGGCCGATGTCAGGTCTGGTCATGTCGATCGCCAACAGCTCCATTCCCTTGGCCCGCACGAGTTCCTGACAGGTCGCCAGGTCCTCGGCGAGGTCGTCGCCGGTCGGCACGGTCAGCCCGGCCACCGTGGCGGCCGGCTGGTCCGGATCGGGCAACAGGTAGGGGTGGTCGGCCACGTGAGCGTGCTGCCACCAGTCGAGCTGGTAGGGATCGGTGGCGGTGTAGCCGCCGTGCTCTGTGGCCTTCGCGACGAACGGCAGGAACTGGTTGAGCTCGCCGACGGCCCGCAGGCAGGCGATCCGCGCGTCGTGGTGCGCGCCGAAGCCGAAGATCACGTCCTCGGCCGGCTTGTCCAGCCGCCTGCTGAACGCGACCACGACCGGCACGCCGAGATCGGACGTGATGTCCAGCGCCCACACCTCGCGGTGCAGCGCCGCGTGCTCGGCGCGCACGGTGGCCATCCACGGGTCGTCCAGCGAGTCGAGGTCGACCGCGCCCCGGCGCAGCCGGTTGTACCACCAGATGGCCACCGCGTCGCGCTCGACGAGTTCGTAGAACCCTTGCAGCGCAGCGTCTTCCAGGCTGGTGCCGGCGGCGCAGCCGTTGGAGTCGGCCATCGCGTAGCGGCCCGCGTGGCCGAAGAACAGCAGTCCCGTCGGGACGTGGCGGACACACCGCTCGGTGAGCGACCACATCGACGTCCACTCCACCTGAGCGTGCTCGTCCAGCCGGACCGGCACCGCCTGAAAGGGGTTGTCCCTGGCGTTCCATGCGGCGCGGTCGGCGAACTGGCGGTCGCTGAACAACATGGACGCGTTGGGGTGCACGGCGTCCGCACCGAGTTCGGCGTAGCAGGCGGTGATCGCCGGCTCGTCACCGGCGTAGGCGGCGCTGTAGCGTTCCAGCGCCTCGCCCAGCGCGCTGGCCCGGGCCTGGATGTCGGTGACGCCCTTGCCGTAGCTGTGGGTGCGCAGGCCCATCCGCAGTGACCGCAACGAGTTCACCCGGAACGCGCGGTTGTGGCCGGACGAGTAGCCGTGGACGGACGGCAGGCCGGTGGCGACCCGTTTCAGTTCCGGGACGGCACCGGTGATCGGGTCGACCAGGCCACCCCAGGTGGCCACCATGTCCTCCGGGGTGCGGGCGCGGTGGCCGCCGTCGCGGGTGAACGCCTTGCGGCGGGAGGTCACCGGGAACGGCCGGCTCATCGTCGCGGCGACCAGTCCCTCGTCGCCGCATTCGGCGCACTGCGGCCTGCGGCTCACCGGGTGCGCCTCGGTGCGCAGGGTGGCGGTGTCCACGGTGAGCACGGCGGCGGGCGGGCGGTGGCCGGCCAGCCACTGGGCGGCGACGGTGGCCAGTGTCGCGGCGGCCAGCAGCCGGGTGGCCGGGATGTCCACCGGTGGCGGCGCGACGCGGGTGCCGGGCAGCCGGGTCTCCAGGTAGTCCTCCGCCCTGCGGTGGCCGCGCAACCGGACCGCGAGGCACTGGTAGCAGGCACCGTCGGGCACGAATACCGGCCCCACGTATGGAATGACGCCGACCGGTTTGGCCAGCAGCCACGGTCGGCCCTCGGCTCGCAGATCCCGGGCGAGCGGGGCCAGATCCGGGCGGAGGTAGTCGTCGGTGAGCACGATGTGCAGGGCGTCGACATCGTCGGACCGGTACAGTCCGGCGGCGGCGAGCGCGGCGGCGAACTCGTCCGGCGACAGTTCGCCCATGGTGGTCAGCCGGACACCGCCCTGTGCGGCGGTGATCGCGGTGTCGCCGGACAGGTTGAGCGACTCCCAGTACCCCGCCGCGCGGTCGTCGGTCGCGGCGGCCGGATCGGTCCGCACCACCTGCCCGGCCCGCAGCAGGCCGGTGACGGCGGCCAGCACCCGGTCGGCCGGCACGTCCGGGGCGAGCGCCTCGGTGATCGCGGCGACGTCGTGTTTGCCGTCCAGCAACGGGAACAGCCGTTCGGCGAGCGGGTCGGTGATGACCGCGCTGCCGTGTTCACACAGGAGGTAGACCCCCTCACCGCGGACGACGGAGACACCCAGATGCCGGCGCAGGACCGGCACGTCGTGCCCGTCGGTCATGGCCACCTCCTGTCAGTTCGCGGTGCCGGCCCGGGCCGGGTGGGCGACCCCCGTCATCGCCCGCCCGGCCCGGACCCTGTCGGGCTACTCGTCGGCAGGCAGGTCGGCGCAGCACACCAGGCAGCCCGGCCAGCATGGCGGGCAGGCGGTGAGCACCGCGGAACGGGTCGGGTCGACGACCGCGGCGAGGTCACCGTCCAACATCGTGATATCGAGCCCCGAGGCGTCGGGGGTGGACAGACCGTGCATGAGAACTCCCGGGTTCGTGCAAGGCGGAGCCGATGACTGCGGTGCCACCGGAATCAGCGACACCGCGGATCAGGACGATCCAGTGTGAGTGTGCGGCCACACCCAGTGTTGGAAACAGTGCGTGCGGGCACCAGAAGACATGACGATTGTCATATGGGTGCGTGATCTATGGCGACGCAGCGCGACCAACGATCGACGATCGATCGTCCGACCGCCCGATTCCGGTACCGTTAGCCGAAATAGCCGTTGCCGACCGGCCGTGCGCCGACGCGCCGCGTCGTGGTTCAACTGGCGGCCCAACCCAACCCGGCCGCCCGAGCATGGTCACGCGGTTTGGTGCGGCTAGGCCGAATGGCCGTTGTCGAGGATGTCGTGCACGGCCCGGCGATGGCGCAACGCGGGCAGCACGCCGTGGTTGAGCTGGCGGGCCAACGGCGGCGCCGGCACCACCAGCACGCCGCACTCGGCACGAGCCGCGCAGTACCGGGGCGCCGAGTGATGGGCCCATCGGCGCAACCGGCCGCCGCGCCCGGCACCCACCACGATCAGGTCGGTCTCCAGATCGGCCAGGCCGGTCAACACCCAGCCCGGCCGGCCCTGCTCGGCCCGCAGGAACACGTGCACGTCCGAGGGCACCCCACCCATCGCGTCCTCCCACGCGGCCCGCAGGGTGCGGATGGCGGCGGCCACCCAGATCCGGCGCAGGTGGGGTTCGGGTGCGTGGCGGTCGAGCGTGTCGCCGCCGGGCGGTGTCCAGGCGATCACCGAGTAGAGGACCGCGTCGCGCAGCCGGGCCTCGTCCACGGCCCGGCGCAGCGCGTGCAGGCTGTCCACCGAACCGTGCACGCCGACAAAGATGCGCCGAACGCCCACCACCGTATTCTCCCACCGCCGCAGCGAGACCGCCTCCGCGAACCTACCCGCGACCCGGGTGCTCGCCGACGGCCTTGACGGACTCCTGACGGCCCCATGGATCTCCGCCTACGTGAGCAGACCCCGGCCCAGCCAGTCGCCGCCGTCCCGGACACCCGGCACCGCGAAGAAGTAGCCGCCGCCGTAGGGCTGGATGTAGTCGACCAGCGGCTCGTCGATCAGCCTCGTCTGGACCGTCTCGAACTGCCGCGCCAGGTCCTGCTGGTACGCGCAGAACACCAGGCCCACGTCGATGTTGCCGTTGAGATCCAGGCCGGCGTCGTAGTTGTAGCCGCGGCGCAGCAGCCGGCTGGAGTCGGTCTTGCGCGTCCTCGGGTTGGCCACCCTGATGTGCGCGGTGAGCGGGACGGTGACGCCGTTGGGGTCGTCGGCGTAGCGCGGGATGTCGGTCTCCGTGGCACCGTCCAGTGGCGCGCCCGAGTCCCGCTTGCGGCCGAACATCAGTTCCTGTTCCTTCAGCGACACCCGGTCCCAGAACTCGACCAGCATCCGGATGATCCGCACCACCTGGTAGGAGCCGCCGGTCGCCCAGGCGGGCTCCCCGGCGTTCGGCTTCACCCAGACCAGCTTGTCCGCCTCGAACGGCTTCGGGTTGGCGATGCCGTCCTTGAAGCCCAGGAGGTTGCGCGGTACGCCGGTCGGACGCGGCTGGGACTTGAAGCCGTTCATCCGGTACCGCGGCTGCATGCCGCCCCGGGTGTGCTTGGCGATGTCCCGCAGGGCGTGCTGCACGGTGTCCTGGTGGTTGGCGCAGATCTGCAGCATCAGGTCGCCGTGGCACCACTTCGGATCGAGCGAGTCGTTGGGGAAGCTGGTCATCTCCTTGAGCTTCACCGGTTTCCGGTCGGCCAGGCCGAACCGGTCGTCGAACAGCGACGAGCCGAAGCCCACCGTGACGGTCAGCCCGTCGGCCGGCACCACCGGTCCGAGGATCTCGCTGTCCGCGGGTGGCGCCGCTGCTCCCAGATCGACCGGGGTGCCGCCGACGGTCAGGAACCGGACCCGGTCGGTCAGCGTCTTGAGCAGCGACGCCAACCCGGACCGGCCGGCCGCGGTCACGTCGAACGCGGCGAACACGGCCGCATCCTGCTGCGTGGTGAACACGCCCTGCTGGTGCTCACCGTGAAATGGCCACGACTCCGGGACGGCCGCCACCCCCGGAGTCGTGGCCGCGGCGGCGTCGGCGTGCGCGCCTGCCGCGATCAGGCCACCGGCCAGCGCGGTGCCCGCTACGCCGGCCGTCGTGCCCTGCAAGAACCGTCGTCGGCTCAGATCCATGGTCCCCAGCCCTTCAGCTCTGGCCGATCTCGAGCAGGTCGGGCACCGGTGAGATGTCCTCCAGTTCCTGGCCGATCGCCGCGTTCACCCGTTGCCGTTCGGCGATCGGCGCGGTCCTCTCGTTGTCCCATACGCCGTGGTGGCGGGTCGCGGCCAGCGCCTGCGCCAGCACGTCCAGATCGGACCGCACCCGCGACACCAGGTCGGGCCTGCGCTGTTCGATCAGCGGAGCCAGTTCGGTGAGCACGACGCGGGTGCCGTCGACGTCGGCCATGGTCTCGGCGAAGCCGGAGCCGGCGCCCAGGTCGCTGTTGCCGGACAGGTGGTCGCGCTGCGCGTCCTCGAGGATCTCGTGCGCGCGGATCGTCATGTCGGCCGGTGCCGCCGTGATGGTGGCGATCTTGCCGCGCAGTTCGGCGACGTCGGCGGTGAGCTTGGTGCCGTAGGGCGTGAGGGTCGTGGTCGGCCGGCCGTGCCACAGGCCGTACTCGATGCGGCGCAGGCCGGTGAACGCCGGATCGGTCACCCCGTCGGGCAGTCCGTCCGGGCCGGCGTCGATGGCGGCGGCGATGTCGCCGAAGCTGTCGTAGGCCGCGCCGACGCGCTCCCAGGTCAGCTGCGCCGGCAGCCAGGCGGCCTTGGCGGCGGCCACATCGCCCGAGTCGATGGCCTGCCGCAGCGTGCCGACCTGACCGGACAGCGTGTTCAGTTGGCCTTCGACGTAGGTCTGGTACTGCTTGATCGCGGTGCCCAACTCGATCGGGTCCAACGGCGGCACGGCGAAGTTGCGCGGGAACCGCACGTTGGCACCGCCGATGGTGCGCACCGCGGACGACGCCATCGCCGGCAGGCCGGACATCTGGCACTTCCACGTGTAGCTGCCGGTGGACACGGCGACCGACACGACCTGCTGCGTGCCCGGGCCCATGCCCTCGGCCTCGCCGAGCACACCGCCGTCCGACGACCGCACGAAGTAGACCTCGCCCGCGTGGCCGGACTTGTTGACCACCGTGAAGGTCCGGTTGCCCGCTTGCAGCGAGGTGAAGTCGGCACCGCACGCCTGCGGGGTGATGGTGACCTGCTGGCTGGTGTAGGTAGTGACGGTGCCGCGGGCGAACAACGCGAACGCGCCCGCCGCCACGACCGGCACCAGCACGGCGGCGCCTACCGGGGTCCACTCGTTGGCCAGCCACACCGGCACCCGCCGCCGGGCCGTCTCTTCGGAGTGCCGTACCGGTGCTGGCCTGGTGAGCAGGAAGGCGGCCAGCACGATGCCGATGTAGAGGACGTAGGCGATCACCTGGAGCCAGGTCATCGACGGCGTCAGGTTGGTGACACCGCGGATGATGCTGACCCACCACGAGTCGGCGCCCACGCTGCCGGTGATGTCGAAGGCGACCCAGGCGTGGCCGGGCACCAGCATCGCTTCCTGGAGATCGCCGATGCCGTAGGCCAGGACGCCGCCCGCGATGACGATCAGGACGATCGCGGTGCGCCGGAAGAACACGCCGAGGTTGAGCGTGATGGCCCTGCGGTACAGCAGCCAGCACACCGCGACGGCGATCGCGATACCGACGGCCGCACCGATCAGCGGTGCCACGGTCGACCCGGACGCGTGCACGGCCGTCCACAGGAACAGCGCCGTCTCCAGGCCCTCCCGGCCGACGGCGAGGAACGCGGTCGCGGCCAGCGCGCCCACACCCACCTGCCGCGCGACGTCGACGCGGTTGCTCAGCTCACCGGAGAGGGTGCCCGCGGTGCGGCGCAGCCAGAAGATCATCGCGGTGACCAGCACCACGGCGACTACGCTGAGTACACCCCCGAACGCCTCCTGCGCGCGGCTGGGCAGTTCGGCGTCGGAGAACGTGAGGACGGCGCCGAAGCTCAGCGAGAGCATCAGCGCCGCGAGGACACCGAGCCAGACCGGTCGGGTCGGTCGGCGGGTCGTGCCTGGTGCCGTGCGGCGTACCGCGGCGAGCAGGATGCTCACCACGAGGCCGCCCTCCAGTCCCTCGCGCAGCCCGATGAGGAGATTGGGCACGGCGTCCGCCCACACGGCGCCCCCCGTCTGAAATGGATAGGCTTACCTGACCCACATCGAGCACAGAGGACAGAGCGTTACCGAACGCTGCTACTTCCGGCTGACCGCTTTCTGCAGGAAGCGCAGGTGCAGCGGGATGGTGAGCACGAAACTCACGGCCGCCACCACGATGGCGCCGAAGAACGCGGGCCAGAAGCCGTCGACGTGGAAGGGCAGGCCGGCCTCCCCGGACAGCCAGGACGCGAACCAGAACAGCAGCGCGTTCACCACGAGGCCGATCAGCCCGAACGTGAGGATGTAGAGGACGCAGCCCGCTACCTTGACGATCGGCTTGATGATCAGATTGACCAGGCCGAAGACGACGGCGACACCGATCAGGGTGCCGACCTGGGCGGGTGTCGACGCGGCCAGCAGGTCGATGCCGGGCAGGAAGGTGGCCACCCAGACGGCGAGAGCGGTGGCGAGAACTCGGTAGACGAACTCCACCGCAGTACTGTCCCACGACGTCCGATTCGGCAGTGAGCCGGATCACCGGGCGGTACGATGTCACATCACACCAGCCCGTCGACGTTGGGACCGCCCCGTGCCCGCACCGGACGTGCCGATCAGCCTGCCCGAGGTCGGCCCGCGCGCCAGCCTGCGTGAGCAGGTCACCGAGGCGCTGCGTGCGGCTCTGGTGTCCGGCGCGCTGCGGGCCGGCGTCGTGTACTCGGCGCCCGGCCTCGCCGAGCGGTTCGGCGTGTCGGCCACCCCGGTCCGCGAGGCCATGCTGGACCTGGTCCAGGCCGGACTGGTGGAGGCGGTGCCGAACAAGGGTTTCCGGGTCACCGAACTGACCGAAAGGGACCTGGACGAGTACACCGCCGTCCGGGCCCTGCTGGAGCCGCCGACCGTGGCGTCGGTGGCGGTGCACGCGCCGCGCGCCGCGGTGGCGGCGCTGCGGCCGCTGGCCGAGCAGATCGTCCGCGCGGCCGTGGACCGGGACGTGCTGGCCTACGTCGAGGCGGACACGGCGTTTCATCTGGCGCTGCTCGCCCTGGCCGGCAACGCGCACCTGGTAGAGGTGGTGCGCGACCTGCGCTACCGCTCCCGCCTGTACGGCGTGCCGACCCTGGCCGCGAACGACGAGTTGGAGCCCTCGGCCCGGCAGCACCTCGACCTGCTGGACGCGGTGGCCGCCGGCGACGCGGCGTCGGCGGAGCGGATGACCAGGGACCACCTCCGGCACGTCAGGGGCATCTGGAGCTGACGCCGGTCAGAGCACGAACCCGTGCGGGAACGGGTCGTCCGGGTCGAGCAGGTACTGCGCGGTGCCGGTGATCCAGGCGCGGCCGGTGATCTCCGGGACGACGGCGGTCAGGTCGCCGACCCTGGTCTGTTCGACCAGCCGGCCGACGAACCGGGTCCCGATGAACGACTCGTTGACGAATTCGTCGCCGATTCCCAACTCGCCCCTGGCGAACAGCTGGGCCATTCGCGCCGACGTTCCGGTGCCGCACGGCGATCGGTCGAACCATCCCGGATGAATGGCCATCGCATTCCGCGAAACTTTCTCGTTGGAATCGGGTGCCAAGAACTGGACGTGATGGCATCCGACAATGCCGGAATCCACCGGATGCCTCGGCGGATCGGTCGCGTTGATCGCGGCCATGACCGCCATGCCGGCGTCCAGGATGCGCTGCCCCTCGGACCGCTCGAACGGCAGGCCGACCCGCTCGATCGGCACGATCGCGTAGAAGTTGCCGCCGTAGGCCAGGTCGTAGCGCACCGTGCCCAGGCCGGGCACGGCGACCTCCAGGTCCAGCCCGACGCTGAACGAGGGCACGTTCCGGATCGTCACCGCCCCGGCCACGCCGGCCGTGACCGCGACCTTCGCCTCGACCAGCCCGGCGGGCGTGTCCAGCCGGATCGTGGTGACCGGCTCGGTGACGGCGACCATGCCGGTCTCCACCAGCACCGTGGCCACCCCGATGGTGCCGTGCCCGCACATCGGCAGGCAGCCGGACACCTCGATGAACAGCACACCCCAGTCGGCGTCCGGCCGGGTCGGCGGCTGGAGGATCGCGCCGCTCATCGCACCGTGCCCGCGCGGCTCGCACATCAGCAGCGTCCGCACATGGTCGGAGTGCCGGACGAAATGCTGCCGCCGCTGCGCCATGGTGGCACCGGGGATCACGCCCACTCCCCCGGTGACCACCCTGGTCGGCATGCCCTCGGTGTGCGAGTCGACGGCGTGGTAGACGTGGGTCGACCGCATCACGCCTGCCCTTCCGCGAGCACCTTCTCGGTGTCCGCGCGGATCTGGGCGGCGGCGTCGGCGGGCATCGGCTCGCGCGGCGGCCGGCACGGTCCGCCGTAGCGCCCGGCGACGTCCATGGACAGCTTGATCGCCTGCACGAACTCGGTCCGGGAATCCCACCGCAGCAACGGATGCAGCCGACGATAGGCGGGCACGGCGGTGGCCGGGTCGCCGGCGACGGCGGCCCGGTACAGCGCGACGCACTCGGCGGGCAGCGAGTTGGGGAATCCGGCGATCCAGCCGACCGCGCCGGCGATCGCCAGCTCCACGACCACGTCGTCGGCGCCGATCACCACCTCGAGGTCGGGCGCGAGCTCGGCGATCCGGTAGGCGCGCCGGACGTCACCGCTGAACTCCTTGACCGCCCGGATCAGCCCCTCGCCGTGCAGCCTGGCCAGCAGCTCGGGCACCAGGTCGATCTTGGTGTCGTACGGGTTGTTGTACGCCACCACCGGCAGGCCCACCGAGGCCACCGCCCGGTAGTGCGCGACGACGGCATCGTCGGTGGCGCGATAGGTGTTGGGCGGCAAGGACATCACCGCCTGACAACCGGCATCGGCCGCCTGCTCGGCCCACCGGACGGCCTCGCCGGAGCCGTACGCGGACACGCCGGGCAGCACCCGGTCCGGGCCCGCGGTCTCGACCGCGGTGCGCACGACGGCGGCCCGCTCGATGTCGCTCAGCGTCTGGTACTCGCCCAGCGAACCGTTCGGGCAGACGGCGTCGCACCCGTTGTCCAGCAGCCAGCGGACGTGGTCGGCGTAGCGGTCGTAGTCGGGGGCGAGGTCCTCGCGCAGCGGCAGTGCGGTCGCGACCACAACGCCGTGCCATGGCACGTTGCTCATCGATCCTCCAGGGTGTCGTTCGCCAGGTCGCCGAGCCGGACGGGTTGGGCGAGCATCCGCCTGGTCATGTCGGTCGGGTCGGGGGCCCGGCCGGTCAAGTCGGCCACCGCGCACGCGACGGCGTCCCCGCACATCCGGCCCTGGCACCAGCCCATGCCCGCTCTGGTGAGCAGTTTGACCGCGCGGGCGTCGCGCGCGCCGAGTTCGGTCACCGCGGCGCGGACGGTGTGGTGGTCGACCTCCTCGCAGCGGCACAGGAGCGTGTCACCGGTGAGATTGCCCAGCCAGCCCTTCCGCACCGGATAGACGTCGGCCAGCGCGGCGGCGAACGCGCGGTGCCCGGCCCGCTGCCGCTCCAGCCGCACGGGAACGTCCACACCGGACGCGGCGCGCCCGGCGATCATGCCTTCCACCAACGAAAGCCGGACTCCGCCGATGCCGGTCACCTCGCCGGCAGCGAACACGCCGGGCACAGTGGTGGCCTGCCGGCCGTCGACCCGCAGCACCGCCGTACCGGCCACCAGGTCGGTGGCACAGCCCAGTGCCGTGCCGAGGTCGATCTGCGGCACGAACCCGCAGCCGACGGCCACGGTGTCGCAGTCGATCCGCCACTCGGTTCCCTTGACCGGGCGCCAGTCCCGGTCGACCTTCGCCACCGTGACGGCGGTGACCCCGTCCGTGCCGTGCGCGGCCAGCACGGTGTGCCGGTTCCGTACCGGAACCCGATGCCTGGCCAGCACGGCGAGATGGCGCGCGGCCTCGGCGAGCTTGTCCGGGTGCCGCCAGACGACGCCCGCGTGGCGGGCGAACCGGGCGGGCGAGTTGGCCTCGAAGACGCCGGCCACCCGCGCGCCCGCCGACGCGAGACCGGTGGCGACGGGCAGCAGGAACGGCCCAGTGCCGGCCACGACGATCCGCCTGCCGGGCAGCACCCGACTGCCCTTGAGCAGCGCCTGGGCGCCGCCCGCGGTGAGCACGCCGGGCAGGTCCCAGCCGGGGAACGGCACCGGCCGGTCGTGCGCGCCGGTCGCGATGACGACGGCGTCTGCGGTGACGGGTTCGCCGTCGGTGTGCACGGTGAAGCCGGATTCGACCAGGAACACCCGCCGACCGGTCAGCATCGTCACGCCGCGGGCGGCGCAGCGAGCCGCGAGCGGGGTGGGCGGCACGTCGGCCGGTCGACGGTAGAACTGGCCACCGGGCCGGGCCGCGAGGTCGACCACCGCGACCGACCCGTGCGCGGCGGCCGCCGAGGCGGCGGCCAGTCCGGCCGGGCCGCCCCCGATCACCACGACGTCACACCGCACGACCGGCACCGTCCCGCGTCGCGATCACGTCACCGGGCCGCGCCTCGGTCAGGCACGCGCGCACCGACGGCGTGCCGTTCACCGTGACCAGGCAGTCGAAACACGCGCCGATACCGCAGAACAGGCCACGCGGCCGGCCCGCCACCCGCGTCGTCCGCCACGACCGCACACCGGCGGCCAGCAGCACGGCCGCGACGGTCTGACCCGGCCGCACCGGCAACGACCGCCCGTCGAAGATCACCTCGCTCACGCCGTCACCTCCACGAACCGGTCCGGCCGGAACGCGTCCACGGCCATCGACGGTGCCACGCCGGTCAGCAGTTCGGCCACCAGCGCCCCCGTCGCGGGCGCCAGGCCGATCCCGGCGCCCTCGTGACCGCACGCGTGCAGCAGCCCGGGCCGGCGCGGATCGGGACCGATCACCGGCAGGTGGTCCGGGCAGTACGGCCGGAAACCGGTGTAGGCACGCAACACCGCCACGTCGGCCAGCACCGGGAACAGCCGCACCGCACCGGCGGCCAGCGACCGCAGCGCCGGCAGTGACGGCGTCCGGTCGAAGCCGACCCGCTCCCGGCTGGCGCCGATCAGGATCGTGCCGGCCTTGGTGCCCTCGATCACCGGTGAGGTGCGCAGGCCCGCCGTGTCCGCTGCGACGTCGGCCACGTAGTCGGCGGCGTAGACCTTGTGCCGCACCAGGACCGGCAGCGGCTCGGTGACCAGGACGAAGCCGCGCCTGGGCAGGATCGGCACCGGTGCGCCGGCCAGTGCGGCGATCTCGCCGCCCCACGTGCCGGCCGCGTTGACGACGGCGTCCGCCGGCACGTCGCCGGCCGTGGTGCGCACGCCGGTGACCCGGTCGCGCCCGAGGAAACCGGTGACCTCGGTGCCGGTCAGGACGCGGGCGGCGGACAGGCGCAGTAGGTGGGCGGCGGCGAGCATCGGTTGGACCTGGGCGTCCTGCGGGTAGTACACGCCACCGGCCAGGCCGGCAGCGATGTGCGGTTCGACCGTGGCCGGGTCGACGTGCTCGACGGTCACGCCGTGCGCCGCCTGCTCGGTGGCCAGCCCGCGCAGCGCGGCCAGTTCGGCGTCGGTGGCGGCGACCACCAGGCCGCCCTTCGGCTCGTACTCGAACGCCGTGCCGTGCTCCTCGGCCAACTCCCGCCACAGCCGGGCGGACAGCAGCGCGAGGTCAAGTTCCGGCCCGAGTTCCTTGTCCGACACCAGGATGTTGCCCTCGCCGGCACCGGTGGTGCCGGCGGCGACCGACCCGCGCTCGACGACGGTGACCGTGAGGCCGGCGCGGGCACAGAAGTAGGCGCACGCCGCGCCCACCATGCCGGCGCCGACGACCACCACGTCCACCTCAGTAATATGTCACATATCGTGATGCGGCTCAATCGGCCGGTACTGAATACTCGTGCCGTGCTGATCATGCTGACCACCACCGAACGGCCGGCCACCGACCTGGGACACCTGCTGCACAAGCACCCGGACCGGGCCCAGTCGTTCCCGGTGGCGACCGGCACGGCACACGTCTGCTACCCGAGGGCCGATGCGGACGAGTGCACGGCGGCCTTGTTGCTGGAGGCCGGCCCCACCAGGGAGGTGGACGACCGGCCCTACGTCGCCGGGTCGATGCTCGCCGTCGCGCTGGGCTCGGTGTTCCGTACCGCCATGCGCGGCCGCTCGGACAGCCACCCGGACCTGGCCGCCCGGCCGATCCCGCTGCGGATCGACGTGCCCGTCCTGCCCTGCCGGGGCGACGCCGACCTGGTGACCAGGCTGTTCGAACCGCTCGGCTGGACGGTCGCCGTCCGGCCGATACCGCTCGATCCGGCGTTCCCCGACTGGGGGAACTCCCGCTACGTCGACCTGCGGCTGACCGGCACCGTGCGGCTGGCCGACGCGCTCAAGCACCTCTACGTGCTGCTGCCGGTGCTGGACGACGCCAAGCACTACTGGGTCGGCGAGGACGAGGTGGCCAAGCTGCTGCGCGCGGGCGACGGCTGGCTGGCCGGTCACCCGGAGCGGCGGATGATCAGCGACCGGTACCTGGCGCACCAGAAGCCGTACGTGCGGTCGGCGCTGGACCGGCTCGCCGAGGTCGACGACCTGACCGAGACCGAGCAGGCCGACCGGCCCGAGGCGCCGCTGGCCGTGCTGCGCCGGCAGGCGGTGCTGGACGTGTTGCGGGCGGCCGGTGCCCGGCGGGTGCTCGACCTCGGGTGCGGACCGGGCGCGTTGCTGCGCGACCTGCTGGCCGAGCCCGTGTTCGCCGAGATCGTCGGCGTGGACGTGTCGACCGGCGCGCTGGCCGCGGCGGAGCGCAGGCTGGGCCTGGACCGGCTGTCCGACCACCAGCGCGCCAGGATCACCCTGCGCCAGTCCGCGCTGACCTACACCGACCGCTCCCTGGCCGGCTACGACGCGGCCGTGCTGATGGAGGTCGTCGAGCACGTCGACCCGGAGCGGCTCCCCGCCCTGGAGCGGGCGGTGTTCGGCACGGCTAGCCCGATGACCGTGGTCGTGACCACGCCGAACGCCGAGCACAACGTGCGCTACCCGCACCTGCCGGCCGGCCGGTTCCGGCACGCCGATCACCGGTTCGAGTGGGACAGGGCGGCGTTCGCCGCCTGGGCGGCCTCGGTCGCCGACCGCTACGGCTACACCGTGCGGCACCGCCCGGTCGGCGACGACGACCCGGACGTCGGCCCGCCCACCCAACTGGCGGAGTTCACCATGGCGGGTGACCGATGACCGAGCTGAGCATCCCGGACATGGCGTTGGTCGCGCTCATCGGCGTCAGCGGGTCGGGCAAGTCGGCGTTCGCCGCGCGGCACTTCGCGCCGACGCAGGTGCTCTCCAGCGACGCCTGCCGGGGCATGGTCGCCGACGACGAGAACGACCAGTCGGCCACGCCGGACGCCTTCGACGTGCTGTTCCACATCGCCGGCAAACGACTGGCCGGCGGCCGGATCACCGTGGTCGACGCGACCAGCACGCAGCGGGACGCGCGGGCGGCGATCGTGGCGCTGGCCAAGGAACACGACGTGCTGCCGGTGGCGATCGTCCTCGACCTGCCGGTGGCCGAATGTGTGCGGCGCAACGCGGCGCGGCCGGACCGGCAGTTCGGCGCCGACGTGGTCCGCCGCCAGCACGCCCAGTTGACGAAGTCGTTGCCGCACCTGCGCAAGGAGGGTTTCCGCCAGGTTCACGTGCTGCACGGGCAGGACGAGGTGGACGCCGCCCGGATCACGGTCACGCCGCTGCGCAACGACCTGCGCGGCGAGACCGGGCCGTTCGACGTGATCGGCGACGTGCACGGCTGCCTCGGCGAGCTGGCGGACCTGCTCGACACGCTCGGCTACGTGGTCAGGCGGGACGCCGACGCGCGGCCCACCGGCGCGCACCACTCGGCCGGGCGGCGCGCCGTGTTCCTCGGCGACCTGGTCGACCGGGGGCCGGACACGCCGGGCGTGCTGCGGCTGGTGATGGGCATGGTGGCCGACGGCGACGCGCTCGCGGTGTGCGGGAACCACGAGCAGAAGCTGGTCAGGGCGTTGCGCGGCAAGCGGGTGACCACGTCGCACGGCCTGGCCGAGTCGCTGGCCCAGCTGGCCGCACAGCCAGCCGACTTCCAAGCCAGGGCAACGGAATTCTGCGACGGGTTGATCGCGCACTACGTGCTGGACGGCGGGCGGCTGGTGGTCGCGCACGCCGGTCTGGCGCAGCGCTACCACGGCCGGGCGTCCGGCCGGATGCGGTCGTTCGCGCTGTACGGCGACACCACCGGTGAGACCGACGAGTACGGGCTGCCGGTGCGCTACCCGTGGGCCGAGGACTACCGAGGCACGGCAATTGTCCTCTATGGACATACACCGGTACCGAAGACCGAGTGGGTCAACAACACCCTGTGCCTGGACACCGGATGCGTGTTCGGCGGTGAGCTGACCGCGCTGCGCTACCCGGAACGGGAGATCGTGTCGGTGCCGGCACAGCGGGTCTGGTACGAGCCGGTGCGTCCGCCGGCCGCGCCGGAGCGGGAGCCCGACGTGCTGGACCTGACCGACGTGGCGGGCAAGCGGGTGGTGGAGACCGCGTACCGCGGCCGGATCACCGTGCGGGCCGAGCAGGCCGCCGCCGCGCTGGAGGTGATGAGCCGGTTCGCCGTCGACCCCCGGCACCTGCTGTACCTGCCGCCGACGATGGCACCCACGGCGACGTCGGCCCGGCCGCACGTGCTGGAGCACCCGGCCGAGGCGTTCGCCGGCTACCGCGCCGCCGGGGTGGAACAGGTGCTGTGCGAGGAGAAGCACATGGGCTCGCGGGCCGTCTTGCTGGTGCGCCGCGACGGTGCCGGAGCCGTGGTCACCAGGACCGGCCGCTCGTTCTTCAACACCACCGCCGACCTGCTCGGCAGGGTCGCGGCCGCCGTGGGCTCTGCCGGGCTGTGGGCCGAGCTGGGCACCGACTGGCTGCTGCTGGACGCGGAACTGCTGCCGTGGAGCGCGAAGGCGGGACCGCTGGTGCGGGAACGGTTCGCGGCCACCGGTGCCGCGGCCACCGCTGCCCTGCCGGCCGCGGTGCGGGTGCTGGCCGGCGCCACCGACCGCGGTGTCGACGTGGCCGACCTGCTGGCCCGCACCCGGTCCCGGGCGGCCAACGCCACCGCCTTCCGTGCCGCGTACCGGCCCTACTGCTGGCCGGTCGACGGCTTGGCCGGCGTGCGGCTGGCACCGTTCCAGGTACTGGCCGGCGACGGCGCCACCTACCACGAGCGGGAGCACGCCTGGCACCTCGCCGTCGCCGACCGGCTGGCCGAGGCGGACGAGTTGTTCCTGCGCACCGGGAGACTCGCCGTGGCCACCGGCGACGCCGAGTCCGTCGCGGCGGGCGTGCGGTGGTGGACCGAGCTGACCGAGGCGGGTGGCGAGGGCATGGTGGTGAAACCGGCCGCCAACCTGACCCGCGGCACCCACGGCATCGTGCAGCCCGGCGTGAAGGTGCGCGGCCGCGAGTACCTGCGGCTGGTCTACGGCCCGGACTACACCGACCACATCGCCGAACTGCGCGGCCGCAACCTGAAGGCCAAGCAGTCACTGGCGCTGCGCGAGTACGCCCTGGGTCTGGAGGGCCTGGACCGGGTGGCACGCGGCGAACCGCTGTGGCGGGTGCACGAGTGCGTGTTCGCCGTGCTGGCACTGGAGTCCGAACCGGTGGACCCCAGGCTGTGACCGGTCAGGCGACGGCGACCCGGCGCCGCCGTCGAATCGGTCCGTACACCACGAGATAGAACAGCGCCAGCCACGCTACGAACAGCGCGAGGCTCGCCCCGATGTCGGTGAACTTCGCGCCGGCGGACGGGATGGTGATCGACCTGTCGCTCGCGTCGCCGTACCCGGTGAACCGCCGGCCGGGCTGGCCGCCGCTCTCGCCGGCCACCTGGACGTTGGTCAGCCGGACCGTGCCGTCGTCGGAGACGAAGTTTCCGAGGCATTGCCGATACTTCAGGTCGCTGTTGCAGTTGGTGATGACAGCCGTGCCCTTCGCACCACCGCTGGCGGGGTTGAACAGGCTGATCATCAGCACCACGATCAGTGGAATCGCGATGATGGTGTACACGATGAACCAGACCCGGCGCACCACCCGGACGGTCCTGGGGAACGTGCGGACGAAGAAGTTCGGCCGGGAACTCACGACGTGGGCCCGCCGCGTCGAGCCGATGGGTGTTGTCGGACTCGGTCTTCGAGTACTGGCTCGCGGTCCTGTTCGGGCCGGCGGCGATGAACGTGAGCGCCTGGCCGGTGGACAGCAGCCTTCGTCGACGTTTCGGTGACACCGGTGAGCGCGCCGACCAGGCCGGGATGACCGGCGACACCGGTCATCCCGCTGAGCGTCTCCGCCACACCCGAGGTGGCCTTCTCGCAGTCCCCGAACAGCGCCGCGACCTTGCCGACGCCGGCCGACAACTCGCCCGGCGACACGGACATCGTCATACCGGCTCCCCCTGATCTGGCCTACCCCCGGTGGTGGACGCCGGTGACCCCAGCAACCGTGATCATCGTCGCCCGGTGATTCGCGACATCGGTGTCGCCAGTGCCGGTGACCACGTCCCCGCACCGAGTTTTCGTTCGCCGGTTGCCGAGTGTCCACCGTGATCTCACCGTGTGTGGGCCGACGTTACGGACCATGAGCGCGTGTCAGTAGACCAGTACCCATCGTGTCCACCGCCCCGGTCGGTCCGCACCCTCGCCGTGCTGGGCGACTCGATCGGTGTCGGCATCGGCGACCCCGCGATCGATGGTGGCTGGCGGGGATTCGCTCCCCTGCTGGCCGCCGCACTCGGCACTGACCTCGTCAACGTCTCGACCAACGGCGCCAGGGTGCGGGCGTTGCGCGTCCGGCAGCTGCCGGCGGTCGTGGCGGCCCGGCCGGACGCGGTGATCGTCCTGGCCGGCATGAACGACACGCTCCGGTCCGATTTCGACGCCCGCGCCATCGCCACCGACTTCGACAAGGTCGTCGGCACCCTGACCGGCATGGGTGCCGTCGTGGTGATGGTCCGCTACCACGACCACGGCCGGGTGTTCCGGTTGCCCGGACCGCTGCACCGGGCCCTGATCCGCCGGATCGACGCGCTGAACGCCGCGATCGACGAGGTGGCGCTGCGTTACGCCGTCGGCGTCGTCGACCTGGGCGCACTGCCCGGGACGTACCTGCCGGGAGCGTGGAGCGTCGACCGGCTGCACCCGTCCGAGCGGGGACACCGGATGCTCGCCAGGGCGCTGGCCGAACGGCTCGCCGAGGGCGGTGTGCCGGCCGCGGGCGAGGTGTCACCGGTGTGCGGCGGCAGCCCGACGATCAGCACCCTGGACCGGTTGCTGTGGCTGACCGTCAAGGGCCTGCCCTGGGTGTTGCGCCGCGGCGCGGACCTGGTGCCCTACCTGCTGCAGGCCCTCGCCGAGGCGCTGCTGCGACCGGACGGCGTGGTCACCGTCGAACCGGTTCAGGTGGAGCGGGCGGCGATCCGGGCCAGCCGGCGCGGGGTCGGCCAGCGCACGTCGTAGGCCCAGCCGAACTTCTCGAACATCCAGATCAGCCGGGCGGACACGTCGACCTGGCCCCGCCCGACACCGTGCCGGGCGCAGGTCGGGTCGGCGTGATGCAGGTTGTGCCACGACTCACCCATGGACAGCACGGCAAGCGGCCAGAAGTTCGCCGAGTGGTCCCGTGCGGTGAACGGCCTACGGCCGACCATGTGGCAGATCGAGTTGATCGACCAGGTCACGTGGTGCAGCACGGCCACGCGAACCAGGCCGGCCCAGAAGAACGCGGTCAGCGCGCTCCACCACGACCAGGTGACCAGGCCGGCGATCAGCGACGGCAGCAGCAGGGTGGCCACCGTGCACACGCCGAACAGCCGGTGCACGATTCGGATGTCCTTGTCCGCCAACAGGTCGGGCGCGAACCGGCGCTGGTTGGTCAGGTCCCGCTCGAAGATCCAGCCCAGGTGGGCGTGCCAGAAGCCGCGCACCATCGCCACCGGCGACGTGCCGAACAGCCACGGCGAGTGCGGGTCGCCCTCCCGGTCGGAGAAGGCGTGGTGCCGGCGGTGGTCGGCCACCCAGTGCAGGATCGGGCCCTGCACGGCCATGCTGCCGACCAGGGCGAGGGTGACCCGCAGCCAGCGGCGTGCCTTGAACGCGCCGTGCGTGAAGTAGCGGTGGAAGCCGACCGTGACACCGAGAATGGTGATCGTGTACGCGGCGACGCCCAGGCCGATGTCCAGCCAGCTCAGGCCCCAGCCCCAGGCCAGCGGGATGGCCGCGACCAGGGCGATCATGGGTACGGCGACGAACAGGTACACGGAGATGTGGGCGGCCAGCGGTCGCTTGCCGGCCAGCATCTGCACCGACCCCGTCGACTGGCCGGGGGCCTCGGTCTGCTGCAGGGGCATGACGAGCTCACCTCGTGTCCTCGGTACGGGCGACGGTCCGGTCCACTCCGCCGTCGGCCACCGTGCTGTGCAGGTTCAGCATTCGCTCCACGGTGGCCGACCAGGGGTACCGCTCGGCCTGTGCGCGTGCCGCCGTTCTGCGCCGGGCGGCTGGCCAGGAGAGTACCTCCGCCACACCGCAGGCGATCCCGACCGGTGTCGGTGTTACGGCCACGCCGGCGTCCGGCGCGAGCAGTTCACCCGCTCCGCCGGTGTCCGCGGCGACCACGGGGGTGGCGCAGGCCAGCGCCTCCAGAACGGACAGCCCGAACGTTTCGGCCGGGCTCGGTGCGAACGCGACGTCCGCGCCGGCCAGCCGGCGTGCCAATGCCGCCCGGCCGTCGACGTGGCCGTGGCACACGACGGGCAGCCCGTGTGCGCGGCGACGCAACTCCGGCAGTGCCGCACCGGTGCCGTACACGTCCAGCCGCACGTCGGTTCCGTTGCGCACCAACAGCTTCACCGCCTCGATGACCGCACCGGGGTTCTTCTCCGGGGACACCCGGCCGGCATACGCCAACCGGATCGGTCCATTATCGGACAGTGGTGCACCCGGCCGAAAGGTGTCAAGGTCCACTCCTAACGGAACTCGACACACCCGGCTGACCCCCAGCGGGGTGAACTCGGCCTCCGCGTACGCCGACGTCACCACGACGACGTCGAACCGGTCGGCGAGTCGCCGGTTCCACCGGGCCACGGCGCGCTCCAGCCCGGGGCCGGCCAGCCGCCACGCGGCGGGTGCCCGGGCGGCCAGCCACATGTCCAGCCGCTCGTGGGAGAACAGCACCGCGGCGGCACCGTGCCGACGGGCCCAGTCGCCGGCCACGGTCATGGTGGCCTTGTCCGACACCTCGACGGAGTCCGGGCGGATCCGGTTCAGCGCCCAGACGATGTCGGCCCGCCGGAACACCATCCGGTAGCCGCCGCTCACCGGCAGCCCGGGCAGCGTGATCACCAGGCCGGCCTCGGTGTGCTCCTCGGTCCGGTACCGGCCAGGGACGATCAGCACCCGGTCGTGTCCGGCGGCGACGTAGCCCCGGCCGAGGGTGTCCACGGCGGTCCGCAGCCCGCCGGACGTCGGCGAGTAGAAGTTGGCCAGCTGGGCGATTCTCATCCGGCCAGTCCGGTCGCCTCGCTGAGCGCCCGGCGGCCGACCAGGTCGGTGTAGTGGCCCAGCAGTTCGTCGCCGATCCGCTGCCAGGTGCGGTCGGCCACGGTGGTCCTGGCCCGGCGGCCGTAGGCGGCGCGCAGTTCCGGCTGGCCGGCCAGATGGCCGACGGCGGCGCGCAGGCCGTGCACCGAGTCCGGTTCGTAGAACAGGCCGGTGCGACCGGGCCGGACCAGGTCCAGCGGGCCGCCGGCGGCAGGCGCGACGACCGGCACGCCCGACGCCATGGCCTCCTGGATCGCCTGGCAGAACGTCTCATCGGCGCCCGTGTGCACGAAGACGTCCAGGCTGGCGTACATGGTGGACAGCTCGGGCCCGGACAGGAAACCGGGGAACACCGCGGTGGGCAGCCCGGCCCGCAGGCGCTCGGCCGCCGGTCCGTCGCCGACCACGACCAGCCGGACTCCGGGCAGGTCGGCCAGGTGGCCGAACAGGTGCACGCGCTTGTCCCCGGCCAGCCGGCCGACGTAGCCGACCACGGTCTCGCCGTTGGGTGCCAGTCGGGCGTGCAGTTCGGCCGACCGGTGGCGCGGGTCGAAGCGGACGGTGTCCACGCCCCGACCCCACATGGCCAACCGCTCGACACCGCGCTCGCGCAGTTGCGCCAGGCTGGCCGACGACGGCACCAGGGTGCGGTCGGCCTGGTTGTGCACGTGCCGGGTCCAGCCCCAGATGGCCCGGTCGGTGCCGCGGAAGCCGTACCGGCGGGCGAATCCCGCGATGTCGGTCTGGAACACCGCGACGCTGGGCACGCCCAGCCGGCGCGCCGCCGACGCGCCCGCGTTGCCGAGGAACACCGGCGACGCCAGGTGCGCCACGTCCGGCGCGAAGTCGGCCAGGATGCGGTCCAGCCGGGCGGTCGGCAGGCCGAGCACGAACGACTTGTAGCCGGGCAGCGCGACACCCGGCACGGCCACCACCCGGTGGCCCGCGTACTCGTCGGGGCCGTCCCCCGGCGTGATCACCAGCGCCTGGTGGCCACGGGCCGCGAAGTGTTCCAGGATTCTGCAGACCGAGTTCGTCACACCGTTGATCGTGGGCAGGAACGACTCGGTGACAACTGCGATACGCACACCGTCACTGTGGGTAGGGCGCGTGTGGTCAGCGTGCCGCCCCGGGTCCGTGCGGGTGAACTGATGATGAAAACCCGCGAACCGACCGTCGCGGCCCGGCCAGGGCCATGGTGAGCAGGACCACGATCGCCAGCAGGCCGATGCCCGCCACCACCAGTCCGGCCAGGCCGGCACCGGATGCCAGCGGCCCGGCCGGTTCGAGCGGTGTGGCGGCGGGCGCGGTGGGCAGGTGGGTCGCCTGCCGGATCGCGGGTGCCGCCGGCGGTGCGACCTGCTCCCGGTCCTTGGCCAGGAACGGATCGACGGCGGCGAACACCGGGTCGGGCGCGTCGGCCGGGACAGCCCGGTCGACCGCGGCGCCGACGTCGATCGTGCCGTAGCCGAGTGCGGGGTTGGGCGTGGCCCGCTTGCCGCGCACGGTGGCCAGCAGCCTCGCCACCACCTGCCGGTTGGTCAGCTTCGGGTACCTCGACCAGATCACCGCCAGCCCGGCCGACGTGATCGCCGCGGCCTGACTGGTGCCGTCACCGGCGAACGCGGTGTCGGGCCGCCGCCCGAGGGACGGCACGTTCACGCCGGGCGCGCTCACCGTGAGATAGGGATGCCGGGACGACCAGGGCGGCACCCGGCCCGCCGAGTCGACGGCACCGACCGACACCACGCCCAGGCACACGCCCGGCTGCACGATCGGGCTGCCGTGGTCACCGGAGTTGCCGCTGGCCGCCACCACGATCGCGCCCTCGCTCAGCGCGTGGTCGACCGCCTGCTGCTCGTCGGTCGGGCAGGACAGGTGGTCCGCGTCGCCGCCGGCCGGTCCGTCCAGCGACATGTTGATGATCTTCGCGCCGTGATCGGCCGCCCAGTCGATCGCGCCCGGCAGGTCGAGGTCGTCACCGGTGCCGGCGTCGGTGGTGCCGTCCAGGGGCACGGCCACCGGCAGCACCCTGGCGTCCGGCGCGACGCCGAGGATGCCGAACGCGTTGGCGTGGGCCACCATCAGCGACGCCATCGCGGTGCCGTGGCCGAAGGTGTCCACGTCCCGGTCGGCGTTGCCACCGCCGCCTGCCGAACCCCGGTTGGTGCCGGTGAGCACGTGCCCGGCCAGTCCGGCCACGCCCGCGCTGACGCCGGTGTCGATCACGCCGATCACGATGCCCTGCCCGCGCGCTCCCTCGGCCCACAGGCTCCGCAGGTGCCAGGCGTCGAACCACCACTGCTGGTGACCCGGCGGTCCGGGCGCGGCGAAGGCGGGCGTCACCGGAACCACGCACAGCAGCAGGGCGGCGATCCCGGCCGCGGTCCAGCGTGCTCTCATGCAGCACCCCACCAGATAGTCATGGGCTCGCCGACGTAGGCACTCACGGTCACCGGAACCATGGTGGTGGCCTGGGTCGTCGCCACGTTGTTGACGTCCAACCGCCGGTACGACGCGGCCACCGGCACGTTCCCGGTCACGCCGATCTCGCCCGCGGCGCCGCGCAACTGGAAGCGCAGCGCCGGCTGTACCGGACCGATCAGCCTGCCGCGCAGCGAACCGGGCACGGCCACGCCCGGATGCGGTGCGGGACAGAGGTGTTGGGTCGCGGACCGGCCGGTGAGGCAGGCCGCCAGCGCGGAGGTGACGGTCGCCGCGATCGCCTTCCGACCGGCAGTGCTGACCGTCCCGTCCACCGAGACGAGCCCGCCGTCGTCGAACGACGCCACGCGCGATCCCGGTGCCAGCGTGAGGTTCGGCGTGCGGTAGGTGACCGGGACGGCGCCGGGGAACATCGGGAAGTCGCCGTCCGGCACGGCAAAACCGGCGAACCGGGCCAGATCGCTCCCGTCGCCCGCCGCGACGTACTGCGACACGGCCGAATGCGCCAGCCGCCATCCGTGCCCGTCCCGGACGACGGGCACCGTGTCGTCGACGGTGACCGGGCCGGCGGCGAAACCGACGGTGTAGGCCACCTCGACCCGGGCGCTGTCCGGGTCGCGCTGGACGTTCTCCACGCGGACGTCCTGGAGCGGGCCGGTGGCGTTCTGCGCGGCGAGGATCGCGGCGGTGAGCAACGCGGTCGACCCGACGGGGCGGGGGCCGTAGCCGAGCGCGCCGGCCGCGTCGCCGCGCTGCAGTGCGGTGAAGTAGGCCAGCACGACGGTCTCGGGTTGGGCGTCGGCGGTGTAGGCGCCCGCCGCGACCGAACCACCGCCGAGCACGAGTGCCGTGGCCAGCAAGAAGCCGAACCAGAAGGCGTGGTGGTACAGACCACGTGCCTCGGCGGCCGGGGGGCTGGCGTCGGGGACCGGGTCCGGTGGCCGCGGCACGACGCTCGTCTGGTCTGTCATGCGGCTCCCATGCCACCTGGATGTGACGCCGGTACCTGCCTCGCGCACCGGACGACGGCAGAATATCGACGCTCGTCATCGTGGGTGCGAGAGGCCCTGGCCACGGACAATGCAGGCGCATCAACAACTTAACTGCTTAAATTTAGTCTAATTTCGTTACCCGCCCGTGATTGACGTGACCGAGCTCACTCGGGTTGACTCACCGACGAAACCGCTCCCGAAACCGGTTTCGCTCCGACATCCGCCTGGCCCGAGGTGGTGCCCGTGCCGATCACCATTGCCGACGTCGCCGCCCAGGCAGGCGTCAGCAAGACGACGGTCTCCCGTGTGCTCAACGGGAAGGGCGAGCTGGGCGCGGCGACGGCGGCACGGGTCCGCAGGGTGATCGACGAACTGGGCTACGTGCCCAGCGCCCGCGCTGTCGGCCTGGCCCGCGGCCGGACCCGGATCGTCGGCATGCTCGTGCCCTCGCTGACCTGGCCGTGGATGGGCGAGGTGCTGCAGGGCGCGGTCGACATCATCGAGGCCGCCCGCTACGGCCTGTTGCTGTTCACCTGCAACCGGGGCGAGGAGTCGATGCGGCAGTTCGCGTCGCACGTCTCGGCGAAGTCCTTCGACGGGCTGCTGGTGATCGAACCCGAAGGGACGCTGGACTACATCACCGAGCTGCACGCCCGAGGGCTGCCGATCGTGCTGATCGACGACCGGGGCAACCAACCGGTGTTCCCGTCCGTCGCCACCACCAACCACCACGGCGGCGCGCAGGCCGCCCGGCACCTGCTCCGGCTGGGCAGGCGCAAGCCGTTGGTGGTCACCGGCATGGAGCGGTTCGGCTGCACCCAGCAGCGCATGGCCGGGTTCGCCGACACGTTCGCCGCGGCGGGTTTTCCGCTGTCACCCCGGCACGTCGCGCCGGGCGACTTCACCTTCGACTGCGGCCGGCACGCGGTGGGCTCGCGGCTGGCCGGCGGCGTGCCGTTCGACGCCGTCTTCGCGCACAACGACCTGTCGGCCGCCGGTGCGATCAAGGCCGTGCACGAGGCCGGCATGAAGGTGCCCACCGACGTCGCCGTCGTCGGTTTCGACGGCATTCCCCTGTCCGCGCACACCGACCCACCACTCACGACGGTGCGCCAGCCGCTCCGCCAGATGGGAGAAACCGCCGCACGCATGCTGATGGCCTATTTCGACGGCACCCCACTGCCCGACACACCGACCGTCATCCCGACAGAACTGATCGTGCGGGCGTCAACCGTGACGCCCTAGCCGTCGCCGACATCGGTCCGGCCCGCCCACGCCCTGGGCGCGGTCGCGGCCGAACCCCACCCCCGGCACGGATCGCAGAGACACGAAGGAGGATCCATGCGCCTCAACCGCCCGGCAGCTCTCGCCATCGCGGGCGTGATGGCGATGTCCGCCCTTGCCGCGTGCGGCAGCGGCGGATCGGCGACGTCCGCCAACTCGGGGGGTGTGCTGAACGTCGGCATGCCCAACGGGCCGCTGACGAACAACAACAACCCGTTCCTGCCGGCGTCTGCCAGCACGTCGCTCGGCTACCGGAACATGATCTACGAGCCCCTGGTGATGCTCAACCAGGTGCAGCCCAACGCGCCCGGCAAGCCGTGGCTGGCCACCAAGTGGAGTTGGAACACCAACTTCACCACGCTGACCGCGACCGTCCGCAACGGCGTGACGTGGTCGGACGGCAAGCCGATGACCGGTGCCGACGTGGCCTTCACGTTCAACCTGCTCAAGCAGTTCTCGGCACTGAACGTCAACGCCATCCCGGTGACCAGTGCCAGCGCCACCGGCAACCAGGTGACGGTCAACTTCGACTCGCCGCAGTTCGTCAACCAGTACAAGATCCTCACCCAGACCTTCGTCGTGCCCCAGCACATCTGGTCCACGATCAAGGACCCGACGACCGACACCGTGGCGCACCCGGTCGGCACCGGCCCGTACACGCTGAAGTCGTTCACCTCCCAGACCGTCGTGCTCCAGGAGCGCAGCAGCTACTGGCAGCCGCTGCCCAAGGTCAAGGAGATCCGCTACACCTCCTACAACGACAACAACGCGCAGACCACCGCGCTGACCGACGGCGCAGCCGAGTGGAGCTTCGTGTTCATCCCGAACGCGCAGGCCGTCTACACCAGCAAGGACCCGGCGCACTACAAGCTGTGGTTCCCGCCGGTCCTGGGCGACCACGGCCTGTGGTTCAACACGACCAAGGCGCCGCTGAACGACCCGATCCTGCGCCGGGCGATCAGCATGGTGATCAACCGCAAGGACATCTTCAACGAGGGTGAAGCTGGCTACTTCTACCCCGAGATCACCAACATCACCGGTATCCCGACCCCGGCCGGCAACTCGTTCATCTCGTCGCAGTTCACCAACAACACCGTGAACGTCGACGTGGCGGGTGCCAAGAAGCTGCTCACGTCCAACGGCTACAAGTTCAACGGCAGCACGCTGATGACGCCGTCCGGCAAGCCGGTGACGTTCACCCTGTCCGACCCGGCCGGCTGGTCGGACTACCAGACCGACCTGTCGATCATCCAGGACAACGTGTCCCAGATCGGCATCAAGGCCAAGGTGGACAAGGCGAACGAGGACGCCTGGACCAAGAACGTGGACACCGGTGAGTTCGACGCGGTGATGCACTGGACCAACAACGGCGCCACCCCGTACGACATCTTCGAGTCCATGATGGACGGTGCTCAGTTCAAGCCGGTCGGCACCGGTGGCGTGAACGGCGACTGGGGCCGGTTCAACGACCCGGCGGCCACGGCGGCGCTGCGGCAGTACGCCGACGCGACCACCGACTCGGCCCGCACCGCCGCGATGAACACGCTGCAGCAGATCATGGTGCAGCAGATGCCGATGGTACCGACGTCCGCGGCCAACGCGGGCGGCGAGTACAGCACGAAGCACTGGATCGGCTGGCCCGGCCCGTCCAACCCGTATGCTCCGGCGCAGCCGACGCTGCCCAACGCGCTGGACATCGTGCTCCACCTGACGCCGGCAACGTCCTGACGCCGACACAGCTGTCCCCGCCCGGACGGCGCGCACCGTCCGGGCGGGGACACTTCAGCTGTCAGGTTCAGAAAGGAGCAACGGGTCATGACCGTCGACACCCACTCCGACACCGGCACCTCGCCCCCGGACACCGAAGTGGTGCTGGAGGCCGCCGGTCTCACCAAGCACTTCGCGGTCCGCAGGCGCGGCCGGGACGTGGTCACCAGGGTCAGCCGGGCGGTGCACGCCGTGGACGACGTCGACATCACGCTGCGCCGGGGCCGGGTGACGGCGCTGGTCGGCGAGTCGGGTTCGGGCAAGTCGACAGTGGCCAGGCTGCTGGCCCAGCTGTATCCGAGGACCGGCGGCGACATCCGGCTGCACGGCAGGTCGGTGACCGTGCGCGGCGGCAGGCGGTTCCGCGACTACTGCCGCCAGGTCCAGATGATCTTCCAGGACCCGTTCGCGTCGCTGAACCCGACGCACACCATCCGCTACCACCTGACCAGGGCGCTGCGCGTGCACGGCCACGCCGGCCGGACCGACGCCGATCTGCGGGCCGCGCTGCACGACCTGCTGACCAAGGTCCAGCTCACCCCGCCGGAGCGCTACCTGACCAAGTTCCCGCACGAGCTGTCCGGCGGGCAGCGGCAGCGGGTGGCGATCGCGCGGGCGCTGGCGTCCAGCCCGGTCGCCCTGCTGGCCGACGAACCGGTCTCCATGCTGGACGTGTCGATCCGGCTCGGCGTGCTGAACCTGTTGCGCGACCTGAAGGAACGCCTGCGGCTGGCCATCCTCTACATCACCCACGACATCGCCTCCGCCCGCTACTTCGCCGACGACACCCTGGTGATGTACGCCGGACGGATGGTCGAGGGCGGCGACAGCGAGACCGTCACCCAGCGTCCCGCCCACCCGTACACGCGGCTGCTGATCGAGTCGGCGCCCGACCCGGACCGGATCACCGGCGGCGACGAGGGCCCTGCCGCGGCGGACGAGCCGGGTGGTGAGCCGCCGAGCCTGATCGCGCCGCCGTCCGGCTGCCGGTTCCACCCGCGGTGCCCGCACGTGATGCCGCGCTGCTCCACCGACCTGCCGCCGAGGTTCGACATCGGCGACACGGAAGGCCACTGGGCGGCCTGCTGGCTCTACAGCCTGGACGCGGAGGTGCGGCGATGACGTTCCTGTTGCGCCGCATCGGCTTCTATGTGCTCACCGCGTGGGCCGCGATCACCATCAACTTCTTCATCCCCCGGCTGATCCCCGGTGACCCGGTACTCGCCCTGGTGGCGCACTTCCAGGGCCAGATCAGCACCAAGGCCATCCAGTCCCTGTACATCCTGTTCGGACTGAACAAGAACCAGAACATCTTCCAGCAGTACGGCGAGTACTGGGCTCAACTGGCGCACGGCGACCTCGGCCTGTCGTTCACGTTCTTCCCGACGCCGGTGTCCCAGGTGATCGCGCAGAGCCTGCCGTGGACCATCGCGCTGGTCGGCCTGACCACGATCATCAGCTTCCTGGTCGGCACCGGGCTGGGTGTGCTGGCGGGGTGGCGGCGCGGCTCGTGGGCCGACGGCCTGCTCCCGGTCACCACGTTCTTCTCGTCGGTGCCCTACTTCTGGCTCGGCCTGATCACGATCACCCTGCTGGCCGGGCCGGGCAGCTTCTTCCCGTCCTCCGGCGGCTTCGACCCCGGCGTGGTGCCGAGTTTCACCGGTGCGTTCATCGGCAGCGCGGTCCAGCACAGCATCCTGCCCGCCCTGACCATCCTGGTCTCGTCGATGAGCGGCTGGATCCTGAGCATGCGCAACATGATGATCACGGTCAGCTCCGAGGACTACATCACGGTCGCGCACGCCAAGGGCCTGTCCGAGCGGCGGGTGATGATGAGCTACGCGGCCCGCAACGCCCTGTTGCCCAACGTCTCCGGGTTCGCGCTGTCGCTGGGCTTCATCGTCGGCGGCACGCTGCTGGTGGAGATCGTGTTCTCCTATCCCGGTGTCGGGTACGAGCTGTTCCAGGCCGTCGGTGCCCAGGACTACCCGCTGATGCAAGGGATCTTCCTGATGATCACGTTGGCGGTGCTGGCCGCGAACCTGCTGGCCGACGTCGTGTACCTGGCGTTGGACCCGCGCACCAGGAAGGAGGGCTGAGCGATGGCGACTCCCGCCGCGGTCACCACGCTGATGCCGGACGGCCCGGCCGCCGTCGACGACCGGCCCGCCCGGCGCCGCAGGCTGCGGTTCGTGGCCAACACGAAGGCCACGATCGGCCTGATGGTGATCGGCGTCATCGTGATCATCGCCGTGATCGGCCCGTGGATCGCGCCCTACAGCCCGGACCAGCGCGGCGACGCCCTGGTCGCGGCGCCATCGGCCGCGCACTGGTTCGGCACCGACCATCTCGGCCGGGACATCTTCAGCCAGGTGCTGGTCGGCACCCGAAGCGTGGTGGTCGTCGGGTTCCTGGCCGGCCTGGTGGCGATCGTGCTGGCCATCCTGATCGGCGTGACGGCCGGCTACCTCGGTGGCGCCGCGGACGACGGCCTCTCGGCGGTGTCCAACGTGTTCCTGGTGATCCCGGCACTGCCGCTGATCATCATCATCACGTCGACCGTGTCCAACGCCGGCGACCTACTGGTGGCGATCGTCATCGGCTGCACGTCGTGGGCCTACGGCGCCAGAGTGCTCAGGGCCCAGACACTGTCGCTGCGCAGACGCGACTACGTCGAGGCCGCGCGCGCCACCGGCGAGCGGACCTGGCGGATCATCGGCTTCGAGATCCTGCCCAACCTGACCGCGATCATCGCGTCCAACTTCATCGGCACGGTCATCTTCGCCGTGCTCTCGGAGATCACCCTCGCGTTCATCGGTGTCTCCAACACGGCGACGTGGAGCTGGGGCACGATCCTGTTCTGGGCGCAGAGCCAGCAGGCGCTGGCCCAGGGCGCGTGGTGGTGGTTCGTGCCGGCCGGCCTGGCGATCGCCGTCCTGGGCACGGCGTTGTCGCTGGTGAACTTCGGCATCGACGAGTTCGTCAACCCCCGGCTGCGCTCGGCGGGCGGCAGCAGGGTGCGCAACGCGGCCGGTCGGAAGGTGCCGATGCGGGTCGGGTTCACCCCGGTGCTCGGCCTGCCCGACGATCTCGAAGGAGACGACCAGTGACGGCCGACCCGGTGCTGGAGGTCAAGCGCCTCAACGTCGACTACGGCGTCGGTGACGACGCGGTGCACGCGGTCAGCGACGTCAGCCTCACCCTGCACCAGGGCGAGGTGCTCGGCCTGGCCGGGGAGAGCGGCAGCGGCAAGTCGACGCTGGCCTACGGCCTGACCCGACTGCTGCCGCCGCCCGGCGTGGTGCGCAGCGGTTCGGTGATCTACCACCCGGTCGGCGGCCAGCCGGTGGACATCATGACACTGTCCCCGGCGAAGCTGCGCGCGTTCCGCTGGGCGGAGACGTCGATCGTGTTCCAGGGCGCGATGAACTCGCTGAACCCGGTGCACAAGGTCGCCACCCAGCTGGAGGACGCGGTCAAGGCACACGAGCCGGGCACGAGCGCGACGTCACGGCGCAGGCGGGCGGTCGAACTGCTGCGGCTGGTCGGCATCCCGGTCGACCGGCTGGACAGTTACCCGCACCAGTTGTCCGGCGGCATGCGCCAGCGCGTGATGATCGGCATGGCCCTGGCGCTGGAACCCAAGATCGTCGTCATGGACGAGCCGACCACCGCGCTGGACGTGGTGATGCAGCGGCAGATCCTCAGCCAGATCTGCGAGCTGCAGGAACAGCTCGGGTTCGCGGTTCTGTTCATCACGCACGACCTGTCGCTGCTGGTGGAGTTCTCCGACCGGATCGCCATCATGTACGGCGGGCGGATCGTCGAACAGGCGCCTGCGGGCGAGCTGTACCACGACTCGCTGCACCCCTACAGCGACGGCCTGCTGCACTCGTTCCCCGCGCTGCGCGGGCCGAGGCGGGAGCTGAGCGGCATCCCCGGCTCACCGCCGGACCTGCGCGCGATGCCGACCGGCTGTTCGTTCCACCCCCGCTGCCCCCACGCGTTCGAGCCGTGCTCGGTGCGGACGCCGCTGCTGGTGGCGCCAGGAACGCGGGCCGACCGTACGGTGGCCTGTTGGTTGCATCCCACGACGACCTGACGGAGAGACATGGACATGACGCCGCACGGCAGCCCGACGGCCCAGGCAGACATCCTCGACGTCCTGCCCAGTGCGTTCCGCTGGGGCGTGGCGACATCGGCGTACCAGATCGAGGGCGCGACGTACGAGGACGGCCGCACCGCGTCGATCTGGGACACCTACTGTCGCGTGCCCGGCGCCGTGCACAACGGGGAGACCGGTGACGTCGCCTGCGACCACTACCACCGGATGCCGGCCGACGTCGCGCTGATCCGCGACCTCGGCGTGGACACGTACCGGTTCTCGGTGGCGTGGCCTCGGGTGCAACCGGGCGGCACCGGGCCGGTCAACGCGGCCGGGCTGGGGTTCTACGAGCGGCTGGTGGACGAGCTGCTCGCGGCCGGTGTCGACCCGTGGGTGACGCTGTACCACTGGGACCTGCCGCAGGAGTTGGAGGACGCGGGCGGCTGGCCGGGACGGGACACGGCGTACCGGTTCGCCGACTACGCGATGCTGGTGTTCGACAAGCTGTCCGACCGGGTGCGCAACTGGACCACGCTGAACGAGCCGTGGTGCTCGGCCATGCTGGGCTACGCGTGGGGCAAGCAGGCCCCGGGCCGGCAGGACTTCCCGGCCGCCATGGCCGCCGTGCACCACCTGCTGCTGGGCCACGGCCTGGCCACGTCCCGGATGCGCGCCACCGGCCGGTCGGTCGAGCTCGGCATCACGCTGAACATGTCGCACAGCGAACCGGCGACCGATGCCGAGGTGGACCGGGAGGCGGCCCGCCGGGCTGACGGCCTCGGTCTCCGGTTGTACCTCGATCCGTTGGTGCGCGGGCAGTATCCGGAGGACGTGGTGGCCGACCTGGCCGCGCAGGACGTGCGGTTGCCGATCCAGGACGGCGACCTGCCGGCCATCGCTACGCCGTTCGACGTGCTCGGCGTCAACTACTACTCGGCCCACCGGATCTCGGGCATCGACGAGTCCGGCCGGTCGGTGGTCGACGGCCACCCGGTGTCGCGGACGGTGCCGCACGGCGAGCCGGTCACCGCGATGGGGTGGGAGATCGTTCCGCAGGGCATGACGGAGCTGCTGGTCCGGCTGGCTCGTGACTATCCGCGTCTACCGCTGGTGATCACGGAGAACGGCGCGGCGTTCGATGACGAGCCCGACTCGTCCGGGTTCGTGGCTGATGATGATCGGGTCGGGTACCTGGCCGGGCACATGCGGGCGGTGGCTGACGCGGTGGCTCGTGGGGCGGATGTCCGGGGGTACTTCGCCTGGTCGCTGCTGGACAATTTCGAGTGGTCCTACGGGTATGACAAGCGGTTCGGGCTGGTTCGGGTCGACTACGGGACGCAGGAGCGGACGCCCAAGCGGAGTGCTCTGTGGTATCGGGACACCATTCGGCGGGTGCGCGGGTAGTTGGCACTGCTGGGCTCGCGGCCGTGCGGTCGTGGGATCGACACCGGCCGCTCCCTCGTTGTGGATTGTTTGCCTCGGGCCGGGTGTGAGGGAGCGGCCAGAAAGTGACGCGACAACCGCCTACGCAGCCGAATGCGAGTCAGAAGTCCGCTTGCCACCCTCCCGAGGATCCCCACCCTTGGCCAACATGGCGGCCACCGGCAACGTAGCCGCCCCGAAAGCGACCGCGTCCGGCCCAAGCTGACACAACTCGATGGTCGCATGATCAAACGTGTGATGCAGCGAATGAGCCTCGGCAGCCTCGCGAATGTCCGGCAACAAAGCGTTCCCCAACGCCAACCCGGCCCACCCACCGAGCACGATCCGCTCCGGGTTGAACAGGTTGATCAAATTGGCGATACCCGCACCCAGATAGCCAGCGGTGTCGTGCAGCACCTTGGCGGCGGTCTTCGACCGCCCGGCCGCGGCCAACAGACCGTCCAAGCTGGACTGTTCATCGGCACCCGCCACCGTCCGGCCGCCGCGCGCCTGCCGGTATCGGTCCAGAATGCCTTCCGCGCCAACGTACGTCTCCAGGCAACCGCGCGAACCGCACCGGCACGGCCGCCCGCCGTAGCTGATGACCGTGTGGCCCCACTCGCCCGCACTGCTGGTCGCGCCGCGATAGGTCGTACCGTCAGCGATCATCGCCGCACCGACACCGGACCCGATCAGCACCACAACGGCGTGCCCGACACCCTTGCCCGCGCCGAACCACATCTCCGCCTGGCCGAGCGTCTTGGCGCCGTTGTCGAAGAACAGCGGCGCCGTGACACCGGCCTCACGCAGCAGGCGGTCCAGCGGCACAGCGTCCCAGCCGATGGTCTGGGCGTGCACGAGCACGGCGCCGTCGCGGCCCTGCGCCGCCCGTTCCTGGCTGGCCTGCTCGACCGCGCCGGGCACGCCGATGCCGACGCCGACCACGGTGTCCGCGTCCACTCCGGCCTGCGCGCCCACCTCGCGCAGGCCCGACGCGATCTGCGCGACGACCGTGGCCGGGTCGGGCCGGGGTGACGGGAGCGGGTGCTCCACCGTGGCCAGGACGGTCATCGCGAGGTCGAACAGCTCCACCTTCACGCCGGTCTCGCCGACATCGACGCCGACGACGTGGCCGTAGCGCGGATCGACGCGCAGCAGCACCCTCGGCCGGCCGCCGTCCGAATCGATCAGGCCGGCCTCCACGACGATGCGCTCGTCGATCAGCTCCGCTGTGACGTTGCTGACGGTCGCCGCGCTCAGGCCGCTCATGCCGCTCAACTCGTGCCGGGACAGCGGGCCGTCGAAGAACAGCTTGGACAGCAGCGCCGACCGGTTGTGCCGTCTCAGATCCCGGACCGTGGTGCGCTTCGCCTGCATCGGATCCCCGTCCCGCCGCTTGACTACAGCATGCCTCACGAGTCTAATGGGCAGCATAATTTAAAGACTGAATTAACTCGTGATAGTAACCGGAAGTTTATGGGGGCAACGGAATCGAGAAAGGTGGGTCGACGCCGCGGCGCGTGCGGGCGAGCGCGGCAGTAACTTACCGGTGTCAGTCGGTGAGACCCTCCCGAGACACGCTGGTCAGCGGCGGTGCGGCCGCTGGCGCCACCCCTGTTGGCGCCCAACGACTTGAACGCGACGTGTCCACGTAGAGACCGTTCCCCCGATCCAGCCACGAGTGCCGAGGGAGTATCGATGACCGACCACGAGACCCTGGGGGCCCAGTTCGTCTGGGGAGCCGCGACATCGGCTTACCAGATCGAAGGCGCTGTGGCCGAGGACGGCAGGGGACCGTCCATCTGGGACACCTTCTGCCGGGTGCCAGGCGCCATCGACAACGGGGACACCGGTGACGTCGCCTGCGACCACTACCACCTGTGGCGCGAGGACATCGCGCTGCTGCGCGAACTGAACATCGAGGCGTACCGCTTCTCCATCGCCTGGCCCAGGGTGCTGCCGGAGGGCACCCGCACGGTCAACCAGGCCGGCCTGGACTTCTACGACCGGCTGGTGGACGGCCTGTTGGAGGCCGGCATCCGCCCGTTCGCCACGCTCTACCACTGGGACCTACCGCAGGCGATGCAGGATCGGGGCGGCTGGCCGTCCCGTGACACCGCGTTCGCGTTCGCCGAGCTCGCCTCCGTGGTCGCGGCCCGGCTGGGCGACCGGGTGGCCGACTGGTTCACCGTGAACGAACCGCTGTGCTCGGCGTGGATCGGCCACCTCGAGGGCACGATGGCGCCGGGATTCCGCGACATCACGCTCGCCGTACCGGCCGCGCACCACCTGCTGCTCGGCCACGGGCTGGCGGCGGCGGCACTACGCAACATCGCACCCGGGCCGGTGCGGGTCGGGCCGGTGCTCAACCTGAGCCCCTGCGAGCCGGCCAGCCAGGACGAGAAGGACGTCGCGGCCGCCCGCCGGGCCGACGGCCATACCAACCGGTGGTGGATGGATCCGCTGCACGGTCGCGGCTACCCGGCCGACATGATCGAGGTGTACGGCGTCGAGCCGCCGGTCCGGCCGGGCGACCTGGAGGCCATCGCGCAGCCGATGGACCACTACGGCCTGAACTACTACTTCCGCAACGTCGTCACCGACGACCCGACCGGCCCACCGCCCAGGGCGCGGTTGGTCAGCGTGCCCGACTGGACACTCACCGCGATGGGCTGGGAGGTCTACGCGGACGGCCTGGAGCAGCTGCTCACCCAGATGCACGAGGAGTACCGGGTGCCGCGCATCTACGTCACCGAGAACGGTTCCGCGTGGCCGGACGAGATCGAGCCGGACGGCAAGGTGCAGGACAAGGAGCGGATCGAGTACCTGGAGCAGCACCTGGAGGCCGGCGTGCGGGCGGCCAAGGCCGGTGTGCCACTGGCCGGCTACTTCGCGTGGTCGCTGTTGGACAACTTCGAGTGGGCGTACGGCTACGCCAAGCGATTCGGCCTGGTGCACGTCGACTATCCGACGCAGCGGCGGACCATCAAGGCGAGCGGCTACCGGTACGCCGACATCATCCGGGCGTACCGGCAGCAGACCACTCCGGCCCCGTTGGACTCGGCTCAGTAGCTGTTGGCTCACCCGATCGAGGTCGCCCCTCCGGGCCTGAGTACCTCGATCGGGCGAGACCAGCAGGTTTCGCATCATCGAGGGCATCCACGTGAGTCTCCGTCACGTACACCGTGAACAGGAGGCCAGGCCATGAACAGGATCCATCACGAACAGGTCGCCGCCTTGCTGCCCGCCGGCGGCGGCGACGCGGTGACGCCCGTCACCACCCGCTGGACCTACGACTCGGCAGAGCCCTTCGCCGTCACCGTCGCGTTCGCCACCGAGCGCGGCCGGTGGGTCGAGTGGGTCTTCGCTCGCGACCTGCTGATCGACGGGCTCACCGAGCCGACCGGCGACGGCGACCTGCGGGTCAGCCCGGACATCGACCCGGACCTGCTGGTCCTGGAGATCTTCGCACCCACCGGCAGCGCCGCGTTCACGCTGGACCGGGAGGACACCGAACAGTTCCTGGCCCGCACGCTGGACGTGGTGCCCGCCGGGACCGAGAGCACCCACTTCGACATCGACCGGCTGCTGTCCGAACTCAGTCCCGGCTGACCAGCCGCACTCGTAGGCTGCCGCCGTGACCTTCCCGGACTTCAGCCCGGCGCCGAACATCGCCGAGCATCCCGACGTGTACGAGCGGGAGAACGAGGCGATCGACCCGGCCGGTGTGCTGTGGCAAGCACTGCGCGAGCAGGCCGACTGGGGTGGTCGGACCCTCGTCGATCTCGGCTGTGGCACCGGGTTCTGGTTGCCCCGGTATACGTCGGACCCCGGCGGTGCGGCGCGGGTGATCGGAGTGGAACCGGACCCGGCGCTGCTCACCGAAGCCCGCCGACGGGTCGGCGAGCGCATCGAGGTGCTGGCCGGTTCGGCCGAACGGCTGCCGCTGCCGGACGCCTCGGTGGACGTCGTGCACGCGCGGTTCGCCTACTTCTTCCCGCCCGGCTGCGACGCCGGCCTGGCCGAGGCACTGCGGGTGCTGCGGCCCGGCGGTGCGCTCGTGGTGATCGACAACGACCGGCGGCACGGCGAGTTCGCCGACCTGCTGGCCCGCTCGGCCTGGGCGGCACCGCAGGGCGCGGCGGACAGCACGGACGCCTGGTGGCAGGCGGCAGGCGCCCGCCGCACCGAGGTGGTCTCCGGGTGGGAGTGCCGCGACCCGGCCGAGCTGGAATCGGTCCTGCGCATCGAGTTCCCGACGCACGTCGTCGACGACTGGCTGGCCGACCACCCCGGCCGGCGCGGCCTCACCTACGGCTACGCCCTGTTCGCGACCAGGTCAGAAGACCACCACTGACCGCAGCACGTCACCATGGTGCATCTTGGTGAACGCCGCCTCGACGTCGTCCAGCCCGATCCGCTCGGACACGAACGCGTCCAGGTCGAGCTTGCCCTGCTGGTACAGGTCGACCAGGTACGGGAAGTCCCTGCTGGGCAGGCAGTCGCCGTACCAAGACGACTTGAGCGAGCCACCGCGGGCGAAGAAGTCGATCAGCGGCATCTCGATGGTCATGTCCGGCGTCGGCACGCCGACCAGCACCAGGGTGCCGGCCAGGTCGCGGGCGTAGAAGCCCTGCTTCCAGGTCTCCGGCCGGCCGATCGCCTCGATCACCACGTCGGTGCCGAAGCCGCCGGTGAGCTCCTGGATCGCGGTGACCACGTCCTCCGTGGTGCGCGCGTTGATCGCGTGGGTGGCACCGATTTTCTTGGCCCACTCCAGCTTCCGATCGTCCACGTCCACCGCGATGATCGTGGTGGCGCCGGCCAGCCTGGCGCCCGCGATGGCGGCATCGCCGACGCCGCCGCAGCCGATCACGGCCACGCTGTCGCCACGGGAGACCGCACCGGTGTTCACGGCCGCGCCCAGCCCGGCCATCACGCCGCAGCCGAGCAGGCCCACGGCGGCCGGTGAGGCCGACGGGTCCACCTTGGTGCACTGGCCACTGTGGACGAGCGTCTTGTCGGCGAACGCGCCGATACCCAGGGCCGGGGACAGCGGAGTGCCGTCCTCCAGGGTCATCGGCTGCTTCGCGTTGTGCGTGTTGAAGCAGTACCACGGCTTGCCCTTGGCGCACGCCCGGCAGACACCGCAGACGGCCCGCCAGTTGAGGATGACGAAGTCGCCCGGCGCGACGTCGACGACCCCCTCCCCCACGGTCTCCACGATGCCGGCCGCCTCGTGGCCGAGCAGGAACGGGAAGTCGTCGTTGATGCCGCCCTCCCGGTAGTGCAGGTCGGTGTGGCAGACGCCGCACGCCTGCACCCGCACGACCGCCTCGCCCGGTCCCGGATCGGGCACGGTGATCGTGCGCAGCTCCACCGGCGCGCCCTTGCCCAGCGCCACCACACCACGAACCTGTTCGGCCACGGACCGCTCCTTCGCTATTGCGCCATCAGGGGCGTGCCCTCGAACACGCCCAGGGTCTCCTGGTAGAACTCCAGGCCGACGCCGTTGGGATCCCGAATATATAGGCTGTCGTCGGCCCCACGATCCGGCCCGAGGTACTCGACGCCCGCCGTGTCGAGCTTTGTCTTGATCTCGGCGAAATGTTCCGCGCTCACCGACAGCGCCATGTGCTGCACGGCGCCGATCGTCTCGGCGAAGTCCGGGTGCGGGTGGCCGGGGAAGTCGAAGAAGCCGAGCAGGTTGCGGTTGCCGATGTCGAAGAAGAAGTGGCTGGATCCCGTGTAGTCGCGGTTCTCCACCAGCTCCACCAGCGGGAAGCCGAGGAACTCCTGGTAGAACTCGATGGTCTGCTCGACGTCCTTGCAGATCAGCGCGATGTGGTGCACCCCGCGTACCGGCGTCGCCGGGCGGTCGCCGATCGCGTGCAGGTACTTGTCGCGCAACCGGATCCGGCGTTCCCGCACCTTCTCCAGCTCGGCGCCCTCGGGTTGTGGCATGTCGTCTCCTCCTCGTCGGGTTGGCTCAGCGCAGTCGCACGATGGTCGCCAGGCCGTCGGCGGTGAACGCCCACGCCGGCCGGTCCGGCGGCGCGTCCAGGTGGCCGGTCTCGGTGGCCGGGAAGCCGGACAGCACGGCACCGGCAGGGAACCGCGACCGCTGCGTCACGCACGACCCGGCCCGCACCAGCGAGCCGGCCCCCACGTGGCTGAAGTCGCAGACGATCGCGCCTGCCTCGACCACCGACCCAGCGCCGATGTGGCAGCCGTGGATCATCGAGCCCGGCCCGATCACACAGTCGTCCTCGACGACCAGTTCGTTGTCCGGCAACAGGTGCAGCACGGTGTTCTCCAGGATCTGCACCCGCGCCCCGATCCGGACCGGGCCGTGTGAGTCGCCGATGATCTTCACGCCGGCGCCGATCACGGTGGCGGGCCCGACGGTGACGTCACCGGTGATCTCGGCGGAGTCGAACAGCACGGCGGTCGGGTCGATCACCGGGTTCTTGTCGCCGTAGCTGTACAGGCGGCCCATGTCGGCTCCCACGTCCGGGTAGGCGGTCATCAGCTGGTGCGGGTGGTCGGTGAGCCCGGTCTGGTGGTCGCGCAGGGCGGCCAGCCGCTCCCGGTCGACGTCGGTGGCGCTGCGCAGCACATGCGGCGGCCTGCCGACCAGGACGGTGTGTGGCGGCACCACCACGCCGGCGGGCACCAGCGTGCCCTCGCCGAGGATGCAGCCGTCACCCAGCCGGGAACCGGGCAGCAGGATGGTGCCGTTGCCGATCTCGCACAGGTCGCCGACCGCCGCGCCGAGCACGGTGGCGCGGTGGCCGAACACCGTCCGCCGGCCGATCACCGTCGGATGGTCCGGGCTGCCCCACACGGTGCCGTTCTCCAACACGGCGGAGTGGTTGCCGATCCGCACCCCACCATCGGGCGAGCGGACCACCAGGCCCTGCGCCAGGTACGCGGCGGCACCCAGCCACAGTTCGCCGATCACCACGGCCGAGTCGGCAATGGTCGGTGCCGGCCCGGCACCGGGCGCCCGGTTGAGGCTCACGCGCCTACCGTACGGCTGAGCACCGCCTCCAGCACGCCACGCAACTGCTTGGCCGCGTCCGCGTCGTCGGCCGGTGGGCCGGGGCTGCGCCAGGCGACGTAGCCGTCCGGCCGGACCAGCAGGCAGCCGTCCTCCTCGACGCCCGGCGCGGTGGCCCGGCGCCAGTCACCGTAGGCGTCCCGCGCGTCCCCGTCACCGACCACGACCACCCGCAGCGGCACGCCGTGCTCCGCCGACCGGCAGGCGTCCACCCAGGCGGTGCCGGACGGCCCGGTGAGCACGGTGAAGGCACCCTTCCCGACCAGGTCGAGGCTGGAGATCCGGCGGCCGGTCGCGTCCACCAGCCAGACGTGCGGCAGCTTGGCACCGGGCCGGGTGGTCGGCCGGTGGAACAGCTCGGCGTCCCTGGTGAACGTCTCCGGTTCGTCCTCGGCCAGCACGGCGACGGAGACGTAGCGCTGGTTGAGCTCGACGCCGTGCGCGTTGAACTCGTAGTTCTTCAGCTCGATGGCGGCCTCCAGCGCGCGCCGCCGCGCCGTGCCGTCCGCTCCGGGCGCCCTGGTCGCGGCCAGGCCGGCGGTGATGGCCTCCTGGTCGCCGCCCTCGGTCATGCCCAGGGCGGCGAAGATCGGGCCGAACTGGTCGCGGGACAGGTTGGCCCGGTCCACGATCTGCCGGCCGATCGGCGCCCGTTCGGCCGAGTAGCTGGCCAGCAGGGCGGGACCCGCCTCGCCGCGGATCACCATGGCCAGCTTCCACGCCAGGTTGTACGAGTCCTGGATCGACGTGTTGGAGCCCAGGCCGTTCGACGGCGGGTGGCGGTGCACGGCGTCACCGGCACAGAACACCCGGCCGGACGTGTACTCGGTGGCGTAGCTGTGGTTCACCGTCCACAGCGACGTGGACGTGATCTGCACCGGCAGGTCGGGCACGCCGACCAGGTCGCGCACGATGCCCGTGGCGATCGCGTCCGTCATCTCCGGCGGCGGCTGGTCGATGTCGTAACCCCAGGTCAGCAGCCACTCGTGCCACGGCCGCACCACCCGGACCAGGCCCATCCCGATCCCGCCCAGGTGCGCGCCCGGCCGCATCACCCAGTACAGGATGCTCGGCCGGTGGGCCACGTACTCGGCCAGATCGGCCTGGAAGACGATGTTCATGCTGCCGGCCTTGCCGCTCTGGCCGGCGATCGGCAGGCCGACCTGCTCGGCGACCAGGCTCCGCCCGCCGTCCGCGCCGATCAGGTAGCGCGCCCGCACGCGGTACTCGTCGCCCCGGATCCGGTCGCGCAGCAGCGCGGTGACGCCGTCGGCATCCTGCTCCAGCGACAGGAACTCGGTGTCGAACCGGACCTTGGCGCCACGCGCCGCCGCGTTGGTGACCAGGATCGGCTCCAGGTAGGTCTGCGGCAGGTCGATCATCCCGCACGGGCTGGCCGCCGCGTACTCGCTCGCCGAGCCGTCCGCCGTGCCCCAGGTGCGGATGCGGCCGATCTCGTCGCCGGCGATGGCGGTGCAGAACACGGTGTCGCCCATCAGGTGCTGCGGTGTGCCCTGCGCCAGCGCCTGGTCCTCCAGCCCGAGATCGCGGAGCACCTCCAACGTCCGCTGGTTGGTGATGTGTGCCCTGGGCGTCGGGGACAGCCAGCCGTACTTGTTGATCAGCAGGACCCGGACGCCGTAGGTGGCCAGCAGCAGCGCCGCCGAACCGCCCGCCGGGCCGGTGCCGACGACGATCACGTCGGTGTCGTACTCACTCATCGTTGCGCTCCTGTGCGATCACGAACGTGTACTCCACGCCGGACCAGCCGTCGGTCAGCTCACGACCGTCCGGCGGCAGGCCGGTGCGAGGGGCGAAGTCGACGACGAGTTCCGGTTTGACGCCGAACACCGTGTCGGAGTCGAGGTACTTGCCGCCCGCCACGAACAGCTGGGTGACCAGCCGACGGAAACCGGGCGCACCGATCATGAAGTGCAGGTGCGGCGCCCGGTACTGGTGCCGGCCCAGCCCGAGCAACATCGCGCCGACCGGTCCGTCGTCCGGGATCGGGTACTCGCGCGGCACGATCGACCAGAACCGCAGCCTGCCGCCGGTGTCGGTGTGGAAGCGGGCGCGCAGCACCGGACCGTCCAGATCGGGCAGTTGCACGTCGTAGTAACCGTCCGCATTGGCCTGCCACACATCCACAATCGCCTGTGGCACCGGGTTTCCCCGCTGGTCGTTGACTCTGACGTCAACCCACAGCGGTGTGCCGGGCAGGCCGGCCGCGATGTCCGCCCCCTGCTCGCGAGCCGGCGGTCCGTCCACATAGAACGGTCCGAGGACGGCGGACGGTGTGGTATCAGTGGTCCGCGAGTTGGTCAGCAGGTCCACCATGCTGGACACGCCGAGTGTGTCGGACAGCAGGATGAACTCCTGCCGCTTGTCGTCGCACAGCTGGCCGGTTGTGGTGAGGAAGTCGATCGCGTTCGTCCACTCGGCCTCGGTGACGTCGTTCTCGGTGACGAACCGGTGCAGGTGCCGGACCAGCCCGGTGACCAGCTGCTTCCCCCGGAGGTTGGTCGCGTTCCCGAAACTGTCCACCACCTGCCCGGTCAGCCAACCGAAGTCCGGCACACGGCGGGCGCCCGGTGGGCGGGTGCCGTGCCAGGCGTCGGTGAGCACGGCCAGCACACCCTCGGCGGTGGGCTCGCGCGGGTTCGGGTAGGTCTCGGCGAGCGCGAGGTCGGCCGCCGTGGCCAGATCGGCCTCGGCCATGCCCAGTTCGCGCAGGGACGTGGGGCCGTGCAGCTCGGCGACCAGGTCGAACACGGCGGCGGGGGTGTCCGGCGTGCCGAGTGCGGTGGCCATCCTGGTGAACGCCTCCGGCGCAGCCGGCTGGTTGTAGGCCATGACGTGCGGCAGCAGGACGGTGTGGGTCTCGGCGTGCGGCAGGTCGAAGGTGCCGCCGAGCACGTGGCACAGCTTGTGGTGCATGCCCATGCCGACCATGCCCATGCAGGTGCCGGCCAGCCATGCGGCCCGCAGCAGGTCGCCGCGCGCCTCCAGGTCGGCGGGGTCGGCGGTCGTTCTCGGCAGCGCGCCGGCGATGGCCGCGATCGCGTCCAGGGCCATGCCGTCGGTGACCGGGTTGGCCTGCGGCGAGTACATGGCCTCGACGGCGTGGGCCATGGCGTTGATCGCGCTGGTCACCGAGATGGCGACCGGCAGGCCGGTGGTGAGCGCGACGTCGTAGATCACGGTCTCCGGCAGGATGCCGGGCGAGCTGCAGGTCACTTTCCGGCCCGCCTCGGTCTCGCCGAGCACGGGGGTGACCTCGGAGCCGGCGTACGTGGTGGGCAGCACCACCTGGGGCAGGTCGGTCCGCGCGGCCAGCGCCTTGGCCAACCCGGTGGTCGACCCGCCGCCGACCGCGACCAGGCAGTCCGCGCCGGATTCTGCCAGGACGGCCAGCGCCCGCTCGGTGACGTCGACCGGGGTGTGCATGGCGGCGCCGTCGAACCGGGCCACGGCCAGCGGGCCGAGTGCGTCGGTCACGGCGCGAGCGGCGTCGCCGCCCCTTGGCCCGGCCAGGACCAGGGCTTTGGTGCCGCCCAGCCGTTCGACCTCGGTGCCGACCGTGTCGACCGTGCCGGTGCCGAACACGATCCGGGACGGGTGCGCCGAGTACACGAATGTCCGCATGGACCCAGTATCGATCCGGCCGGCCCAGGTTTCCTGCACGATCGGCGCGTCGCCCGGCAGGAAATGTGCGTGTCGGCCTGCTCGGGCGGGCGGCAGGGCCGAGCTGGGAGCGCAGAGCGACCAACGTGCGGTTCGCGAGCGGCGAACCGACCCCGACCAGCGGTCGGCACCCGGCTCAGGTGCTGGTCAGCCGGCCGTGCCGGACCAAGCCGAGCGAACCGACGCCTCAGCCCGCCCGCCGCAGCGCCGCCGGAGTCGTACCCAGCTGAGCGCGCATCACCCTGGTCAGATGCTCCTGATGGGAGAACCCGCAGTTCACGGCCACCTCAGCGATGGGCAGATCACCGGCCCGCAGCAGCCGGCCGGCCGCTTCGACCCGCAGCCGAACCAGAAACCGATGCGGAGTCTGCCCGGTAGCCGCCTTGAACCGCCGGGTGAACTGGCTGACGCTCAGCCCGGTGACAGCCGCGAGATCCGCCAACGGCAGCGGCTCGGCCAGCCGACTGGCCATCAGGTCCCGCACCTCGGCCAGCTCCCGATCGCTCAGCCCACCCGCCGGAAGCGGCCCGTTGCCGGTGCTGTGGCCACGGATGAGGTGAGCGGCGAGCAGCCCACCGAGATGGTCCACATAGGTCCGCGCGGCGGGCTCCCACCGCCGGACCACGCCGTCCAGCGCCAGGATCAGCTGCTCGACGAGCGGATCGGTGGTGCCCAGCTCCTCGGCGAGTTCGACCGACCGGTCACCGTCCCATGCGGCCTGGAGTGCGGTGTCGGCCAGGTAGACGTGGACGGTGTCGAGTCGGCCGCCCAGCTCCACGGTCAGCTCCCGGCCTGCCGGGTGCAGGAACAGCCCGCCCGGCGGTACCAGTTCCGAACTGGTCAGTTCGGCCCGGCCGCGGCGGACGGTGACCGGGCCGTTCAGGTGCAGTACCAGTAGGTGGGTGTGGGCCGGGTCGAACGCGGCCCGATACGGCTGTTCGTGCTGGGTGGACACATAGAGATCGGGCCAGCCCAGGCCCGCGCTGGTGCGGTCCGGCTCGACCCATGGCAGGCGGAGGATGCCGTTGGTGTCCAGCAGCCCCAGCTCACCCACGAGCGCCTCCTCCGCGACGAGGTGCACCAATTCTAGGTCACCGACGTCCGGGTCTTGACAAAACGACATGGTCTAGTCCAATTTGGGATTTACCTCGACAGGAGGCGAACAGGACGGCCACGTCGCCGGGCAGCGAACCCACAGTGCGCGGATGCGCGACTCCGGCGGCGTGACCGCCGGACGGTCTGTCCGACCGGAAGTGGGCGATGTCGTGCGTAGCCGCCGAAGACTCGCGCTGTCCTAGCGATTCCGCATCGCCGGCCCGTCCGGAGCCCTCCACTCCCCATGCCACATCACCCTGCACAGGAGCGTCCATGCGGTTACCCAAACCTGTACTGGCCGGCGCGGTGGCGGTTGCCACGGTGCTGGCCACCGCTGTCGGAGTCACGGTGGCCACCGAGGGCACGGCCGCCGCCGCCACTCTGCCCGCACACGTGTTCGCGCCCTACTTCGAGTCCTACGCGGGCGACAGCCTGTCCGGACTCGCCAGCCAGTCCGGTGACAAGTTCCTGACGATGGCGTTCCTGCAGACGGCCAGCGCCGGGTCGTGCACTCCTGACTGGAACGGCGACACCTCGATGCCGGTGTCCTTGTCGACGTTCGGCGCCGACATCAACACCATCCGGGCGGGCGGCGGCGACGTGATCCCGTCCTTCGGCGGTTTCGCCGCCGACGACACGGGCACCGAACTGGCCGACAGCTGCACCAACGTGGCCTCGATCGCGGCCGCCTACGAGAACGTCATCACCACCTACAACGTGACCAGGCTGGACCTGGACACCGAGGACAACTCGCTGACCAACACCGCAGGCATCGACCGGCGGAACAAGGCGATCGCCATGGTCGAGTCGTGGGCCGCGGCCAACGGCCGGACCGTCCAGTTCTCCTACACGCTGCCGACCACGACCACCGGACTCGCGGCCAGCGGCCTCAACGTGCTGAAGAACGCGGTGGCTGACAACGCGCGCATCGACATCGTCAACATCATGACGTTCGACTACTTCGACGGCGCGAGCCACGAGATGGCCAACGACACCGAGACCGCGGCCAGCGGCCTGGTGAGCCAACTCGGATCGCTGTTCCCCGGCAAGACCACGACGCAGCTGTGGTCGATGGTCGGCGTCACCGAGATGCCGGGTGTCGACGACTTCGGTCCTGCCGAGACGTTCACCACCGCCGACGCCACGGCGGTGGAGAACTGGGCCGTGACCAAGGGCATCTCGTCGCTGTCGTTCTGGGCGCTGCAGCGGGACAACGGCAGTTGCCCGGGTAGCGGCGCGTCGGACAGCTGCTCCGGCATCTCCCAGACGACGTGGCAGTTCAGCCACACGTTCGCGCCGTTCTCCGGTGGCGCGGTCACCGCGCCGGCCAACGACTTCTCGGTCTCGGTGGCGCCGGGTGCCGCGTCGGTGGCCGCGGGCGGTTCGGCGTCGGCCACGGTCGGTACCGCCGTGACTTCCGGTTCGGCCCAGTCGGTCAGCCTGTCCGCGACGGGCGCGCCGACCGGCGCGACCGTGTCGTTCACGCCGGCATCGGTGACCGCGGGCGGTTCGGCGACGCTCACGGTGACCACGTCGGCGTCGACACCTGCCGGCACGTACTCGATCATCGTGAACGGGTCGGCCACGTCCGGCAGGCACACGTCGACGTACACGCTGACCGTCACGGGCGGCGGCACCACCACCCCGCCGCCCACCGGCTTGCTGACCAACGGGGGTTTCGAGTCGGGCAGCCTGTCCCCGTGGACCGGCCAGCCGGGTGACGCGGTGGTCAGCACGCCGGTGCACTCGGGCACCCACGCGCTGCTGATCAGCGCCACCGACAGCCAGACCGGTGAGGTGGACCAGACCGTCACGCTGGCACCCAACTCCAGCCACGTGCTGACCGCGTGGGTGCAGGGCAACTTCGCCTTCATCGGGGTGTCCGGCGGGGCCTCCGCCAGCACGTGGACCACGTCCGCGGGCTTCACCCAGCTGACGGTGCCGTTCACCACCGGCGCGTCGGGCACGGTCACCGTGTTCGTGCACGGGTGGTTCGCCCAGGGCAACGTCGTCGCGGACGACGTCAGCCTGAGCTGACGAACACCCCGACGGTCCGCCCGGACTCGTCCGGGCGGACCGTTTCGCCGCTGCCGGAAAGGGTGCGTTCGCCCGGCTCGGGAGTAACGTCTGGGCCCATGTCGATCGTGTTCGCCGAAGCGGAACGGTTGTGGCTGCTGGCAACTCCCCACTCGGCCTACGCGCTGCGGATCGGCGCCGACGACGTGCCGGAACACGTTCACTGGGGTGCCCCGCTGGCCGTGCCGGACGTGGTCGGCCTGCCGGGTCGCGGCGAGGAGTTCGCCGTCGAGGGCGGTGTGCGGTTCGGGCCGCCGTCGCTTGTCGTGCGGTTCGCCGACGGCACGTCGGTCGTGGAGTGGCGGTACGAGGGTCACGACGTCGACGGCGACACGCTGGCCGTCCACCTCGCCGAGCGGCACTACCCGCTGCGGGTGACGCTGCACTACCGGATCCACGACGACAGCGACGTGATCGAGCGGTGGACCACCGTCACCAACACCGGCACCGAGCCGATCTCCTTGCTGCGCCTGGATTCCGCGCAGTGGACACCGCCCGCGCCATGCGGCTGCCGGCTGAGCCACGCGGTCGGCGGGTGGAGTGGTGAGCACCAGGTCCGGCGGACCGAGGTGCCGGTTGCCGAGACGGTGTTGACCAGCAGGCGCGGCACCAACGGGTTCCGGTCGCCGTGGCTGATGGTGGACGACGGATCGGCGGGCGAGGACCACGGTGACGTCTGGTCGGGTGCCCTGGCGTGGAGCGGCAGTTGGCGGATCTCGCTTCATCGCGAGCCGGCCGGCGTGATGGGGTGGACCGGCGGGTTCGGTCACGAGGGCCTGGTGTGGTCGCTGGGCGAGGGCGAGTCGCTGATCACGCCGGTGTTCGCGGGCTGCTTCAGCCGGGGCGGGTTCGGCGCGGCCAGCCGGGCGTGGCACGCGTTCGTCCGGGGACATGTGCTGCCGAGGCCCGGCGAGCTGCGGCCGGTGCTGTACAACTCGTGGGAGGCAACGGGTTTCGCCGTCGATGATGCCGGCCAGCGGGAGCTGGCGTCGATCGCGGCGCGGGTCGGCGTCGAACTGTTCGTGATGGACGACGGGTGGTTCGGCGCCCGGCGCGACGACCATGCCGGGCTCGGCGACTGGACGCCGTACCCGGCTGCGTTCCCGGACGGCCTGCGACCGCTGGCCGAGCACGTGCACGGGTTGGGCATGCTGTTCGGGCTGTGGGTCGAGCCGGAGATGGTCAACCGGGACAGCGACCTGTACCGCGAGCACCCGGACTGGGTGCTGCACCAGGCCGACCGGCGCCGGACCGAGGTGCGCAACCAGCTGGTGCTCAACTTCGGCCGTGCCGACGTGGCCGAGTGGGCGTTCGGATGGCTGACCGCGCTGGTCGGCGACCACGACGTCGACTACCTGAAGTGGGACTGCAACCGGCCGTTCACCGAGGCGGGGCCGGGCGACCGGCTGTGGGTGGACCATGTCCGGGCGGTCTACCGGATCATGGCGCGGCTGCGCGCGGACCACCCGAGGTTGCGCATCGAGTCGTGTGCCAGTGGCGGCGGGCGGACCGACATCGGCGTGCTCGCCCACACCGACCAGGTGTGGACTTCGGACAACACCGACGCCGTCGACCGGCTGGCCATCCAGCACGGCTTCAGCCAGGTGTACCCGGCGCAGACGATGGCCGCGTGGGTCACCGACTGCCCGAACCCGATCACCGGCCGGACGACACCGCTGGAGTTCCGGTTCCACTCGGCCATGGCGGGCGCGCTGGGCATCGGCGGCGACCTGACCCGCTGGTCCACCGACGACCTGTCGCTCGCGGCCCGGATGATCGGCGAGTACCGGGAGATCCGGCCGGTGGTGCAGCGCGGCAGGCAGTACCGGTTGGTCTGGGGCGGCCCGCTGACGGTGGTCGAGTACGTGACTGGCGACGACGTCGTCGTGCTGGCGTGGCGGGTCGGCGAGCACTACGGAGCGCCGAGCTCGCCGGTTCGACTGGCCGGGCTGAGTCCCGTCGCCCGGTATACGGATTCGCGAGCCGTCTACAGTGGAGCATTCCTGACCGAGGCCGGGATCGACCTCGGTCTGCCGCGCGGTGACCAGGTCAGCACCCTGATCCGGCTACGCCGGGCCTGACGGTGCCGCTCCCCCAGCGTGGCGGGAGCGGCTGGTCGTCGGCTACAGCCTGCGCAGGCCGGACAGGATCCGTTCCATCAGGGCCAGATCGGGGCTCTCGCCGTCCACCGATGCCGTGTCGTGGACCGAGAGCAGGCCGTCCATCGCCATGTCGCCTGCCAACACCTTGGCCACGCCCAGCGGGAGGGTCAGCAGCGCGGCCACCTCGGCGATCGAGCGGGGCTGCTGGCACAGGTTGGCGATGGCGTGGTACTCGCTGGGGGTGGTGTCGTCGGTCTCGTCGTAGCGACGGGTGGTCGACAGGAGGGTTTCGATCTCGAAGCGGTACCTGGCTGTCGTCCGCCCCCGAGTCCAGGCATAGGGCCGGACCGCCGCGGGCGCCTCATCGTCCATGTCCTGCTCGTCCGGTGTCGGCGTCCAGGCAGGCGGGGGTAGTGGCGGATGCGACGGGTGCTCGGACGGGCCGGCTCCCCTGCGGCGACGGTCCACGGGTAGGCCGTCGAGTAGGTCGCCGTACGTCGACGGCTCGTCGGAACGCGGGACCGGCGGAGGGACACGGTCGCGTCGTGGGGAATCCGGGCGGCTGGTCATGACCATCACGCGGGTTGACGGGCCGCTGACGACTGCTTCAGCACGTGGAGTTCCGCCCTCAGCTCCGGCGTGAGGATCTGGCCGACCTGGTCGACCAGCACGGTCATCTCGTAAGCCACCTGCCCGACGCTGGACTCCGGCGACGCGAGCACCGCCAGACACGAGCCGTCCCGCACCGACATCAGCAGGAGCACGCCCCGCTCCATCTCCACCACGGTCCGGACCACCTCGCCGCCGTCCAGGCACCGGGCCGCGCCCTGGGTGAGCCCGACGACACCGGACGCGATCGACGAGAGCTGGTCGGCGCGGTCGGCGGGCAGCCGGGACGACGCGGCGAGCAGCAGTCCGTCCACCGACACGACGACGGCGTGCACCACGCCGGGAACCTGCTCGGTGAAGTTGGCGATCAACCAGCCGAACTGGTTGATCTGACGTGATTGCTCAGTCATCGACGGTCTCCTCGACCCGAGGCCAGGCCTCTGTGTCCGCTGCTGGGCGTCACTGCGCCTCCCGTGGTCCGTGCTCGCTTGCCGAATCCGGTCGGCGCTGCTGTTGTCGGATACCGGCCTGGTAGTCATCCAGGAAGCCCCGCGCCCGCTTGGGGTTCCTGCTGCCGTATCCGTTCTGCTGGGCGCGGGCCTGGCTGGGCTGCGGCAGGTGGCTGCCGTTCCCGTTGCCGTCGGCCATGTCGTCGGTGCTGGGTAGTGCGTGCGAGTGGGGCACCCGCCTGGGCAGGCCGACCGGGGTGTAGTCGGTCGGTGGCGCCACCGGCTCGTCGTCGGTGTCCCTCGGGTGGAACCAGGTGAAGTTCGTGGGCCGGAGGCTGACGTTCGGTTCGGGGATGCTGATCCCGGTGAAGGACACCCATTCCGGTTCGGACGTCTTCGGCATCGACGTGGTGACCGGCGTGATCCTCATCGTCGGCGGCGCGACCGGCGGCGGTGGCGGCGGGCTGTCGAAGGTGGGCAGCAGGCCGTTCATGTCGTGCCCGTTGGTCGGTGCCGGGACGGCGTCGCGGACCGGTGCCGCCTCGACGGCCTGCCGCATCGGGCCGGTGCCGGGCCGGACCAGTTCGGACGGCACGTCGACGACCGCGAGCAGGCCGCCCTCGTGCACCCGCTGCAGCGACACCGAGACGCCGTGCCGCTTGGCGAGACGGCCGACGACGTACAGGCCCATCTGCCGGGACATCGGCACGTCCTCGGTGTCGACGGTGGTCAGGCGCTCGTTGGCCTCGGCCAGTTCGGCGCCCGCCATGCCGATGCCCTCGTCGCGGATCTCGATGCGCACCGAGCCGTCCGAGAAGAGCTGGCCACCGATCCGCACCAGCGTCTTCGGCGGCGAGAACGACGTCGCGTTGTCCAGCAGCTCGGCGACCAGGCGGACGAGGTCACCGGAGGCGTAGCCCAGCGCGTCCACCTGCGGCGTGGACCGCACCACGACCCGTTGGTACTGCTCGATCTCGGACACGGCGGCACGCAGCACGTCGGCCAGTGGCAACGGGTGCCCGGACCGGCGGGCCGGGTCGTCGCCGGAGAGGACCATCAGGTTCTCGTTGTTGCGCCGCATCCGGGTGGCGAGGTGGTCCAGCCGGAACAGGTTGGCCAGCTGCTGCGGGTCCTCTTCGTTGCGCTCCAGCTTCTCCATCAGGCGCAACTGGCGTTCCACCAGGCTCTGGCTGCGCCGGGACAGGTTGATGAAGATGTTGCGCAGGTTGGCGCGCAGGGTGGCCTGGCCGACGGCGGACCGGACCGCCTGGGCGTGCACCGCGTCGAACGCCCTGGCCAACTGGCCGAGTTCCTCGTTGGTGTGCACGGGGACCGGCGCGATGTCCAGGCCGTCCACGTTGCCGGCGTTGATGCTGGCCACCGCGTCGGGCAGCCGGTGCTCGGCGACCTCCAGCGCGGTGCGCCGCAGGATGCCCAGCATGCGCAGCAGGTTCCGCGCGATGAGCACACCGATGCCGCCGGCGACCAGCAGCACGGCGAACAGGATGATCGCCTCGATGGCCGCCGAGTTGGCCGCGTCGTCGTGCAGTGACGCCGCCGTGGTGCGCAGGTCGGCCGCGATGGTCTTGGTCAGCCCGGCCAGTTGGTCGGCGGCCGTGTTGGTGGCGGCGGTCCAGGTCGCCGCGCTGAGACCCAGGGACGCCTGCACCTCACCGTTGGACAGCACGACCTGGCCGAGGCCCTCGACGCCGGCCAGCGACGTGGTGATCGGCGACTGCTCGAACGTGGCCAGTTCGGTCGGCGTCGACACCGCCTGGAAGTCGTTGACGTGGTCGTCCAGCAGGACGTCCGCGCCGTTGACCGTGGTCAGGTCGGACGTGAGCAGCGAGCCGCGGATCAGCGTCTGGGTCAGGATGACCTGCTGCTCACGGACCTGCTCCTGGGCCACCTCGAGGTCGGTCAGGCCGGTCGCCGGGCCACTGACCGCCGGGTCGCCGAGGTTGGTGCTCAGCGCCTGGTCGAACGCGAGCACCACGGAGATGAGGTCGCTGTAGTTGCCGGCGACGGCGACCGCGTCCGCGTCCTTGGCCAGGGCCTCCTGGTGCAGCCCGCCCAGGCCGGACAGCTGGACCACCATGCCCTCGAACCGCACGCCCAGTTCGGTGGCGGGGTCGAGCAGTTGGCGACCCTGGCCGATGACGGTGCTCGCGTCCTTGTCGACCTTGCCGTTCAGCGCGAAGTAGGCAGGCATGTTGACGGGCGTCTTGGAGCCCACCTTCTGCACCGCCAGGGCACGCTCGGTCTGCAGGTCCGTGGTGAGCGGCATCATGTCGGTCCGCAGTTGGACCAGCCGCTCGGTGCGCGCGAACGAGTTCGCGCTGCCTATGTCACCGCGGATCTGGTTGGCGAACAGCACCGCCGCCGCGATCGCCGGCACCGTGATGACGATGGCGACCTTGACCGGCAGCCGCCAATTGCGCCATTGGACCAGTGCTGACCACCACGAGCGAAGCCCGGTGCGGCGATGCGCAGCCTGGGGGGCGCGGCGACCGCGTCCGGACGGCTGTAACGCAGCCGGTTGCGGCGGGTTCGGCGGCTTGGACGCGCTCATCGACACGGCCTACTTTTCCACTGTCGGTTCGAAAGTCTACGAATATGGTGTTCTGCCCAGCATGCCGGCGCAGCAGGAGCGAGAGCCTAGCCGTGCCCGCGGTGCCCGGGGACCGCACCGCCAGGCATCGCGCACCGCGATCAACTCGCGACCGACCGTCGCGGCGAGGCGTGATCGACATCTGCTGGCGCCGGCGGTCACCACGACCATTTACGGGACGACCAGCGTTCGGCAATATGTGACACCTCCCGCGCGCCAAGGTTTTACCGCATTGCCGACAAGCCGGCGTTTCCCCAACGAAGGTCGGGATGGCCGGCGGCCGTGATGTTAGGGCAGGCATTCGCTCATGACAACGTTTTGCCCTCCCACCGGACCTCGATCAAGCGGACATAATGGCATGTTTCACACATCACCCCGACCGGGCCATCCCTACTTCACCCAGATGGACGATGGGTCAACCGTGAGTGATTGGTGCGGGCGTACTCACGTGTCGACACCTTGACCGTTGACACCGCCGCCGTACCCCGTCCGACGGGGTTCACGCAGCGGAATTGACCCGACACGAAGCGAGACGTACGCCCATCCGGACCAGCGGAGATAGTTGAGTCAACAACTTCGCCCGATCGGGCGCTCGCATTACCAACCGTAGTGCCGTCGAATGGCATTCGGTTTCTCGAGGCCCCGTTTGTCGTGATTCCCACGAACGGCCGTCGTACATTACTGAAAATTCCGCCGACGCGCCGGCGGAACCACCCGGACTCGCCCGTTTCCGTTGGCCGGGTGACGGTCGCCCTGTCTCAGTACGCGTGAGCGTGCCGAACGTTCGTCCACAGTGTCCGATCGGCACGGCGCCGACCGTGCGCCATCCGGCAGGTCCGCTGCGCTTGTTCGTGGAATCGAGAGAACGGCCCACCGAGATCGGCCGCTATTGGCGTGTCCGGGCGCCGGTCATGCTCCCGGACCGGGATGGGCCCGGCGGTGGACCGGACGGATCCCGTGGTCCAGCCCTCGTCGCCGGTACACTGCCGGGCGGCCTGCCAGCGGATTCGTCACTTCGGCCGGCAGGGGCCAACAGTGAATTGACGGGCCGTACGCTAAGAGTGGTAGCGGCTCGCCATGCGTCGGGCCGGTTGGGTCGTGCGCGTCGGCGGGGCCGTCGCCCGAGACTAAGGAATCGACGAAGCGATGGCGCAGGGTGGCTCAGGCCGGACCGGTGGGAAGTCCCGGCCGGCAGGGCGCGGTTCGACAGGCGGACGCGGCACCGGTGGACGTGGCGGGACGGCGGCCAGGACGTCCGGCCGCGGTGGCGGATCGGGCGGTTCCGGCCGCGGGACCGGCAAGCAGTCGGCGGTGGCGGCACAGAAGGCCATCAAGGACGCGCGACGCGGCGGCACCCTGGTCAGGGTCGTGCTGCCGATCGTGGTGATCGTGGTCGTCGCGGCGGTCGTGGTGGTCGGCGTCCTGCTGGCCAACAATCGCACCGAGGCGGCAGGCCAGCAGCAGCCGGCCAACGCCGACACCAGCACCGGGATCCTCGCCTCCACCTCGGGCCAGGCCACCGGTGACACCGTGGACGGCGTGTCCAGCAACGCCAACGAGCAGGTCCTCTTCCACGTGCACGCGCATCTGGCGATCTACGTGAACGGCAAGCAGAAGCTGCTCCCCTACGGCGTGGGCATCGTGCCGCCGTACCAGTTGCAGGCCGACGGCAACAGCCAGTTCGTCGCCGGCGGGCAGAAGTTCTACTGGCTGCACACCCACGACGAGTCCGGTGTGATCCACATCGAGTCGCCGGTGCAGCGCACCTTCACCATCGGCAACTTCTTCGACATCTGGCACCAGCCGCTGTCCAACACCCAGGTCGGCCCGAACAAGGGCACGGTCACGGCGTTCCTCAACGGCAAGAAGTACACCGGCGACATCCGGAACGTCCCGCTCAACGCGCACGGCGAGATCCAGCTCGACGTCGGCACCGTGGTGCCGTTCCAGAAGTACACCTTCCCGCAGGGCCTGTGAGGCGCTCCCGGTCGGGCAGGTAACCCGGCCAGGCAGCCGCGAATCGAGGAACCGCACGTGACCGAGACCGACGAGACGACCGAGGCCCGGACCGATCCACCGCCCCAGCCGCAACGGATCACCCGGCGCGGGTTGCAGATCGCGCTGGGCATCGTGTGGCTGGTGGACGGCGCACTGCAGCTCCAGCCGTTCATGTTCGGTTCCGGATTCGCCAGCCAGGTGCTCGCCCCGGCGGCGGACGGCCAGCCCGGCTGGGTCGCCGCGGGCGTGCGCTGGGCGGCCGGCGTGGTGGGCGCGCACCCGGCGCCGTGGAACACCGTGTTCGCCCTTGTTCAACTGGGGATCGGCATCGGCCTGCTGGTGCGGCCCACCGTCCGGGTCGCGCTGGCGGCGTCGGTCGGCTGGGCTATCGGCGTCTGGTACTTCGGCGAGGGCCTCGGCGGCCTGGCCAGCGGGCACGCCAGCCTGCTCACCGGCGCGCCCGGTGCCGTGCTGCTGTACGCGGTGCTGGCGTTGGCGGTGTGGCCACACCGGGTCGAGGACGCGCCCACCGGATGGCGCGGCTGGTTCCACCACGACAGTTCCGACGCCCCGGCCGGGTGGACGCCGATGGCCTGGGCCGTGGTGTGGGTCGGCGGGGCACTGTTGCAGGCGCTGCCCGACCAGAACACCCCGGTCCGGCTCTCCACCGCGCTGACCGGCGGCGACATGCCGGCATGGCAGATGGGGCTGAACCAGGGCCTGGCCGACCACGTGCAGCGGTCCGGATCGCAGGACAACTGGCTGCTGCTCGCCGTGCTGCTGGCGATCGGCCTGTGCGCGCTGGGCGGTCCCCGGCTGCGCACGTACGCCGGCTGGGTCGGCGCCGTGGTGGCCACCGTGTTCTGGATGCTCGGCCAGGGCTTCGGCGACCTGCTGTCCGGCCAGGCCACCGACCCGAACAGCGGCCCGCTGCTGATCATCTTCGCGCTCGCGGTACTGGGCACCGTGCCTGCCATGAGTACTGTGACCGACGAGGACGACGAGCTCGCGCCGAGGCGGTACTCCCCGGCCATGTCCAGCCTGATCGTGCTCGTCGTGGTGGTCGTCGGCCTGATCCAGTGGGGCACCACCAGGCCGATCCCGTCCGGCGAGCGGCCGCAGCTGGCGCTGACCGACGTCTTCACTCCGGCGGGCGCCACCGCGGACGGCGGCGTCCCCGTCTACTTCGTCGTCACCAACACCGGCAACTCCCCGGACACGCTGCTGTCCGCGGGTACCGAGTTCCAGACCGCCGGTGTGGCGACGGGCGTGTCGGTGTGTGCCAACCCGGTGTGCACCGGTCCCGGCTCGGTCACCGTTCCGGCACACAGCAGGTTCGTGTTCGGCCCGGCCGGACCGCACCTGGTGGTGGCGGGTATGGGCAAGCTGGACAACGGCCACCAGCCGTTGCAGGTGACGCTGACGTTCGCCACGTCCGGAGTGGTGCACCTGCTGTCGCCGGTCGGTACGGCGGCCAACCTGAGCCAGGACGACGTGATGGCCTACGGCTACATGGGCAACAGCGATCCGGGCATGGACATGCCGGGCATGGACATGAGCGGTTCGCCCACCGCGACGCCCACGACGCCCGGTACGTCAGGAAAGCCGAACGGCTGAGCCGGCACCGATCGCGGCCAGCACCGGCCCGGCCAGTTCCGGCCGGCAGATCACCAGGTCGGGCAGGTAGGGCCGGGGCTGGTTGTAGCGCAGCGGTGACCCATCGATCCGGCACGCGGTGAGTCCGGCCGCGACGGCGACGCCCACCGGTGCCGCCGAGTCCCACTCCCACTGACCGCCCGCGTGCACGTAGACGTCCGCGTCACCACGCACCACGGCCATCGCCTTCGCGCCCGCCGACCCCATCGGCACGAGTTCGGCGTCCAGCGCGTCGGCCACGGCGTCGGCGAAATCGGGCGGCCGGCTGGCGCTCACCACGACCCTCGGCCGCCGGTGGTCTCGTGGCGCGGCGAGCACCCCGACGGTCGACCACACCTCGCCCAGGGCGGGCACGGCGACGGCGGCAGCGGTGATGCCCCGGCCTGCTGTGTGGAGCGCCACGTGCACGGCCCAGTCGTCGTGGCCGGGCTGGGTGAACTCGCGGGTACCGTCCAGCGGGTCGACGATCCAGACCCGCTCAGCGGTCAGCCTGCCGGGGTCGTCCGCCGACTCCTCGGACAGCACGGCGTCGCCGGGGCGCAGTGCCGCCAGGCGGTCCAGCAGGAGGTCGTTCGACCGCTGGTCCCCCGTCCGGCCCAGTACCTTCGGGTCGCTCCCGGGGTCGGCCGCCCTGATCCGGAGCAGCAGTTCGCCTGCCTGCTGCGCGAGATCGGCGGCCAGCACGTCATCGGTCGGCATCCGGCCATGATGCCTGCCCGTCCGGCGGGCCGCCGAACGGGTGCCCGATGGTAGAAACGATGGTGTGCCGAGAGAAACCGCGCCGTGGCGGCGGGTGTCCAGCAGCCTGGTGCACGCCAACCCGTGGTTCGAGGTCCGGACCGACCAGGTCATCCGGCCGGACGGCACGGGTGGGGTGTACGAGCGGGTCGACTCCCGTGGGTCGGTGACCGTACTGGCGCTGGACGTCGATGACGCTGTCGTGTTCACCCGTCAGTGGATCTACCTGCACGACGCCACCCAGTGGCGGCTGCCCGGTGGCGGCATCGACGCCGACGACCCGGATCCGCTCACCGCGGCCCGTCGGGAACTGGCAGAGGAGACCGGATTGCGGGCGGCGACGTGGCAGTCGCTGGGTAGCATCAACTGCGCAGACAGCCTCACCAACCATGTCGCGCACCTGTTCCTGGCGACGGATCTCATCCAGGGCGAGGCCGATGTCCAGCCGGGCGAGGAGGATCTTCGAGTGGTGCGGCTGCCCTTCGATGACGCGGTCGACCTGGTGCTGCGGCACGAGGTTCCGGACGCGGCCAGTGCGCACGCGCTGATGTTGTACGCGGCGCGGCGGGCGGGCATCGGCCGACCGGCGGCCTCGTGACCGGCGTGTCGATCCGGCCGCGCCGGCCGGACGATCTGGTCGCCTGCGTCGCCATCGTCGCCGAAACTCACCGTACGAGTGGATACCCGGTCAACTGGCCTGCCGATCCGGAACGCTGGCTCACGCCTCGCGACCTGCTGGGCGCGTGGGTGGCCGAGTTGGCAGGAGCGGTGGTCGGCCACATCGGCCTCATGGAGGCGACGGCCGCGCCTGCGGGGGCGTGGGCGACGAGCACTGGCGCACCCGTGGAGCGGGCCGCGGAAATCACCCGGCTGTGTGTGGCCGGTGCGGCGCGGCGGCGGTCGGTGGGTAGGCGGCTACTGGACACCGCGGCGGCGGCCGCCCGCGAGCACGGCAGGCATGCGGTGCTGGGCGTCTTCGACCAGGACAGTTCGGCGATCGCCCTCTACGACAGCGCGGGCTGGCGTCGACTGTCCTCAGTGGACTACGAGATGTCCAGGGGCGGCAACGTACTGATGCACTGCTACGCAGCGCCCTGAAGCAGCATTCATCGTCAAGCCGCGCGGTTCGTCGGCGACGAGTGCGGGGTCGTGGTCTGTTCACCGTAGGTGCGGGCGCGGACCACGCCTACCATCGGTCGGGGATCGACACGGCGGGCGGAGGGCGCATGCGCGCTAGGGGTACCGGGGTACTGCTCGCCATGGGTGCGGGTGCCGCCGGGGCGACCTTGAACCTGTTCGGCAGGCGGCCGCCGTGGCGGCGCTACCCGTGGTACGTGGCCGGCATGGTGCCCGGCCTGGTCGGCTCGGAACTCGGCGGCCCCGCCGCGACGGCCCAGGCGGTTGCCGCGGGTGTGGCGCTCGGCCTGGGCGCCGGCCGCAGCCGGATCGGCACCGCGAGCCTGGCCGTGGTGGCAGGCACGGCTGCCGGCCTGGTCGGGCTGCACCGGCGGTCGGTGGCGTCGGCCGACGTGCTGGACAGGGCGCTGGTCGAGGCGCTGGGCCCGGACGCGCCGAGCGTCGGGCCGGACCTGGTGGCTGCCCGCGCACCGCTGGCGAAACTCCTGGTGGACCGGGACGTGCGCTACCACGACGAGGCCCCGGAGCAGGTGCTGGACATCTGGCGGCGCCCCGGCCGCCAGCCCGACCGGCCGTCACCGGTCCTGGTCTACGTGCACGGCGGGTCGTGGACCGGTGGCACGAAACGGCAGCAGAGCACCTACCTGACCGCTCACCTGGCCGCCCAGGACTGGCTGTGCGTGTCCGTGGAGTACCGCCTGGGCCCGCACCACCGCTGGCCGACCCAGATCGTGGACGTGAAGCGCGCACTGGCCTGGATCAGGGCCAACATCGCCCGGTACGGCGGCGACCCGTCGTTCATCGCGGTCTCCGGTGGCTCGGCGGGCGGTCATCTGGCCGCGCTGGCCGCCCTGTCCACCAACGATCCCACGTTCCAGCCGGGATTCGAGGACGCAGACACCTCGGTCCAGGCCGCCGGCCTGCTGTACGGCGTGTACGACCTGACCGTGCTCAACGACGACGGCCGGCCCCGGCTGCGCAACCACGTCCGGGCCAACCTGTTCGACGCCGACCTGGCCGACGACCCGGACACCTGGCGGGCCGCGTCACCCACGCTGCGCCTGGACGACACCGCACCGCCGATGTTCGTGGTGCACGGCGACCGCGACGAGGTGGTCGAGGCGACGACGGCCAGGAGGTTCGCCGAACGGGCACGGCAGGTCACCAGGCAGCCGTTCGGCTACGCGGAACTCCCCTACGCGCACCACGCGTTCGACTTCCTGCCCTCGCCGAGGGCGCGGGCCACCGGCCGCGCGGTGGCCCGGTTCCTCCAGGTCGTCCGGGACCGGCAGTCGGCCGCTCAGGAGCTGTGATCGACGTAGGACACCAGTTCCGGTACGAACAGCGCGGCGTCCACCGTGCCGACCCCGGACGCCAGGTCGTAGCCCGGACCGGCCGCGAAGCCATGCACCGTCCGCTGTTTCCCGGCCTGCGGGAACGACACCGTGTTGTCGCCCTTCGTCACGTCCACCAGGCCCGGCGCGTGCGCCTCGGACATGAAGTACAGCGCCGGGTTGATCAGGCCGAGCGGGTGCCCTGCCTGCTGCGCGGCCAGGGCCACGATGCCGGCGAACAGCGGACTGGCCTCGCTGGTCCCGCACGTCGGGTACCAGCCGGCCGGCTGGCCCGCGAAGCTCTGGTAGACGTTCACCGCGCCGCCGCACGATCCGCTCATCGACACGTCCGGCACACCACGCTGGTCGCCCACCACCGAAGCGACCGGCACCTGGTAGGCGGGGCGGCTGAAGACGACGGACAGGCCGCCGCCGGTGGCCAGCGCGTTGGGGCCGTCGTCGCCCTCGATGTAGCGCTGGGTATCGGTGTCCCGGGAGTCGTTCCACACCACGTCCGGCGCGCTGCGGGCGCCGTTGGCGTCCAGGCTCAGCTTCGTGCCGCCCACGCCGGTGACCAGCGGGTCGCTGTCCGGCCATGACGTCACCGGGTGGGTGAACAGGCCGGTGGTGGCGGTGGCGTCGGCGGCCCCGGAGTCGCCGGAGGACGCCAGCACGGTGACGTCGTTGCGGTAGGCGTCGGAGTAGGCGCCGCGCAACGCGAGCAGGTCGTCCGCGCTGGGGAAGGTCTGCTCGGTGGCGCTGAAGCTCTGGCTGATCACGTCGGCAAGGTGGTGGTCGACGACGTACTCCTCGGCCTTGATGATCTCCGGAAAGCCTGTCGTGCCTTCGTCTTCCGACGTGGGTGTGGCCACGACGACGATGTTCGCCAGTGGTGCCATGGCATGCGCCCACTCGACGTCCAAAGTGGTCTCACCGGCCCAGCCGGCTCGGTTGGCGCTGCCGTCGTACGCCGGCACCTTCCCGGCCGGCTCGATGACGGACAGCTTCGGCGTCGGCAGGCCGTAGTTCTGGTCGAACACGGCGAGGTCGTGCTCGATGGTCGGCGAGCCGAACGAGTCGACGACGGCGATCGTGCTGCCCCGGCCCCGGGTGCCGCGCGCGTACAGCGCCGGCAGGTCGTAGGCGGCCTGCACCTGGGCCGGGCCGTAGCAGGCGATCCGGTACTGCTGCTCGCACTGCGCCGTGGTCAGCGGCAGCGCGCTGGCCGCGCCGGCATGCGCGGTGGCCGGATGCGTCCGCACGATGTCCGGCGACAGCGCCACACCGGCGGCCGGCGCCGAGGCACCGCCCGCGGTAAGGAGAACGGCGGTGAGCAGGGCGGTCCGGGATCGACGCATCGGCACTCCGTGGGACTCGGCGGCTGGTCGGTCAGCGACGCTAACACCGCGAGTAACCGACCGATCACCGTCCGCGCGGGACGGTCCACTGATTCACCCGGACGAATCATCTGGATAACTGGGCGACATCGGCCTAGCATCCGCGCCGTGATCGACGTGACCCGTACCGACCCGACGCGGTGGACGGCGCGTCGGAACGGCGTGGCCGCCGGCTCGCTGCGCGCGCTGGTGCGGCCCGACCAGGTGTGTTTCCTGTACACCGATGCCGACGCCGACGACGTCCACCTCGCACTGATCATCGCCGCCGTCGACGAGTTACCCGGTGATCTCCACACCGAGGTGGACGATCAGGCGGCCGACCGGCTGGCCGGCCTGGCAGGGCTGGGTTTCTCCCTCCACCGCGCGGAACATCGCTACCTGCTGCCGGTCGACCCGGCCCGCACCGGCCTGGGCGACGTAGCGCTGCCGGCCGGTTTCACCGTCGTGTCGGCCGCGGACGCCGACGTCGAGCGGCTGGCCGCACTGGACGACACGCTGCGGGCGGACGTGCCGGGCGCCGCCGGCTGGCACAACGATCCTGCCGAGTTCGCACGGCAGACCTTCGACGATCCCCAGTTCGACCGGGACACCTACCTGGTAGCGGTGGACGCGTCCGGCCGGTACGCGGGGCTGGTGCGGGTGTGGCGCCGGTCGATGCGGTCCCGGCTGGGCCTGATCGCCGTCGTGCGCGAGCACCGGCGTAGCGGAGTGGGGCGAGCGCTGCTGGGCCGGGCGCTCGCCGTCCTGCACGCACAGGGCGAGGACGAGGCGACGTGCGAAGTCGACGTGACCAATGTGGCGTCGAACGCGCTGATGATCGGCATGGGGGCGCAACGGGACGGTGGGAACGTGGAACTGGTGCTGCGACGGCACAGCGCCTGACGAAAGTCAACCGCCCCAGGACGGGCGCGATTCACCGTGTGAACGCCGTACCCCTCGTGGGGGCACGGCGTCCGTACACCGGATTTCAGGGCTGGATCAGAAGGCGCCGATGCCGTTCGGCGTGCCGACGCCCGTCGGGCCGTCGTAGCCGACGCCGGCGGTGCACATCTTCGCGCTGATCGTCGGGAAGCTGGAGCAGCGCACGGATTGCTGGTTGCTACCGGACGTGATGTCCCGGAAGTTGGTCGACGCGGCGGAGTACAGCGTGTTCGGGCCGTTGAGCGTGGCGGGCACGCCGGCACGGGCGAACAGGCCACCGATGAACGGAGCGGACGCGCTGGTGCCGCCCACCACGACGAAGCCGTCGGGCCGGCCGCTGAACGGAGCGTCGTCGTCGAACACGGCAAGGCCGGTGTTCGGGTCGGCGTCAGCGGACACGTCCGCCGCCGCACGGTGGTTGGCGCACAGCGCGCTGTCGGCCGCGGGCTGACCGGTGGCCGAGGCGAACCGGGTCTCGCAGCCACTGCCGCCACCGCTCCACGCGGTCTCGGTGGTGGCGCCGAGCGTCGTGCCGCCGACGGCGATCACGGTGGGCAGGTCGGACGGCCAGTCCTGGTGGGTGCCGCCGTTGAAGCCCGCGTCACCGGTGGACACGGTGATGGCCACGCCTGGCTTGTTGAAGTCGGCGAGGTCGGTGCCGCTGGTGTTGGCCGTGGTCTCGGAGTAGCCGTAGCTGATGCTGACCGCCTTGGCACCCGCTGCCGCGGCCGTGGCCGTGGCCTGGGCGAACTCACCGGTCGACGTGTTGCTGTCACTGAAACCGGCCGCGACGGGCACGGAGATCTCCAGGAGGTGGCAGCTGGAGCAGGCCGCGGACGCCATGTCCATGTCCAGCGACGTCTCCAGGGCGATCTCCTCTTCCTCCTCCTTGCCGGTCCGGCTGGTCTGCGGCGCGGGCTGCGCGCCACCGTTGAAGTTCTGCAGCTTCAGGCAGCCACTGGCAACCGTGCAGGCCGGCAGGCCGAAGGTGGACCGGTACGTCGCCAGGTCGGACGCGAGGGTCGCGTCGACACCCGCGTCGATGATCGCGATCGTGGCCGTGCTGGTGGACGTGGCCGGCAGATGGTAGGCGGCGGCCAGGTCGGCCGGGCCCTTGCCCGCGGGCAGCGCGGTGGCCAGCGGCTTGGTCGAGCCGGGCGCCACGGTGACGACCTGCGCCATGGACGCGCCGCCGACCGGCCGCACGCCGTGGTTGCGCAGCAGGGTGCCGCTGTTCACTTCCTGGCGCACCTGCGCGGCCATCGCTGTCGCGTTGGACGTGGGGCCCGCGGGAGCCATCTGCGGCTGTGCGACCGCGACGGCGGGTAAGACAAGAGCACCGGCGGCGAGCGCGATGATGGTCGCCCTCACCGACCACCGGGCACTCGCCCGTTGGGATGCGAACACGTTCTCCTCCATCGATGGATGGTGACCAACCCCGCCGACCACCGACTGCAGGGGATGGTGGCCGGCGAGGCTTACCGGAAAAGTGTCAGCCATCCGTGAGCGATGAACTACCCGCCGTAAGGAGGTAGCGAGCAAGATCGAGGTCGCGCCCGGTGACCGACCCGTGCTCACGTGATCGACCTGGCCCGTCCGCGCGGCTAGCCTGGGCGGGCGAACGGCGCGGTAGGGCGAGGAGGCGGCATGACGGAGGACGGCACGGCGGCGATCGTCGCGACGGCGAGCGGCAAGGTCCGGGGCGTGCGAACCGGTGGAGTCACCGCGTTTCTGGGCATTCCGTACGCCGCGGCACCGATCGGACCCGCCCTGTTCCGGCCGCCATCGCCACACGCGGGTTGGGACGGCGTCCGGGACGCCGTGGAGTTCGGCGCGACACCGCCGAAGCCGGGCTACCCGCCGCCGTTCGACACGCTGCTCACCGACCCGATCATTCCGGGCGACGAGTCCCTCAACCTCAATGTGTGGACACCCGATCCGGGCGGTTCCGGACTGCCCGTGATGGTGTGGATCTACGGCGGCGCGTTCCGCAACGGCGGTGGCGCCGTGCCCACCTACGACGGCGCCGCGTTCGCCAGGGACGGCGCCGTGATGGTGAGCATGAACTACCGGCTGGGCGTGGCCGGTTTCGGCCTGCTGCCCGACACCCCGGGCAACCTGGGCCTGTACGACCAGCTCGCCGCGCTGGCCTGGGTGCAGGAGAACATCGCGGCCTTCGGTGGCGATCCGGGCAATGTCACGATCTTCGGCGAGTCGGCGGGCGGGATGAGCGTCACCACGCTGGTCGCCGTCGCCGCCGGCAGCGGCCTGTTCCACAAGGGCATCGCGCAGAGCGGCGCCGGTCATTCCGTGCTGGCGCCCGACGATGCCCGGCTGGTCGTCGGCGAAATGGCGAGCCGGCTGGGTGTGCCGGCCACGGCCGCCGCGTTCGGCGACGTGGAGGTGGCCCGGTTGATCGACGTGCAGCGGGCGGTCGCGCAGGATGTGGCCACCCAGCCGGACCCGGCGCGGTGGGGTGCCAGCGTGGTGGCGTCCGGTATGGCGTTCATGCCGGTGATCGACGGCGAGCTGGTCACCGAGCGGCCGGTGGACACGATCGCCGCCGGTGTCGGGCACGACGTGCCGATGCTGGTCGGCACCACCACAGAGGAGTACCGGTTCTTCCTGGTGCCGCCGGGTGTCGCGGCGGCAGCCACCGACGATGTGGTGCGCGCTGTGGCCGCGTCCCGTGGCTGGCCGGCCGGGACCGTCGACCTGTATGCGGGCAACCGGCCCGGCGCCGCACCGGGTGACGTGCTGGCCGCGGTGATCACCGATGGCTACTTCCGGCTGCCGGCCGTCCGGCTCGCCGAAGCCCGCGCGGCAGCGCCGACGCCCACGTACATGTACGAATTCGCTTGGCGCACACCGGTTCTGGGTCTCGGCGCGTGTCACGCGCTGGAGATCGGATTCGCGTTCGACACGCTGGACAAGCCGGGCACGGCCGACATGGCAGGTCCGCGGCCGCCGCAGTCGCTGGCCGACGACATGCACGCCCGGTGGATCGCGTTCGCCTCCGGTGGCGACCCCGGCTGGCCGGCGTACGACCCGACGCGCCGCGCGGTGATGACGTTCGACAGCCCCGAGTCGCGGGTGGTCGACGACCCGAGGCCGGACGAGCGCACGCTGTGGGACGGCGTGGTCTGACCCGCGTTTTCACGACGTTTTCAGGGCCGGCCGGTCACGTCGACCGGCCAGCCAGCGGTTCCGTCCTGCCCTCGCGCTGACGGTGTCCTCGCTGGTCGACAGCACCCACGACGCCACTTACCGTCTCGTCCCGCACATCGAAGCGCTTCACCTAGGAGCGGCACATGCGGAAGAGACTCAGCGGCGTCCTCGCGGTGGTCGTGTCGGTCGGCGTCGCCGCCGCGGTCGCGGTGGTGGGCGGGGCCGCCTCCCCGGCCGGCGCGGCGACCGCGGCGGGCACCTACACGTGGCAGAACGCCGCGATCGGCGGCGGCGGCTTCATTCCGGGCATCATCTTCAACCAGACGCAGCCCAACCTGATCTACGCGCGCACCGACATCGGCGGCGCGTACCGGTGGAACCAGGCGACCAGCAGTTGGACTCCGCTGCTGGACTGGGTCGGCCAGGACGACTGGGGCTACAACGGCGTGGTCAGCCTCGCCACCGACGCGGTGGACCCGAACAAGCTGTTCGCGGCAGTCGGCATGTACACCAACAGTTTCGACCCGAACGACGGTGCGATCCTGCGGTCGGCGGACCAGGGTGCCACGTGGCAGGTCAGCAAGCTGCCGTTCAAGCTCGGCGGGAACATGCCGGGCAGGGGTATGGGCGAGCGGCTGGCGATCGACCCCAACGACGACAACGTCCTCTACCTCGGCGCGCCCAGCGGGAACGGTCTGTGGCGCAGCACCGACGGTGGCGTCACGTGGTCGCAGGTGGCGAACTTCCCGAACGTGGGCGACTACGTCCAGGACCCCACCGACACGAGCGGCCTGGCCAGTGACGACCAGGGCGTCACGTGGGTGACGTTCGACCAGGGCACCGGCACCAAGGGCAGCCCGACGCAGGGCATCTACGTCGGTGTCGCCGACCTGCAGAACACCGTGTACCGCAGCACCGACGGCGGTGCCACGTGGCAGCGGATCACCGGCCAGCCAACGGGTTTCCTGGCCCACAAGGGTGTGGTCGACCCGGTGAACGACGACCTGTACATCGCCACCAGCGACAAGGGCGGCCCGTACGACGGCTCGTCCGGTGACGTGTGGAAGTACGCGATCAAGACCGGGACGTGGACGAAGATCAGCCCGCACCCGTCGACCGACACGAGCAACGACTACTACGGCTACAGCGGCCTGGCACTCGACCCGGAACATCCCGGCACGGTGATGGTCACCGGGTACAGCTCGTGGTGGCCGGACGCGTTCATCTTCCGCAGCACCGATGGTGGCACCACGTGGAAGCAGCTGTGGAACTTCACCAGCTACCCCAACCGGGATCTCAGCTACACACAGGACATCACGTCCGAACCGTGGCTGACGTTCAACAACACCAGCCCGGTGCCACCGGTGCCGAGTCCCCAGTTGGGCTGGATGACCGAGGCGCTGGCCATCGACCCGTTCAACTCCAACCGGATGTTCTACGGCACCGGCGCCACCCTGTACGGCACGACCGACCTCACCGACTGGGACGCCGGCGGCAAGATCGTCATCAAGCCGTTCGTGCAAGGCCTGGAGGAGACGGCGGTCAACGCGCTGATCAGCCCGCCGACCGGGCCGCCGCTGGTGTCCGCGCTCAGTGACCTGGACGGCTTCGTGCACAGCACCGTCACCACGGTGCCGGCGGCGATGTTCAACTCGCCGAACCTGACCAGCGGCGACAGCCTGGACTTCGCAGAGCTCAACCCGAGCGACATGGTGCGGACGGGTGAGATCGACAAGTCGTCCAACCCGAACGTCAACCGGATCGGGTTCTCCACCGACGGCGGCACGGACTGGTTCCAGGGTCAGGAACCGCCGGGCGTCACCGGTGGCGGGACAGCGGTGATCGCGGCCGACGGCAGCGCGACGGTGTGGAGCCCGGCCGGTGCCGGGGTGTACTTCTCCACCAGTTTCGGCGGTTCGTGGACGGCGTCGACCGGGATCCCGCAGGGTGCCGTGGTGGCGTCCGACCGGGTCAACCCGAAGACGTTCTACGGGTTCTCCGGTGGGAAGTTCTACGTCAGCACCAACAGTGGCGCGTCGTTCACCGCTTCCGCGGCGACCGGGCTGCCGGCGTCCGGGAAGGTGTTCATCAAGGCGGTCGCCGGGCACGCCGGTGATGTGTGGCTGGCCGGTGGCGCCGGTTTGTGGCACTCGACGGACGGCGGCACGACGTTCACCAAACTGACCACTGTGGACTCATCGTTGAACATCGGGTTCGGCAAGGCGGCGCCCGGTCAGACGTATCCCGCGCTGTACGCCATCGCCACGGTCGCCGGTGTCGCCGGTGTGTTCCGGTCGGATGACGAGGGCGCGAGCTGGGTCCGGATCAACGACGACCAGCACCAGTACGGCAACATCGGCCAGGCCATCACGGGCGACCCCCGGATCTATGGTCGGGTCTACCTGGGCACGAACGGCCGAGGCATCGTGTACGGCGACCTGACCGGTACGACGACCACGCCGCCACCGGTCACCACCACGGCAGCTCCGCCGCCGGTGACCACCACTACCCCGCCGGCCACCACTGCTCCACCACCTGTTTCGACCACCAGCACGGCACCACCGGCCAGTGGCACGGCCTGCCAGGTGACCTACGACAAGCCGAGCGAATGGGCAGGCGGCTTCACCGCGAACGTCACGGTGAACAACACCGGCGGTACGGCGTGGACCGGATGGACGGTCACGTACGACTTCCCCGGCGACCAGCAGGTCACGAGCGCGTGGAACGCGACGGTGACGCAGAGCGGTGCGCGGGTGACGGCGGTGAACGTCGGCTACGACGGGACGGTGGCGCCGGGCACGAGTGTGGCGTTCGGGTACCAGGGGACGTGGGCGAACAGCGACACGTCACCGGCGTCGTTCTCGGTGAACGGAGTGCGGTGTTCATAATGGTCACGTGCTCGAGGAGGTACTGACCGGAGGGAACGTGGCCGGCCGGGTGGTGCGCGTCGGATCGACGGTGCGCAAACCGGCCGGCCCGTTCACGGACGCGGTCGACGCGCTGCTGCGGTACCTGACGGACGTCGGATGTCCTGGTGTGCCAAGGAGTTTCGATCGGGACGACGAGGGCAGGCAGGTCCTGGAGTACGTGCCGGGCACGATGGCCGACCAGCGGGACTTGACGCCTGCCGAGTTGGTCCGGGTGGGGCGGTTGATCCGGGAGATGCACGATGCGCTGGCCGGTTTCGTTCCGCCGGCTGATGTGGTGTGGCAGGTGATCCTGCCGGCACCCGGTGCGGCCGAGCAGGTGTGCCACTACGACCTGGCGCCGTGGAATCTGGTGCTGGATGAGGACCGGTGGGTGTTCATCGACTGGGACAGTGCCGGGCCGGGCAGGCGGATGTGGGACCTGGGATATGCGGCGCACGGTTTCGTGCCGTTGGCGCCGGACGGTTCACCGTCGGCGGACGCTGTGCGGTTCCGGTCGCTGGTCGACGGTTACGGTGCCGACGATGCGCAACGGAAGTCGCTGCCGGGCTTGACCGGCGGGGTGACCAGGGCGATGGCGGACCTGCTGAGCCGATCGGCCGTCACGGGCGAACAGCCGTGGGCGCGGCTGCACGACGAGGGCCACGGCCGGTACTGGCAAGCGGCGGCCGACTACGTCGAGCACCACGGGCCGACGTGGACGGCCGCCCTACTGGACTGATCACAACCTCGGCGAAGAGTGCCGTCCTCGTATCGAACGGCGTGGACAGCTGTCCTCCCGGCCTGATCACGAACCGCTGAGCCAGCCGGGCACGTCCAGGCGACCGGCGACCGGCGGTGTGACCTTGCGCAGGTCGTCCTCGATCGCGCGCAGCCGGCGTGGACCCAGGATCTCCGCCCACCGGGCACGCAGTTGGTCCAGGATCAAGGCGGACCTGACCAGGCAGTCGACACCGCGGTCGGTGAGCAGCACCAGCATCCGGCGGCCGTCGTTCGCGTCACGCTCCCGGCTGACGTAGCCGAGGCGCTCCAGCGTGTCGATCGTCTTGCCGGCGGCCTGCTTGGAGATGCCGAGCGCGCGGCCGAGGTCGACGGCGGTGGTGCCGTTGTGGCCGATGGCCTGGAAGACGAACCCGTGCATGGGCCGTACGTCGGGGTGGCCCTGGCGGGTCAGCTCGGCGTGCAGATCGTCGATCAGGCTGCGAAAGCCGAACAACAGCAGCAGCGGCAGTTCGTAGCCGGGTGGCTCACTTGACATGATGGACAACCTAGTTGACTATATGGACAACGCCGTTGTCTATCGTAGGGGATGTTGGCATGAAGGTCATTCGCGACACGGAAAGTCGGAGGGTCACGACGCCGAACGGGGTGATGACCACGCTGGCGTCGGCGATTCAGGGTGGGAGCGGACAGGCGGTGTGGCGGGTGGAGATGGTGCCGGGTGCGCAGGGACCGGTGCATGCGTTCGACACCGACCAGGTGTGGACGGTGTTGGCCGGTGCTGCGCGTCTGGCCCTTGAGGACGAGACGGTCGCGGTGCGCCAGGGTGACACGGTGATCCTGCCGGCGGACGTGCAACGCCAGGTGTTCGCCGACCCGACGCACGGCTTCACCGCGATAGCGTGCGCGCCGGCCACCACGCGCCTGCACCGGATAGATCCGACGGCAGCCGTACCGTCGGTCGCCAGCCTCGACGGCGACAAGATCCTGCCCGACTGGATCGCGTAGCGACCGTTGACAGTACGGGCGGCCGTAGGCGAGGCTGCGGTAATGACGACCCGTGTTGAGGTCCACGCTGCGTAGTCGGTCAGCGGAAGGCGACCTGCTACGAGAGTTGAATGCCGATGTTTGGCGTGCCTATCGGCGCGCGTACCGCGATGGTGATGTTGAGGCGTTCCTGGCCCTGCACAGCCCGGACCTCATTCGGGCGGGCGGACCGGCCAAGACGATCTCCGGTTTCACGGACTACAGCGCGCTCACGAGGCGCGAGGCGATGGCACGCCACACTCGCCGAGCGCGGTGACGGCGTCGACATCGAATTCCGGTTCACCGAACGAATAGTCGCAGCTGATCTGGCCAGCGAGCGCGGGGTGTACCGGTTGACGGCGCGGCGAGCGATCGGTGAGCGGAAGGTGATGTACGGCCGGTTCCACACATTCGCGCGCAAGACGAACGGCCGATGGCGGATCGCAGCGGACTACGACTCGGATGAGAACGCAACGGTAACCGCCGAAGACTTCATTGCGGCCCAAGCCATGGACGACCCGTAAGCGAACGCGCAGTCAACCACACAACGCACCCGCAGCGGGAACAGACCCACGACTCCGCGGCTCCACCGGAAAGCACGTGTCGACCGCCCGATGAACGACACGCCAACCGCCACAACCCCAACTGCCCATGCCATCACCCAAGTCGCGTGTCGTCCAGTCAATGGACGACACGCGCCAGAACCCGCTGCGCGTCCCACACAGGGCCCAGCCAGCCAACCGTGACGCCCTGGCCCCAACCGCGGGCCTGTCGTCCGGCAATGGGCGACACGCGCCGACCGCCACAACGCAACCGCACCCACGACATCGAACCGAGTCGGCAGCGCAATACCTAGCCCTGGCCGGCTTCTCGGGCCACCCGCTCCAGCCGATCCCGATACCTCTCCCACCAAGCCCGATCGCCCGGAGCCAGATTGGACACTCCCTCCCGCAGCCCGGCCGTCCCGTCGATCAGCTCCCGGACGATGTCGGCATGCCCCGCATGCCGGTTGGTCTCGGCGAGCATGTGCGCCAGGATGCGGTGCAGCGTCACCTCTCGCCGTTCCGCCGGCCACCACGGCACCTGGCCGGTCGCGTCCAGTTCCAGCGTGGAAATCGTGACGTCCGAGTGTGCCCACGCCCGGTGGTAGAACCCGATGACGTCCTCGCGGGACTCGTCAACGGTCGCCCACATGTCGTCGTTCGGCTCGGCGTCGTCGGCCAACCACGGCATGGGCGTGTCGAACGGTCGGGAGAAGACCTCGCCGAAGTACCCCACTTCCATGCTGGCCACATGTTTGACCAGACCCAGCAAATTGGTCCCGGTCGGGGTCAGCGGCCGGCGGACGTCGTACTCCGACAATCCATCGAGCTTCCACGACAACGCTTCGCGCGCCGACTGCAGGTAACGGTGCAGATCCGCCTTCGGTCCGGTCATGCCGGCAGTGTGCCAGCAGCCACCGACGGACCTACGCCACCGGGCTGGCCGCGCCGACCAACGGTCGCAGGTCGATCGGCTGCCCGTCGTTCGGATACGGCAGCGACGTGAAGTTCAACGGTGTCCGGTACGACGGGTCGACCTGCCAGTCGAACGTCAGCAGCACGTGGTGCAGGATCGACTTGACCTCGGCCATCGAGAAGAACATCCCGATGCACTTGTGCGCTCCGCCGCCGAACGGTTCCCACGCGAACCGGTGCACCTTGTCCTCGCGCCGGTCATCGGCGAACCGGCCGGGGTCGAACTTCTCCGGTTCCGGCCACACCGAGGCCAGGTGGTGCGAGAAGTGGGGCGTGACCGACACCTGGGTACCGGCGGGGATGTGGTGGCCGAGCACGGACGTGTCCTGCACCGTCGCGCGCCCGAGGCTGGGTACCGGCGACACCAGCCGCTGGCACTCGCGCATCACCAGATCGAGCGACTTCAACTCACCCAGTTGCTCCAGTGTCGGCTCCCGCGTGCCGAGACCGTCCGACTCGGCGCGGCAGCGTTCGCGCCACTCTGGGTACTGGCCCAGGTAGCCGAGCATGGTCGACACCGTGATGGTGGACGTGTCGTGGGCGGCCATCAGCAGGAAGATCATGTGGTTGATCACGTCGGCGTCGGTGAGCCGTTCGCCGTCGTCCGTCTCGATGCGACACAGCACCGAGAACAGGTCGTCACCACCGGCGGCCCGCCGCATCGGCAGGTACTCGCCCAGGAACCGCTCCAGCAGCTTCCGGCCGACCAGGCCGCGCTTCCACCGGCCACCCGGCACCGGCAGCCGCACGAACGACGTCGCCGCCTGCACGCAGTCGATGAACGCCTGGTTGATCCGGTCCATCTGGCCGGCGTCGGTGCCCTCGTGGCCGCCCATGAAGATGTCCGTCGCCAGGTCCAGGGTCAGGGTCTTGACCGCCGGGTAGGCGCGGAAATCGGGCGACGGGATCCACTGGGCCAGTCCGGCCTTGATGGCCGGGTGCAGGGCCTCCAGGTACCGGGACAGGCGGGCCGCGGTGAACGCCTCCTGCAGGATGCGCCGGTGGGTCCTGTGCTCGTCGAAGTCCAGCAGCATCAGGCCGCGGTCGAAGAACTTGCCGATGTAGGGCCGCCAGCCGGGGCCGTTGGCGAACGCCTTGTCCGAGTTGACCAGCGCCGCCGCGCAGGCGTCCGGGCCGAGCAGGAGGGCCACCCGCCTGCCGAATGCGCCGTTCCAGGACACCGGGCCCAGTTCGGCGTACCGGGCCCGCCACAGGGTGAGCGGGTCGCGGATGTACGCCGGGCCGTAGCCCAGCAGCGGCATGCCGTAGTCCCCCAGCACCGGCTGGAGACCGGGAGGGGCGGGAGCGAGTGCCTTCGTCATCGCGATCTCCTCGGGGACGGCGCCAGGAACAGACTAACCACGCACCGCAAGACCACCACCCTGGTGGCAACCCCCTGGGGGCGGGAACTTCTAGACTGGGACGAGAACCCCCGCACCGGAGGATGGCAGTGAACGGGCCGAGCGACACCCTGATCGCGGGACGGTACCGCCTTGTCGAACGGCTCGGCAGCGGGTCGATGGGCGAGGTCTGGCGGGCGCACGACGAGCGGCTGGACCGCACCGTCGCGGTCAAGCAACTGCTCACCGGCACCGGACTGAGCGACATCGCCGCCCGCCAGGGCAACGAGCGCGCCCTGCGCGAGGCCAGGATCACCGCCCGGCTGCGGCACCCGCACGCGGTCACCGTGCACGACGTCGTCGAGCACCACGGCCACCCGTGCCTGGTCATGGACTACGTCCCCGGGCGCAGCCTGGCCGAGGTGCTGGCCGATGAGCGGACGTTGACGCCGGCCAGGGTGGCGCGGATCGGCGCGGAGATCGCGTCCGCGCTGGCGGCGGCCCACGAGGCCGGCATCGTGCACCGGGACGTCAAGCCGGACAACGTGTTGCTCACCGACGACGCAGGCGCGCGGATCACCGACTTCGGCATCTCGCGAGCGGTCGGCGACGGGTCGCAGACCTTCCCGGGCATCGTGGTGGGCACGCCCGCCTACCTGGCGCCCGAGGTGGCGGCCGGTGCCAGCGCGTCGTTCGCGTCGGACGTCTACTCGCTCGGCTCGACCCTGTACGCGGCCGTCGAGGGCGGGCCGCCGTTCGGGTTCGGGGAGAACGCGATTCTGCTGCTCCAGGCAGTCGCGGCCGGTGAGGTGCCCGAGCCGGTCCAGGCCGGGCCGCTGGCGCCGGTGCTGGGCTGGTTGACGCACCGCGACCCCGCCCGGCGGCCCACGATGGCGCAGGCGGCCGGGGCGCTGGCGCAGGTCGCCGAGGGCCACCCGGTGGTGCCGCCGGTGGCCACGCTGCACCTCCCCGCGGCCGAGCGATCCCCCGGGCGACGCAGGACCGTCGCGGCCGCGCTGGCCGGGGTCGGGCTGGTGGCGATCGGGCTGGTCACGGGCGTGCTGATCGGCTCGAACCAGCACACCACCGCCTTCGCCGGCACGCAGGACCACCCGCCGACCGCGCACACCAGGGGCGTCCCGGCGCCCGTCACCCGACACAGCGTGGGCTGCGTCGCCGACTACAGCCTGGTCAACTCGTGGCAGGGCGGCTACCAGGCCCAGGTCACGGTCACCGCGGGCCGGTCCGCGCTGGACGGCTGGGCGGTGACCCTGACGCTGCCCGACGGCCAGACCATCACCAGCGTCTGGAACGGCCTCCTGTCCGAGCAGGGCGGGTCGGCGACCGTCGCGAACCTCAGCTACAACGCCACGATGGCCGCGGCCGGGTCGACGACGTTCGGCTTCCTGGGCGGACTGACCAGGGGCTCGCCGGGCGAACCGGTGGTGTCCTGCACCGCCCGTTAGCCGACGGTCAGTGCAGGCCGCCGCGCAGCGCGGTCACCCGGTTGACGGCCGCGTCGAACGTGGACTGGCTGAGCGCGCCCGACTGCAAAGCGGCCACCAGTCCGGCGTCCACGTCGTTGCCCTGGGTCACGCTGCCGTCCGAGCACAGGATCAGGTCCATGCCGGCCGCGGCCGCCGCGACGGCCCGCTGCTTGTCGGTGCCGAATGCCTGCAGCGAGCCGGCCTCCAGCGCGTCGGTGATGGTGACGCCGTGGAAGCCGAGCCGGTCGCGCAGTTCACCCTGCACCACGGCCGAGGACAGGCCGGCGGGGTGGTTGGCGTCCAGCGACGGGTAGGTCGCCCACGACACCATGACCAGCTTCACGCCCGCCGCGATGGCGGCCGGGTACGGCGCCTCGTCGATGGATCGCAGGTCGGACAGGGACACGTTGAGCGTGACCGGCGTCTCGTCGGTGTTCTGGCTGGCGGTGGCCGCGCCCAGGCCGGGGAAGTGCTTGACGGTGGCAGCCGGGCCAACCGCCTGCTGGGCGGTGACGAAGGCGGTGCCCAGGCGGGACACCGCGGCCGGGTCGGAGCTGTAGGAGCGCTGGAACTGGTCGTCGAAGTCGCCCGGCGTGCGGAACACGTCGAGGACCGGCGCCAGGTTGACGTTCATGCCGACGCCTGCGAGGTTCTGTCCGGCTCCGGTGCCGGCCTGACCGGCCGCGGTGACCGGATCGGCCGCCTCGCCGATCTGCTTCTCCGACATGGCGGGCGCGCCGGGCAGCCGGCGGACCTCGCCGCCCTCCTGGTCGGTCATCAACAGCAGCGGCGACGTGACCGGGCTCTGCGCGCTGGCCTTGCGCAGCTGGCTGACCACGGAGGCGATCTGGGGCTCGCTGGAGATGTTGTCGCCGAAGAAGATGACGCCGGCCGCCTCGCCGGCCTTGATCCGCTGGATCAGGCTGGTCGGCGGGGTCAGGCCGGTGTACGAGTAGATGATCCGCTGACCGGCGAGCTGCTGCGGGGTGAGCGACGAGCCGCCGACCTGGGCGCCGACGATCTGCGGGTGCTCCGGCTCGGGATCGGTCTTGGCTTGCCCGGTCGCGTCGCTGAGCAGCGCGGGAACCACCGCCACGGCCACCGCGGTGAGCACGCCGATCCAGCGGCCCCTGCTCCGTACACTCGTCATGTCGTCACGCCTCCGTCCAGGAACGGTACCGGTGTAACACTTTGACGCAAGCGTGGCCAGATATAGTTAATTTCCAACACCATTCGGTGGTCCTTACCATGGACGGCGTGCGGGAGGCGGAGCTGACGGCGGCCAGGGCGACGGTGCTGGACTCGGTCCGGCGCTCGCTCGCCGAGGGCGGCCTCCCGCTGCGGCCGGCCGACATGGGCATGCACGGCTGGCGCTCCCAGCCCGGCTGGCTCGGCCCGCTCGCCCAGACCGAGGAGCGCGCCCTGGTGTTCGTCGCGGTCGACGTCGTCCGGCGGGTGGCCACCAGCCCGGCGTGGCTGTCCCTGGACGACCACCGCATCCGCCTGGACCCGGCGAACGAACTGGCCGAGATCGACCTGCGCGCCTACGAGCTCGCCGTGCTGCGCCGCCAGCTCGGCGACCGCCGCGATGCCGTCCTCGGCGACAGCTGGACGGCACTGGTGGACCGGGTCGCCGCGCTGGCGATCTACGCGGAACGGTTGCGGGAACTGGAAACCGAGCCCGAGGCCGAGCTCGCCGACGAGCACGTCGCCCGGCTGATGGCCGGGGCGGCGGGCGACGAGCTGGCCGCCGGCCGTGTGCACGACCTGGCAGGCGAGCTGCCCACCAGGGACGTCACCAACTCCTCGACGTCGCGAAAGAATGCGACGTGATCGGCTCGGCGTCCTCCGGCCGCTGGTAGACCGACTGCACGGCCACCCGACCTGGACCGACCAGCCGCAGCCACAGGCTCCGGTAGCTGTACCGACGCCACGAGAACAGGCCCTGCGACTGCGGGTACTCCAGGTGCAGGTGCATGGTCACCGACAGGTCCCGGTAGAGCAGGGCGGACGGCTGCACCAGCATGGTCTCGTTCGGCGCGAGGTCGCGGACGAACGTGTTGCCCGGCGAGTGCAGCAACAGCAGTCCGGGGTTGCCCCGGGCGCCGAAGATGTCGCCGAACATGCCCATCGGGTAGTGGGTCTCGCGGTCGTCCCCGCTGCCCGTGACGTACCAGACGGGCGAACGCTCCCATGTGTACTCGACGTCGCCGGTCGCGGCGAGGAACCGGTGCTCCCGCACCCAGATCCGCTGCCCGTGCTCCAACGGCAGCACCACGACGTCGCCCGCGTGGTTGTCGGACAGCGCGATGTGGCCCGGTCCCCTGCCCTCCACCATGATCAGTGGCAGGCCGGCCATCATCCGGCTCCAGCCACCGGACAGGCTCATGTTGGTCAACTGGGCGGCGGGGTCCGTCCACAGCAGCACGTGGTGGGAGAAGTAGATGTAGTCGTCACCGGACAGCGTGAAGTCGGCCACCGGGGTGTACGCGCCCTCGATCTGCAACATCGACTGGCCGAACTGGATCCTGGCCATGTCCTTGATGGCCGGCTGCTTCTGCCAGCCGGACCGGGACACGGACGCGCGGACGTCCACGGGCGCGCCGCAGCGTGGGCAGGACGGCGCCGTCGGATCGCTGTGCTGCCGGCAGTAGCGGCAGACGTACGGGGTCGCTGCGGTCATCGCGGCCTCATTCGGAGTGGTGGTGGACGTACATGGACTGGATGCCGACCCGGCCGGGGCCCGTCATCTCGGCCAGGTACATGCCGTGGCGCATCAGGCCGGTGCGCAGCTTCTGCTGCACGGCCTGCATCTGCACCGTGGAGTCCTTGTACAGGTAGCCGCCCGGCTCGACGAGGATCTTCTCCCCGGGCCCCAGCGTCCGCTCGAACACGTTTCCGTAGCCGTGCAACAACAACATGCCCGGCTGGCCGCCGGTGACGAACCGGTCCATGAACATGCCGCCACCGCCGTGCAGCACGTTGGCGAGGCCCTTGATCCGGACGAACGAGTAGTTGATGTTCCCTGACGCAAGAAGGAATGCGTGTTCGCGCACGTCCAGTTCCATACCGGGATGCAATGGCAGCACCACCAGCTCGCCCGGCGAGTCCCGGGAGAACGCGATGCGGCCCGGCCCCTGCGCGACCGTGACCACGAACGGCATGCCGCCCAGCACGCGCTTGAAGCCACCGCCGGTGTTCAGCGCGGCGATCGGCGTGTGCTCGTCCTTCCACAGCATCACGTGGTGCTCGAAGAACACCGAGTCGCTCTGGCCCAGGCTGATCTCGGCGACCGGCACCAGCTCACCCTCGACCTGGCAGGTGCTGTTGAAGAACCGGAACTCGGTCATGTCCCGCAGCCGGGGCGCCTCGCGCCAGCCGGAGTCGGAGACCCTGTTGCGCTCGTCGAGGGGGGCGCCGCAGGTAATGCAGCTCACGGAGCCGGGCGGGTTCTGGCCACGGCACCACTGGCACTCGATCCGGTCCACAGCCGTTCTCCGTTCGCCAAGGGCCGTCTGGATCACGCACAAGCTAGCAGCGACCGGGCGTGCGGCGCGGGCGATACCGGTAAGGTCATGGCAAGACAGTGGCTGGGGAGGCGGACGGTGGCGTTGTTCAGTCGCGAGTTCATCGCGGTTCCCGATGACCGAAAAGGACAACTGGTCTACAAGTGGCCGGACGTCAACATCCGGCGGTTCACCCGGGCGATCGTGAACGCCGACGAGGTGGCCCTGTTCGTCAACACGGGCCAGGTCGTCCAGACGATGGGCCCCGGCCGGCACCAGATCGACGCCAACGAGCTCCCCGGCCTCGGCGCCCTGATCGACATGGCCACCGGCGGCAACGCCTACCGCGCCGAGCTCTACTTCGTCGGCAGCCGCGAGTACACCGGGTTCACCTTCGGCGGCCGCATCGACGACGTGCAGGACAGGCAGACCGGCCTGATCGTCACGCTGCGGGTGTTCGGCGACTACGCCGTCCGCGTGGTCGACCCGATCCGGCTGATCACCAACCTGCTGTCCACCGTCGACGTCACCAACAACGAGCGCGTCTCCGGCTGGGTGAGCGACCAGTTGCTGAAGGTGATGCGCGCCGACGTCACCAACCAGATCGTGCGCAACGGCTGGCCGGTCCTGGGCCTGTCGGCGTACACGCCGGACATCGAGCGGACCGTCATCACCCGCGCCAACGAGCAGCTGGCGAACTACGGCGTCGCGCTGACCCGGATGGGCAACTTCGACATCAACCTGTCGGCCGAGGACTCCGCTCAGCTCAAGGCTTTGGCCAAGGACACCAGTTACTCGCGGCTGGCGGGCAGCTTCAACCAGTACGCGGCGGGCAAGATGGCACTGGGTGCCGGCCAGGGCATGGCGAAGGGCGAGGGCGCCGTCGGCGGCGCGTTCCTGGCCGCCGGCCTGGGCATGGGCAACGCGGCCGTCGCGCAGCCCGGCCAGCCGGCGCCACCGCCGCGGAGCGGCTTCGCCGGTGGTACGCCGGGCGGCTACTCCGGCCCGCCGCCCGCGGGCTACCAGCAGCAGGCCGCGCTGGCCCAGGGACAGCAGGGTCAACAAGGACAGCAGGGCCAGCAGCCGCCGCAGGCCGAGCAGGCGGGAGCCGCCTGTGCGTCCTGCCGGACGGCCAACCCGCCCGGCGCCAAGTTCTGCATGAGCTGCGGCACACCGATGGCCGCTCCCGCCGTGCACTGCACCGCCTGCGGCACCGAACTCCCCACCGGTGCCCGCTTCTGCGGCAACTGCGGCACGGCGGTCGGTTAGTCCGCCCGGTGCGCCGCTGTGCCGAGTGCGGCTACGACTGGGACGGCCCGACCGACATGGCCGTCGCGACCATCAGCGCCCTGCCGGCCTCGATCGCTCGACACCTCGATGCCGCCGGCATCCGTGACGAGGACGACCGACTCAGGACCCGGCCGGCCGCGCGCGTGTGGTCACCGCTGGAATACCTCGCCCACACCGGCGACGCGATCGACTGGTACGTCGGCCGCGTCCGGCGTGTGCTGACCGAGGATCGGCCGGCCCTGGACGGGTTCGGCTGGGACGCCCACACGGCGCGCCAGAACTACCGCCACCGGCACCTCACCGACGTCCTCGGCGATCTCGGCCGCGCCTGCGCGAGCGGCACGGCGCTGCTCGCCCCGCTCAGCGCCGCCGACCTGGGGCGCACCGGGACCGGGACCGACGGCGGGCCACGCACGGTCGCCGGTCTCGTGCACCGCGCCGCGCACGAAGCCCGTCATCACATGTACGACATCACGAGCGCCTGCTGACAGCACGGACGACCGGGCATCGAAACTCTCCGTTCGACGCCCGGTTCGCTGTCTGCGACGGCCGGCTCTCAGCCGGCCGGTACCGACTCGTTCGCCACGGCCGGCTCCTCCGCCGGTGCGGGCACGATCGCCTCAGCGAACCGCTGTAGGCCCTGCAGACCGAAACGTCCGGCCAACTCGTCGAAAATCGGGGTGTTCCCCGCCCCCTCGACCGAATCGGCCATCCCCACCGATGTCGTGTCCATGCGTCATCACTACCCCATTCGGCGGACATCCGCACGCTTGTTGCCGGTTCGTAATCTCACCCGTCTGACAGCAGGCCCCTGCGCAACTGGGCCAGTGTGCGGGCGAGCAGCCGGGAAACGTGCATCTGGGAGATACCCAGCCGGCCGGCGATCTCGCTCTGCGTCATGTTGTGGAAGAACCGGAGCACGATCACGGTGCGCTCGCGTTCGGGCAGCGACGCCAACAGCGGGCGCAGCGCCAGCCGGTTCTCCGCGTGCGTCAGGGCCTCGTCGTCGCTGCCCAGCCGGTCGCCGACGGACGCGGTGCCGTCCTCGTGCGACGGCTCGTCCAGGGACGTGCCGCGCTGGGCACCGGCCACCAGGAGGCTCTCGATGACCTCCTGCTTGGGCATGCCCAGCCGGCCGGCCAGCTCACTGGGCGTCGGCGACCTGCCCAGCTCGGCGGTCAGGTCGGCGGCGGCACCGGCGATCGAGGCGTGCCGCTCCTTGAGCGGGCGGGGCACGTGCACCAGCCAGGACGAGTCACGGAAGTGCCGGCGCACCTCGCCGACCATGGTGGGCACGGCGAACGACATGAAATCGGCGCCACGGCTCGGGTCGAACCGGTCCACGGCGTGCATCAGGCCCACGGCCGCGACCTGGGCCAGGTCCTGGTGCGGCACGCCCCGGTTGCGGTACCGGCGGGCGATGTTCTCGGCCACCGGCAGGTGTTCGGTGACCAGCCGCTCCCGCAGTTCGACCCGCCTGGGGTCGTCCTCGGGCAGTTCGCGGAGCTCCACGAACAGTGGAGCGAGATGGTCGTAGCCGCCGCGGGAGTCCGATCTGGCGGGACCGCGGCGCCGTTGGGTCACGCCCGGTCGACCTTCTGCTTGGCCAGCTCGATCCACACGACGTCACCGTCACCGGTGCCGCGCTCCACGTGGGCGCGCACGGAGTCGGCGAGCGTCATCAGCACCTGCCACGGGAACCCGTCCGTCGGCGGCAGTTCCGGTGTACTGGCCGGCACCGAGCAGCGGACCCGGATCTCCCGCTCGGCCAGGCTGAACCGGCACCGCAGCTCGGCGCCGGGCGCGGCCAGCGGCACCAACATGGAGCACGCCTCGTCCACCGCCAGGCGCAGGTCGTCCACCTCGTCCAGGGTCATGTCCTGCTGCAGCGCCAGATCGGCGGCGACCGCGCGCACGGTGGACAGGTACTCCGAGCCCGCGGTCAGCCGCAGTTCGATCGCGGCGAGTTCCGCGATGTCGGACGAGCCGGGCTGGGAGGCGGCGCTGCCGGCATCGTTCATCGCTGGACGTCCAGGACCTCGGTGAGGCCCATCATCTCGACCACCCGGCGCACGGGCGGCTGGAGGTTGAGGACCCGGAACACGATCCCGAGCCGATTCGCCTCCTGGACACCGGCGAGCAGGGCACCCAGGCCGCTCGAGTTCAGGAACGGCACGCCGGCCAGATCGACATCCACCCGCCGGGGTGACACGCCATCCTCGCCGCCCACCGCGCTGACGACCGCGTCGCGCAGTTGTCCGGCGGTGTGCAGGTCGACGTCACCGGACGCGGTCAGCACGACGACGTCGTCCTCCCGCGCCCAGCCGAGCTCGAGCATGGTTGCCTCCAGGGTGGTTCCGGCGTGCCGGAACCCAACTCTGACATACGCGTGACGTACACCCCCGAGAGGGCATTACCCGTTCGAGGGCCTCGCCAACCACACACGGGGCGTGGTTGGCCAAGGACCGTAGCCGAAGTCGCCGTCCGGCGGTCACCCGGTCGGTGACCGCTCCGTGGCCGGAGGCCGCAGGCTCGGACCGGTGACGACGTCCTTGACATGCGCCGGGACCTCCTGAATGGCCTGCGGGTGGACGTCGGTCGTGGTGATCTCGACGGTCCGGTCGCCGGCCGCCCTGGGCAGCTCCGCCCACACGGTCTTGCCGGCCGCGTCGCGCCGGGTCCCCCAGTCCGTGCTCACGGCCGACACGATCAACAGGCCGCGGTGCCGGTCCCCGACCGGCTCCGGGCTCAGCATCACGGGCAGTTCGGAGCTGTTGTCCGCGACCTCGATCCGGATGGTGTCGCTCTCCAGGGCCAGGCCGAGTGCCACGACGCCGTCGCCGTGCTGGACGGCGTTGCCGACCAGCTCCGACACGACGAGCTCGGCCATCTCCCTGGTCCCCACGGTGACCTGCCAGCCGTGCAGCACATCGGAGGTGAAGCGTCGGGCGGCGGGAACTGCCATCGTGCCGGCCGGCAGCGGGGTGCTGGTGCGGACGGTCGTCACGACGGCCCCTCCCTGCGCCTCGTTTCTGCCTGTCACGTCGTTGGGTGGCGGGTTTCCCACCGGTACCGGCGACAAACCTGCCACCCGACGACGTGGCACGCGCGACAGTCCCGACTAGTGTGCGCCCACCACCTGGTGCACCGACGCCAATCCGGCCGGCGCGGCGGCCAGCGCCTTCTGGATCGCCTCGACGAGAGCCAGTGCCGACTCCTCGGTCAGCTCGACGGCGACCCGCGCGGACGCGCCCAGCGCCGGGTTGATGAAGTCGATGTTCACGGTGTGCGCGTACGGGGCGTGCACGGGGTGGTCGACGTAGACCGAGGCCGCGGTGACCTCGAACCAGCCGGCCGCGCCCTTGCCGCTGCCGTCGATCTCCACCTTCTCGGTCAGGTAAGTACACATGAGAGCCTCCTCACGCGGACAGGTGCTGGCCGAAGAACGCGAAGATCTTCTGGTAGCCGTCGACCGCGGCCTCCGGGCGGTAGCTGGGCCGGTCGTAGGCGAAGAACGCGTGGCCGGCGCCGTCGTAGGCATGGAAGTCGTGGTCCTTGCCCAGCTTGGTGAGCTCCTCGTCCAGCGCCTTGACCTCGTCCGGCGCCGGGTACTGGTCGTCGTTGCCGAACATGCCCAGCAGCGGGCAGGACAGGTTGCCGGCGATGTCCATCAGCGAGGTCATCGGGAAGCCCGATCCCTCGGGCGGGTTGTTCACCACGAAGGCGCCGTAGCAGTCGACGGCGGCGTCGATCTGCAGTGAGCAGGCGGCGAGGAAGGTCTGGCGGCCGCCGGAGCAGTGCCCGATGACGCCGATCTTGCCATTGGCGTGTTCCAGCGTGTTCAGGTACTTGGCCGCGCCGTCCACGTCGCCGACCAGCCGCTCGTCGGGCACCAGGCCGCTGGCGCGGGCCGCGGCGGCGGCGTCGTCCGGGCTGGCGCCGGGGGCTTCCCGCCAGTACAGGTTCGGCATGCAGGCCGCGTAGCCGTGCATGGCGAACTTGACCACGACCTCCTTGCTCCACGAGTCGTAGCCGGGCATGTGGTGGATCACCACGACACCGCCGCGCGGCGCGTCCGACAGCGGTCGCGCGAGGTAGGCCTCGATCTCGTCACCGCCGTGTCCGGTGATGGTGACGGTCTGCGCCTGGATCGCGTCGGTCATGCTGCGTTCTCCCTTGTCTGTTTGCTGAGGGTTTCCTGCTCGGCGTGGAAGTAGCGGCCGCCCCGCAGCGCGGACGCCAGTGCGCCGATCGCCGCCATCGCGGCCGCGGCGCCGAACACGACCACCAGTCCGTCGTGGAACGGCGCGGCGATCAGTCGGGGGAAGAACTCGTTTCCGGTGAGGACGGCCACGTTCCGCGGTGACAGTGACCCCAGGACGCCACCACCGGACAGCAGGTGTCCGATCGGGTTGTTGCCGAGGAAGGCGGCGAACAGGGTGCTCACCGGCGGCAGGCTGGCCAGGTTGGCGGCGGCCTGGGCCGGCACGCCGCGCGAGGTCAGGCCCTGGGTCAGCGTCGCGGGCAGCGAGTGGGCCAGGCCGGCGACCATCAGCGAGAAGAACACCCCGATGGACAGTGCGGTGCCGGAGTTCTGGAACGTGGAACGCATCCCTGAAGCGACACCCCTGGCGGAGACCGGCACGCTGCTCATGATGGCCGACGTGTTCGGCGCCGAGAACATGCCCTGGCCAATTCCGCTGAGCACCAGTAACGCGGCGAACGCGGGGTAGCTGAAGTCGACCGGGAGGGCCAGCAGGCCGACGAACGAGCCGACGAGCAGCACCAGCCCGCCGGTGCCGAACAGGCGGGCGCCGAACCGGTCGGACAGCCATCCGGACAGCGGACCGGCCACCAGGAAGCCGACGGTCAGCGGCAGCATGTAGATCCCGGCCCACAGCGGGGTGTCGGCGAAGGCGTAGCCGTGCAGGGGCAACCAGATGCCCTGTAGCCAGATGATCAACATGAACTGGAGGCCACCCCGGGCCACGGCGGTGAGCAGCGCGGCCAGGTTGCCGGCGGCGAACGCCCTGATCCGGAACAGCCGCAGCTGGAACATCGGCTCGGCGACCCTGGTTTCGGTGACGCAGAACGCGATCAGCAATGCGATCCCCAGCCCCAGCCCACCGAGCACGGTCGGGTTGCTCCAGCCGGTCGGATGGCCGCCGTAGGGCTGGATGCCGTAGGTGATCGCGGCGAGCAGCACACCCGAACCCGCGGTGAACGTGAGGTTGCCGATCCAGTCGATCTTCGCCGGTGTCGGCTTGCCGAACTCGCGCAGCTTCAGATAGGACCACACGGTCCCGAAGATGCCGAAGGGGACGTTCACCCAGAACACGGCGTGCCAGTCGATCTCGGCGAGCAGGCCACCCAGGAGCAGGCCGAGGAACTGACCGGCCAGTGCGGTGATCTGGTTCACGCCCAGAGCCATGCCGCGCTGCCGGGCCGGGAAGGCGTCGGTCAGGATGGCGGCCGAGTTGGCGGTCAGCATGGCACCGCCGAACGCCTGCCCGACCCGCCAGCCGATCAGCCACAGCGCACCGGCCGAGCCGTGGTACGGGTCGACGGACAGCAGGATCGAGGCCACGGTGAAGATGACGAAACCCAGGTTGTACAGCTTCACCCGGCCGAACATGTCGCCGAGCCTGCCCAGCACCACCACGAGCACGGCGGACACCAGCAGATAGCCGAGGATCATCCACAGTAGATAGCCGATGTTACCCGGCGCGAGCGGATCCAGGCCGATGCCGCGGAAGATCGCGGGCAGCGAGATGATCACGATCGAGCCGTCGATGGACGCCATCAGCACGCCGAGGGTCGTGTTGGACAGGGCGATCCACTTGTAGGAGTCGGACTGTGCTTCGCCAGCGCTCACAGCGTGTCCGCCATGCGCTCCAGCAAGGGAATGACCGCGATCAACTGACGTTGCTCCTCCCGGCTGAAGCCCTCGGTGAGGGCGGCCGCCATTCGTTGGCTGTTCGCCGACCGGCGATCCACCAGCAGGCGGCGGCCGTCGGCGTTGACCGACATGAGCACCCGCCTGCCGTCGTGCGGATCGGCGGCGCGGGTGACCAGTGCCCGCTGTTCGAGGACGGCGAGCGTGGCGCCCATCGCCTGCGGCCGGACGCGTTCGTCGTCGGCCAGCGCGCCGGGCGTCGCGGGGCCGTACCTGTCCAGACGGGACAGTACGGATATCTCGGAGAGCGTCAGCTCTCCCGGCTCGTGGTGCTGACGCAGCCGGCGCACGATCCGGCCGAGCACCACCCGGAGATCGCAACCGGCCCGCAGCAGGTCGGCCTCGCTGGGTTCGGACACAGATAGTCAACCTAGCCTTATCAGTCTGGATGTACAAACCCCTCCTGTTGAGCACGAGGAGCAGCGACTCTGCGCCGGGCGGACGGAATCAATAGCCCAATCGGGTGGCCGCGACGCGGGCTTGTGCGGGAGGGGTACACTCGGCAACGTCCGCGAGAGGTCCGCAAGGTGTCCCGTGATTCATGGCGCGCTCAGCCGTGCGTTCGGTCGACTGCCACCGGTCTACTGCCGGGCAATGCTCAACAGGTTTCGTTCGCGCACAGGAGTCACTGCCGTGGCGGGGGTGGCGCGCGGACAGGCGTGCACCGCTTTTCTCAACTGGACGACAGGAATTCAGCCAGACGACAGGGAGTCTACGAACGCGCGTCAACCAGACGCCGCACATTCGTACCCGACCTTCGTCACGACGTGCCTGGGGAGTTCTCACCGATGGACGTGCTTGTACCGGACTGGTCCGACTGGGCAGCCCTCAAAGTGTGCGAGGTGCGGCCGTCGCTGGTCAGTTCCGCGCGCGTCGGCCAACCCAGCCACCTGATGCGTGGCGCCGGCTTCCAGCTGGCCCCCGCGTCGGCAGTCAGCGTGCTGGGCCCACTGCGGGAGGACGAGACCGAACCGGAGCCCGCCCCGGTCGACTGACCAGGGCGCGCCCGACATTCGCGGCCGTTATCGAGGCAGTTTCACGATAGTCGCGAAGAAATCGTCGATCCGGCGGATCACCTCGATGAACCGGTCGAAGTCGACCGGCTTGCTGACGTAGGCGTTGGCGTGCAACGAATAACTGCGGAGGATGTCCTCCTCGGCCTCGGACGTCGTCAGCACCACCACCGGAATGGTGCGCAGGTCCGGATCGGCCTTGATCTCGGCCAACACCTCGCGGCCGTCCCGGCGCGGCAGGTTCAGGTCCAGCAGCACCAGCGCGGGCCGCGGCGCGTGCTCGTACTCCCCCTCCCGGCGCAGGAACAGCAGTGCCTGCTCGCCGTCGGTCGCCACGTGCAGCTCGCTGTGGATGCGGTGCTGGGCGAACGCCTCCCTGGTCATCAGGACGTCGCCCTGGTCGTCCTCGACCAGCAGCACGTCGATCACCGGCAGCGGCGAGGTCTCAGCCATCATCATCACGCTTGTCCTCGGCATCCGGTAGCACGGGCAGGGTGAAGCAGAACCGGGCGCCCGTCTCGGCCGTGGTGTCCAGCCAGATCGTGCCCCCGTGGTATTCGATGATCTTCCTACACATGGCCAGGCCGATCCCGGTGCCCGGATAGACCTCCTTGCCGTGCAGCCGTTGGAAGATCACGAAGATGCGTTCGGCGTACTCGGGTGCGATGCCGATCCCGTTGTCCGCCACGGTGAACAGCCACAGGTCGTTGTCCGTCCGCCGGGCGGTCACGTCCACCCGCGGCGGCACGTCACCGTGGAACTTCAGCGCGTTGCCGAGCAGGTTCTGGAAGATGGTGGTCAGCAGCGGCGCCTCGGCCAGGACCACCGGCAGCGCACCCGCCGAGATGGTGGCGCCGGTCTCCTCGATGGCCTCGGACAGGTTGACCTTCGCGTCCGCCAGCAGCGCCTCGCACGACGTGGGAGTGCGGGCCCTGGTGACCCGGCCGACCCGGCTGAACGCGAGCAGGTCGTTGATCAGCACCTGCATCCGCTTGGCGCCGTCGACGGCGAACTCGATGTACTGGTCGGCCCGCTCGTCGAGCTGGCCGGAGTAGCGGCGCTGCAGCAACTGGCAGAAGCTGGCGATCTTGCGCAGCGGTTCCTGCAGGTCGTGCGATGCCACGTAGGCGAACTGCTCCAGTTCGGCGTTGGACCGCTGCAGGTCCTGGGTGCGGGCGTCCAGCGTGGCGTGGGCGGTGCGCACGGCGGACAGCTCCCGCAGGATCCGCTCGCGCATCACGTCGACACCGGCCGCCAGCACCCGCACCTCAGTGGGTCCGCTCTGGTTGAGCTGGTGCTCGAAATCGCCGTCCGAGACCAACCCGGTCTCCTCGACCAGCCGGGTCAGCGGCCGGACGGCGACCAACCGCAGGCCGAACGCCAGCGCGACCAGCAGCAGCACCAGCACCAGCGCGATCCCGAGGCAGGTCCACAGCACCGCGTTCGACGTGGTGCGCACGGCGAACCCGACGATGACGGTCGTCGCGACCGCCAGCACGGCGATCGCGAGGACGCTGGCCCCGATGATCCGGCTCAGCGGCCAGTGCAGCGCGACGGTGTCGAGCAGCCGGGGCTTCGGCTCGCTCGCCGGCTCGACGGCGGGCTCGGTCTGCTCCGGCTGCTCGGCGGCGGGCTCCGAGGTCTGCTCGGTCGGTTCGGTGGTTGCCTCACTCATGGTGCGCCCAGGTGTGCGAGCCGAGGGACAGCACGGCGAGGTCGTCGTCCAGTTCGCCGTCGTTGAGCTCCTGCACCCTGGCGATCACCAGGTCCAGCAGCCGTTCGTCGCGCCGCGCGCCGGCCGAGGACGCCGGGGTCACGCGCAGGAACGCCGACACGATGTCGGTGAGCCGCTCGATGCCCAGCCGTTCGGCCGTGTTGTCGATGCGGCCCTCGATGAGCCCGTCGGTGTACATCAGCACCGCCCAGCGGTCACTGAGCCGGACGTCCACGCCCGGCCAGTCCACCTCGTCACCGACGCCCAGCGGCGGGGACACTGGCGCCTCCAGTTTTTCGACACGGTCGCCGGCCACCAGCAGGGGCGGTGGATGCCCGGCCAGGTGCACCCTGGCGTGGATGCGGTCGGGCGCGATCGACACCATGCACAGGGTCGCGAACAACGCGTCCCTGTGCCGCTCGTGCTCGAACACCTGGCGCAGCGTGGGCAGGATCTCCGCCACCGGCCGGTTGGACAACACCATCGTGCGCCACGCGACGCGCAAACACACGCCGAGTGCCGCCTCATCGGGGCCGTGGCCACAGACATCGCCCACCACGGCGTGCACCCAGCCGTCGGTGGCCTGGACGACGTCGTAGAAATCACCGCCGAGCAGCATCCGGCTGCCACCCGAGCGGTAGCGGGTCGCCACGGTCAGGCCGGGGTCGGAGAACAGCGGTGAGGGCAGCAGCCCGCGCTCCAGGCGGGCGTTCTCCTCTGCGTAGATCCGCGCCTGGTGCAGCTGCCGCTGGATCTCCTCCGAGCGGCGCCGCTCCACGGCGTACCGGATCACCCTGGCCAGCAACCGGCCGTCCACCTGGCCCTTGACCAGGTAGTCCTGCGCGCCGGCTGCGACGGCCTGCTCGCCCCGGTGCTCGTCGGCCAAGCCGGTGAGCACCACGACGGCGACGTCCGGCACGTGCTGCCGCAGCCAGCGCAACCCGTCCAGCCCGGTCGTGTCCGGCAGGCCCAGGTCCAGCAGGACGCAACCCACACCCGGCAGCAGCGGCTTGGCCTCGCCCAACGACCGGACCCGGTGCATGGTGACCGAGGCGGCAGCCTCCAGGAGCTGCTCGGCGACCAGCAACGCGTCGCCGTCGTCGTCCTCGATCAGCAGCACGGGCGTCTCGGCACCCTGAGCTGTCATCGCGTCCCACCCGTGCTTGTCCGTCCGGCCCGATCCACGCGACCGGTTGGGCAAAGATAGCCGTCCCCTGGGGGAACGCCAGCCTGCCCTAGGGTGATCGCTATTCGTGTCCGTTGACTAGGGACAAAAAGGATAAATCTCGGTGACGGTGAACATCGAAACTGCACGCCACGGGGATATCGAGCCGCTCGCCCGTTTGGACGGCGACCGAGCGCAGACGGCGCAGCGCGTGGCCGCCCAACGGAACGGTCACGGCCGCCTGCTGGTCGCCCGGCGGGACGGCGAGGCGGTGGGCGAGCTCTACATCCGCCTCGAACCTCCGGAGGAGCCAGAACTGGCCGACTTCGGATCGGACACCGCACTGCTGGAACGGGCGCTGGTGGCGGAGTCGCATCGGCGGCAGGGCATCGGCCGCCTGCTGATGACGACGGCCGAGCAGTGGCTCGCCGAGCAGGGTTACCGACGGGTCGCGCTGGCGGTCAAGGCGGACAACACGGACGCCCGCCGGCTGTACCAGGACCTGTGCTACATCGAGTCGGTTCCGGTGCTGTGCCGGGCCCGCGGCTCCGCTCCTGGCTCCCCGCCGGACGAGAAGTGCATCGTCATGGAGAAGGCACTGCCGCGGCGGGCGCGGGTGAGCGCAGGCAGTACGGCGTGAGGCCCAGCTCGGCGAGTGCCTCGTCCAGCCTGGGCTCGCCCTGCGGCGCGGACCGGTGATAGGCGGGCACGAGTGCCCGCCAGGTCTCCCGGTCGACCTGCCACGCCGCCAGGTAGTCACAGCACAGCTGGGGTGTGACCGCCCGGCAGCGCTCGGCGGCGGCCACCAGTGCCCGGCGCATCTTGCGCCGCTCGTGCGGGCTGCGACCCAGTGTGCCGGTCCGATCGATGGTCGTGTCGATGAAGGCCCGCCGGTCGGCGAGGAACTCGCTCCAGTACGCCAGGTCAGCGTCCACCAGCGTCCGGCCGTCGTCCAGCAGCGTGTAGAGCCCCTCGGCCAGACAGTCGCCGAACTCCTGCGACCGCGCCCGTTCCACGTCCGCGTACGGGTCGTACCAGGCCTGGGACGCCTGGCCGATCACGGCGGCGGCGGCCGACTGGACAGTGGTCAGCATGAACATCCAGTCGTCGTTGTAGACGTTGGGCACCGGAGAGTCGCACCGCCGGACGTCCACGACCAGCGCGCCGCCGCCGATGAACATCTCCTGGAAGCCGCCGACCGCCCGATTCGCGTGGCACACCACGGAGTTGTCCGGGAAGCCGGCCAGCCCCAGCCCGACCACCGGATAGCGACCGGTCAACGCCGCCGCCTCGCCGAGATCGTCCGGCAGGGGCAGCTCGATGTCGTCGTCCAGGAGGGCGACCCGCCGCCAGCCGGCCAGCATCGCGAGCAGCAGCGCGACGTTGCGCTTGGCGCTCAGATCGTCCCGGCGCTCGAACAGACTGCCCCGCAACAGCTCGTCGCATTTCAGCTGGGGCAGGGGTGCCGAACCGACGGCGTCCATGTCGATGCCGACGAACTCGACCCCGGCCCGTCCGGCGAGGGCGTGCGCCGGATGCACGGACGCCGGGCCGCTGTGCAGCATCACCAGCGGGCAGCGATGTGCCGCCGCGAGCTCGACCGCCGACCGCAGGGTCACGCCGGGACGCGCCGTGGGCACCACAACGGCATCCACGCGGACCGGTTCCGTCGTGCCGCGCCTGATCAGCTTGAGCAACCGGCGGTGCGAACCTCGATGGGCCGCCGACGAGCACATCGGTATAGATTACCGATTCAGGGAAACGCATTCAATGCTTTCAGGGCCAGGTGTGCAGCACGACATCCGGATCCGTCAGCCGTGGTGAGACCACCAGACCTGCACCCCCGATGCGCACCCGCGCCAGGATGCTGAATGTTTCGGCACCGCGAAAGCGATCCCGCAGATATGATTCGTTCTCGTCCCTGACGTCCTGGTGGGTGAATGCCAGAACCGCGGCCAGCGTTCCCCTGCCGTACGACGCATTGCACATCGTCAGGGTGCGCCTGCTGTCATACGGATTGGGCGTGCGGAGGATGTGGCAGACGTCCTCGACCAGGATCGTCTCGTCGGCGTGCTGGCGCAGCGTCGGCCGATAAACCTGCTCGCCGACGGCGAAACCGCCGACGTCGGCATCGTCCACACGAGGCAACTGGCGGACCGGAATGTTGGCCTGGTCGATGAAATACCGGGTGTTGGCATTCCAGTCCACACCGCCGAGCACCGCCAGATGGGTTTTGTACTGGGAGAACGCGAATTCCTCTCCCGCCGAATGCTTGACGCTGCTGAGCGGGTTGTTCGCTCGGATGTGGCCGTGGAGTTCGAGTAGCGAATCGGGGTCGGCGTAGCTGTACAGCGAAACATGGTCGGGATCGGTCGGGTTCGTGTACGGCATCGACGCCGTCAGGTCGTCGGGGAGTTTCGCGCAGACGATGGTGACGTCGCCGCCGTCCGGGAAGTGCCAGATCCCGCTGCCCTGCCACGCCTTCGGTTCGACGATCCGCTCGCGCAACTGGCCCAGTTCCTGTGCCAACCTCTCGCGGCAGGCGCGCTCGTCCGCGGTGAGTTCGCCGAGTGCCAGCAGCCGGTACGGGACGTCGGCAATGGAGCGTTCGGTGGCGAAGAAGGTCGCGTAGGACTCCAGTCGCTCCAGCGGCGGCGGCCGGTTGGTGTCGCCCGCGTTCTCCCAGGACGACATCGCGGATGCGGTGACACCCATGACATTCGCCAGGTCCGCCTGCTTGATCGGCCGACCCGGCCAGTGGCCCAGCCTGAGCTTGCGCAGCCGATGGGCGAGCGCGGAACGCTCGTCGTCGCCACCCGGCATCGTCACCACCGTTTCAGCCAACTTAAGGTCATCAGCTTAAGTGAACGCCACCCACCCGGCAATCGCCCGATCTGTTGGTGAGCCGGACGCCGTCATGAGACCAAGTTGTCATTCCGCATGCGTACACAAAGACATTACACTCGGTTCAGTTACTTCACTGAAGTGACCGTTCGGGGAAGGGGCAGTCATGAACCGGACCGCCGAGGGGGCGAGCCGCACCATCACCCCGTACCACCGGTCCATCGTGGCGATCGACGTCGAAGGATCGACCACCCGGACCAACATGGCGCGGGCCCGCCTGCGCTGGGTCATGTACGACCTGCTGGAGACCGCCCTGGAGATGACCGGCATCAACGACAAGTGGCGGGACGACCTGGTGGACCGGGGCGACGGGATCCTCGCGCTGATCAAACCGGTCGACGAAGCACCGAAGACCCTGCTGCTGGCCGAACTCCTGCCGACCCTGGGCGCGCTGCTCGCCTGCTACAACGCCGAGTACCCGGCACACGCGCTGCGGATGCGGGCCGCCGTGCACGCCGGCGAGGTGCACTTCGACGACCGCGGCTGCTTCGGCGAGTCGGTCGACCTGTCCTGCCGGCTGCTGGACGCGCCGGAGCTGAGACGGCGACTGGCCGCCGCCGACGTGCCGCTGATCCTGGTGGTCTCCGAGGAGATCTACCGCTCGGTGGTCCGGCACGGGTACGCGGGCATCGACGGCAACGCCTTCGAGCCGTTGGTCCGGGTCCAACTGGGCACGGTCCCGCACCGCGGTTGGGTCACCTTTCCCGACGGCGGCGTGGTTCCGGCGCAGCGGGGTGTCAGCTGACTGCCCAGGTCACAGAACCAGGACTATCCGACAGTCACGCCGCTGACAACCCCGTCGCGCACGCTGACCTGGACGCGATCGCTGAGGAACGCACCGGTCCGGGGGCCGTCATCGCCGGCGACCTCGGCGTGGAATCCCTGATGAGCCAACTCGATCAGCGCCTGAGCGACCGGGCACCCGACGACATCCGCCGGGCGGAAGCCGGGTCGGCGTGGCGGACCGCCGTCACGGATCCCCTTGTGCCCCATACGGCAACGATACCCGGGCCGCTCAGTCGGCCCAGCGTTCGATCTGGCGCATCTTGTTCATCGCGTCGAGGGCGGCCACCTTGTAGGACTCGGCCAGGGTCGGGTAGTTGAACACGGCGTCCACCAGGTAGTCGACAGTGCCGCCGCAGCCCATGACCGCCTGTCCGATGTGGACCAGTTCGGTGGCGCCGGTACCGAAGACGTGAACGCCCAACAGTTTCTTGGTTTCCGGCGATACCAACAGTTTCAGCACGCCGTATGAGTCGCCGATGATCTGGCCCCTGGCCAGTTCGCGGTAGCGGGACACGCCCACTTCGAACGGGATCCGGTCGGCGGTGAGCTGGTCCTCGGTCCGGCCGACGAAGCTGATCTCCGGGATCGTGTAGATACCGATCGGCTGTTCCGCGGACAGGGCCTTGGCCGGTTCGCCGCAGGCGTGGTGGGCCGCGAGACGACCCTGCTCCATCGACGTCGCGGCCGGCGCGGGAAAGCCGATCACATCACCGACGGCGTAGATGTTCTCCTTCTCGGTACGGAAGAACTCGTCCACCTTCACCCGTCCCCGGGAATCCGCTGCCAGGCCGGCGTTGGACAGGGTGAGGCGCTCGGTCATGCCCTGCCGTCCCGCCGAGTACATGACCACCTCGGCCGGGATTTTCTTGCCGCTCTCCAGCACCGCGATCGCGCCACGGGTGTGCCGTTGCACCGAGGCGACCGTCTCGCGAAACCGGAACGTCACCGCGAGATCGCGCAGGTGGTACTTCAGCGCCTCGACGACCTCGACGTCGCAGAACTCCAGCATTCGCTCCCTGGACTCGACGACCGTCACCTTGGTGCCGAGCGCGGCGAACATCGACGCGTACTCGATGCCGATCACCCCGGCCCCCACCACGATCATCGACTGCGGCACGTGTTCCAGCATGAGGATGCCGTCCGAGTCGATGATGGTCCGCTCATCGAACTCCACTGTGGACGGGCGCGCCGGCGCGGTGCCGGTGGCGATCACGATCCGGTCGGCCGTCACCTTGGTCTCGCGGCCGGTGCCGTCGACCACCTCGATGGTGTGCTCGTCCAGGAACCGGCCCATGCCGGGCAGCATCGTCACGTGGTTGCGGGCGAGTTGGCTGCGGATCACCTCGATCTCGCGGCCGATCACGTGTCGGGTGCGGGACAGCAGGTCGGAGACGGTGATGTCCTCCTTGACCCGGTAGCTCTGGCCGTACATCTCGCGCTGGTTCAGGCCCGTCAGGTAGAGCACGGCCTCCCGCAACGTCTTGGACGGGATCGTGCCGGTGTTGATGCACACCCCGCCGATCATGTCGCGGCGCTCGACCGCCGCTGCCCGCTTGCCCAGCTTGGCCGTCGCGATCGCGGCCTTCTGTCCCCCTGGTCCCGACCCGAGCACCAGCACGTCGACGTCGTACACGCGGTCAGTCTGCCGGTCGGCCCAGCGCGTGCATACTGGCGGACACGGACGGTCGAGGGCGGGGAGGTGGACAGTGGGCATCGTCTCGCGTGGTTTCGTCGGCCGCCGCAGGGCCGAGCGCGCCGACCTGCCACCCGGCCAGTACCTGACGACGGACTTCCCTGTGCTGTCCGCCGGTCCCACACCCGTCGTGCGTACCGACAGGTGGACGTTCACCATCACGACGGAGTCTGGGCACCAGCACGACTGGGACTGGCGGGCGTTCCGTGCGCTGCCCACCGAGCGGTTCACCGTCGACCTGCACTGCGTGACCCGATGGTCGAAGTTGCGCACCGCATGGGAAGGCGTGTCGCTGGACACGCTGTTCGCCGACGTCGCGACCGAGGCCGACCACGTCCTGGTCCACTCGCACGGCGGCTACACCACCAACCTGCCGCTGGCCGACCTGCTGGACGGGCAGGCGTGGGTGGCGTTCCGGTACGACGGCACCGACCTGCTCGCCGAGCACGGCGGCCCGGCCCGGCTGCTGGTGCCGCACCTGTACCTGTGGAAGAGCGCCAAGTGGGTCAAGGGCATCACCCTGGCGTCGCGTGACGAGCCAGGTTTCTGGGAACGGCTGGGCTATCACGACTACGGAGACCCGTGGCGCGAGCAGCGGTACTGGGGCGACTGACCTGGCGCGTCGCGACCGTGGCCGCCGTCCGGACCGAGACGGCGACCGCGCGCACGCTGGTCTTCTCGGTGCCGGGCTGGACCGGTCACGTGGCCGGGCAGCACGTCGACGTCCGACTCACCGCCGAGGACGGCTACACCGCCGTCCGCTCCTACTCCCTGGCGTCGACCGAGTCCGGCGAGCGGATCGAGATCACCGTGGAACAGGTCGAGGACGGTGAGGTCTCGCCGTACCTGGCCGAGGTGATCGACGTCGGTGACCTGGTCGAGGTGCGCGGGCCGGTGGGTGGCTGGTTCGTGTGGCGGCCGGAGCAGACCGAACCGGTGCAACTGGTGGCCGGTGGCTCCGGGATCGTGCCGCTGATGGCGATGATCCGCGCCCGTGCGGCGGCCGGGCGCGCGATGCCGTTCCGGCTGCTGTACTCGACGCGGCAACCGGAGTCGGTGATCTACCGGGACGAACTGGTGCGGCCGGTCGGTGGGCTCGACATCACGTTCGCCTACACCCGCAGGGCACCCGACGGCTGGCGCCGCCCGGTGGGCCGGATCGATGCCGGGCTGGTGGCCGAGGCCTGCTGGCCGGCCGAGTTCCGGCCGACCTGCTACGTCTGCGGCCCCACCGGATTCGTCGAATCGGCAGCCGAACTACTCACCCATGCCGGTCACGACCCGGACGCCGTACGGACCGAACGATTCGGCTAGTTGTCGCCCTGCTGCTCGGCCAGGAACCGTTCGAACTCGCTGCCCAGCTCGTCCGCCGTCGGCATCCGGTCCATGCCGCCGGCCAGCAGGTTGCCCCGGTTGCTGCCCTCGACGAACTGGTCGTACTGCTGTTCCAGCGCGCGGACCACCTCGGCGACCTCCTCGGACTCGCCGACCTGGCGGTCCACCTCTGCGTCCGCCCGTTGCGCCGCCTCGCGCAGCGAGTCGTCGGGCACGTGCAGGCCGGTCACCTTGGCGACCGCGTCCAGCAGCGTGACGGCCGCGCTCGGGTACACCGCCTGGGCCAGGTAGTGCGGCACGTGGGCGGCGAAACCGAGTGCGTCCCGGCCGGACTGGCCGAGCCGGAACTCCAGCAGCGCGCCGATGCTGCCCGGCACCTGGATCCGGTTGAGCATCGGCCGGTGGTCGCTGACCAGCTCGGGCCGGGTGGCGTGGCCGGTGACGCCCATCGGGCGGGTGTGCGGCACGCCCATCGGGATGCCGTGCATGCCGACGGTCAGCCGGACGCCCCACTGCTCGTTGAGGGCGTGCACCGCCTTGCTGAACCGCTCCCACTCGTGGTCCGGTTCGGGGCCCTTGAGCAGCAGGAACGGCGTGCCCTCGGTGTCGTGCAGCAGGTGCACGACCAGTTCGGGCTCGTCGTAGCTCTCCCAGTGGTCGGTGACGTAGACCATCGTGGGGCGCTTGGACCGGTAGTCGATCAGGCGGTCGACGTCGAACGTGGCGACCACCCGGTGTTCCAGCGTGCCCAGGAGGTGCTCGGCGACCAGCCGGCCGGCCGACCCCGCGTCCATGAAGCCGTCGAAGTGGTGCAGCAACACCGCTCCGTGCAACTCGGGCACGTCCGAGTCGACCTCATACAGTTCCCGCGGGTCCGACACCACTGCCTCCGTTCGCACCTGCCGCGTCTCCGTCTCCGCGGTCAACACGCGACGGCGGAGAATCCATCCCACCCACCGTGAGAACCCCATCTGGCAAGTCTAGTTGGCCCGCCGGGCGAACCGGCCGCCCCGCGGCGGACACCGCCGCGGTCAGCAACGCGGCGGCGGCCATCGCGGCACCCACCAGGATCGGCGACGCGTAACCGTGACCTGCGGCGATGACCCGGCCACCGAGATAGGCGCCGGTGGCGTTACCCAGGTTGAACGCGGCAACCGCGGCCGAGGACGCCATGGTGTTCGCGGCAGTGGTGCCGGCGGTGGTGAGGACCCTGCTGGTGAACGCGGGCACGGTGGCGAACGCGATCACGCCGAGAGCGAACAGGGTCACGGCGGCCGACACCCGGCCGTGCGCCGTGTGGTCGAACACCACCAGCACGCCGGTGAGCACGGCCAGGAGCACCACGATCGTGGTGAGCAGCCGGACGTCGGCGGCCCGCGCGCCCAGTACGTTGCCGATCACCAGGCCGGCGCCGAACAGCACGAGCAGCCACGGCACCGCGGCCGGGGTGAATCCGGCGACATCGGTGAGCAGCGGCGCGATGTAGGTGAACGGTGCGTACACCGCGCCGAACCCGAGCGCGGTCATGGCCAGCGCCAGCCACACCTGACCGTGCCGGAACGCCGCCAGTTCGGCCCGCACGCCGGCGTCGGCCGGTACCGGGAGGCGGGGTACCAGGGTGGCGATGCCCACCATGCCGAGCAGGCCGAGGCCGGCGATGGCCAGGAACGTGGAGCGCCAGCCGTAGTGCTGGCCGAGGAAGGTGCCCAGCGGCACGCCTGCCACGTTGGCGATGGTCCGCCCGCTGAGCATGGCCGCGATGGCTCTGGCCCGCCGTTCCGGCCCGACCAGCCCGGCCGCGACCACCGACGCGACACCGAGGAACGCGCCGTGGCACAGCGCGGCCACCACCCGGCCGGTGAGCAGGATCGCGTAGTTCGGTGCGGCGGCGGACAGACCGTTGCCGGCCACGAACAGCACCAGCAGGCCGAGCAGCACGCCCTTGCGCGGCAGCCGGGCGATGCCGGCGGTGACCAGCGGCGCGCCCACCACGACGCCGAGCGCGTAGCCGGACACGAGCAGCCCGGCGGTGGCGATGGTGACCGAGAAGTCACCGGCGACGTCGGGCAGCAGCCCGGTGATCACGAACTCGGTGGTGCCGATGGCGAAGGAGCAGACGGCGAGCGCGACGAGCGCGAGCGGCATGCCGTGGTCCCCTGTCGGTCGGTTGGTCCGATTCGACCACGTCCGGCCGACCGCGATCAACGAGCCAGGCGCAGCGTGACCGTGAAGCAGGCACCGCCCTCGGGTGCCGGACCGGCCTGGATCGTGCCGCCGAGCCTGGTCACCAGGCCGTGCGCCAGCGCCAGGCCGACACCCGTGCCGACCGGCCGCTCGTGCCGGTACCGGCCGTGCAGCACGCCACGCTGGAACGCCACCTCGAAGTCCGCGTCCGACAGGCCCGGCCCGCCGTCGCGCACCCGCAGCACGGCGCAACCGGGTACCACGCCGAGCGACAGTACGATCGGCCGCCCGGCCCGGGTCACCCGCAGGGCGTTCTCGGTCAACCCGTCCAGCACCTGCCGCAGCCGCCGGGCGTCCGCCACCACGACCACCGGACGGTCCGGCGCCTCGACGCGGTAGGGCACGTCCCGGGCGGCGCACCGGGCCCGCCACACCTCGGCGGTGGCCAGCACCAGTCCGGTCAGGTCGATCTCGGCCAGGTCCAGCCGGAAGTCGTCGGCGCCCAGCCTGGCCAGGTCGAGCAGGTCGCGGACCAGCCGGTCCAGCCGCTGTGCCTCGTCCAGCACGAGGCTGCCCACCCTGGGCACGTCGTCGCCGGTGACCACGCCGTCGGCCAGCGACTCGGCGAAGCCGCTGACCGCGGTGAGCGGCGTGCGCAGTTCGTGCGACACCGACAGCAGGAACTCCTTCTGCCGCGACTCGCTGCGCGCCAGGGAGTCGGCGAGCCGGTTGACCGCGTCGGCGACGTCGGCCACCTCCCTCGGCCCTTCGACGGGTGCGCGCAGGTCGCGCCTGCCGTTGCCCATCGTCATCGCCACCTGCGCGGTGCGGCGCAGCGGCCGGGACAGCAGGCCGGCCAGCAGCAGGCCCGCGGCCGCCGCGACGACCAGGCCGATACCCAGCGACAGCAGCGTGTCCCTGCGCAGCACCGGCGTCACCGTCGCGCCGAGGCCGACCTGCTGGACCAGGGCGAAGCCGCCGTTCGCCACGTGCCTGGCCTCCACCAGCACCGACCGGCCGGCCACCCGCACGGTCGCGGACACCGGCTGGGCTGGTGCCGCGGTGACGCCGGCCGCCCGAACCACGGCGACGGCCTGGTGGTCGCCGCCGGTGAGCACACCGCTGTCACTCAGCACCACGACGGCGATGCCCTGACCGCGCAGCACGTCCGCCACCTTGGCCAGGCCCAGCCGCGAACCGGGACCGACGTCGGCCAACTGGCCGGCCACCACGTCCGCCTGCGCGGCCAGCGTCGTCCGGCTGACCTGATCGGCGACCGTGTCGGCCAGCCGGGCGGACACCAGGCCCGCGACCACCGCGACCACGCCCGCCACCCCGATGCACAGCGCCGTGATCCGGACCGCGAGCGAGCCGCGCCGCCGGCCGACGGCGGGCACGACGACGGTGTCCGCCGCGGTCACGTCGCCTCAGCCGCGTAGCCGACGCCGCGCACGGTGCGGATCGGGCTGGCGTCGCCGAGCTTGGCGCGCAGCTGCGCCACGTGCACGTCGACCGTGCGGGTGCCGGCGGCGGCCGCGTAGCCCCACACCGAGCTGAGCAGCTGCTCCCGGGTGAACACCCGGCCGGGATGGCGCACCAGTTGGACGAGCAGGTCGAACTCGGTGGACGTGAGCGCCACCTCGCGCTCCCCCGCCCACACCCGGCGGGCGTTCACGTCGGCCCGTACCGCACCCACGGTGTGTGCCCGGGTGGCGGGCGACCCGGCCGTCCGGCGCAGCACCGTCCTGACCCGAGCGGCCAGTTCCCTTGGCGAGAACGGCTTGGTGACGTAGTCGTCGGCGCCCAGTTCCAGGCCGAGCACCCGGTCCACCTCGTCGTCCCTGGCGGTGACGAACAGCACCGGCGTCCAGTCGTCTGCATGCCGCATGGCCCGGCACACCTCGATCCCGTCCATCCCGGGCAGACCGACGTCCAACACGACCGCCACCGGCCGCAGCCGCCGCACGTCGGCCAGCGCGGCCGGACCGTCGGTGGCGACCTGCACGCCGAACCCGTCCCGCCGCAGGTAGAGCGAGATCAGGTCGGCGATGGACCGCTCGTCCTCGACCACGAGGACCAGCCCTCGGCCGGCCGGCGCGCCCGGCTGCATGTCGGGCACCTCCCTGTCGGTTCCGCTGGAGCTGTGGTGGCGCCCATGGTCGCACCAGCGGCCGGCCAACCGGAGCAGGGCCACATCAGGGGGCGGAGTCGGCGTTGATCTGCGCCGACACGCTGTCCAGGGTGGACTGGATCTGGCTCAGCTCGGCACCCGGCCGGCCAGGGTCACCGGAGTCCGACGTCACCTGGCCCGGTGCCGGCGACGACCCGGACCTGCCCTGGCAGCCGGCGCACAGCACCACGGCGGCGCCGATCGCGGCCGTCAGGCCGATCAGCCGCGCCCTCACTGGCCGCCGCCGCAGTGCTGGGTGGTGAAGTCGTGCAGCCGCGTCCGCACCTTGTCCAGGATGGTGAGCACACCGGTGCGCCGCTGGGCACGGGCGTCGAGGAAGTCCGCCCGCGCCGGGTGGCCGTTGGCCCGGGCCTGCTGGGCCCGGGCGTGCAGCCACTGGGTCGAGCCGGCCTCGGTGGGCCCGCCGTCGATCCGGTCGACGAGCTTGTTGACCTTCTCCGTGAGTGTCGGCACGTCGTGGTCGCACCACTGCTGGACCTGGGCGGAGCTGATGGTGATCGGCGCGGGTGCCGTGGTGGTCGGGCCACCCTGCGCGGCGGCCGTGCCGACACCTGCGACGGCCAGCCCGATACCGGCCGCACATCCGGTGACCGCTGCCCGGCGAGCCCACTGGCTGGTGCTCATGGATCGTTGCCTCCTCGTCGTCCGCGCGCCTTCCGGCGCGGTACGGGAACGAGGCTGTCAGGCGGGCGTGAGCGGCAGGTCGACATCGTGTTCGGGTTGGGTAAGGGCTACTGCGCGAGCCTGCGGTTGCCGTACCGGGGGTCGCCGGTGACCTCGGGGCCGAACCAGTCGGGCGCGGTGAAGTCGGCGGCGGCCTGCTCGTCGGGGAACTCCACCTCGACGACCCGGAGTCCGTCGTTGCGGTCGGCGTACACGTCCACGGTCGCCTCGAGCTCACCGGCCAGCGGCACGGTGTAGCGCAGCTTGGCGACCCGCTGGCCCTCGGTGAGCAGCCAGAGTTCGTCGAAGACGTCCTCGGGCAACGGGAACTCGATCTCGGTGCGCACCGAGGCACCGGACGACGAACGGCTGCGCTTCACGGTCATCAGCCGGTCCTGGCCGTGGGCCCTGACCCGGACCTCGGTGCCGGCGCCGTTGTCCGTCAGGTAGCCCTGGCGGACCGGCACCGGGTCGAGGTCACCGGTCGACCAGTCCTGCGCGACCAGGAACTTGCGTTCGATCTCCGTGGCCATCGCCCGAGCCTAGGGCAGGACACCCCAACGGGGGTGGCAGACACAGTGCCGCCACCCCCGCCCATCCGTGTGGGACAGTCGTTACTTGACCTGGAGGCGCTTGATCACGGTGCGGGACTCGATGCTCCGAGCAGACTTGACACTACGCATGGTGCACCCCCTTTCCGGCTGGAGAATCGACACGGGCGAACAATTCGCCGCGTCCGGCGAACGAATCGAGTAAACCAGCTCCCGGTCCCGATTCCACCATTGTTGCTTCAATCCCAACCGTCCTCAGAAATGCACACGCGGCGTGACGGCAAGCATCCGGGGAAACACCGTCAATAATGTGAACGGAAAGGATTCAGAACTGAATCGCGGCAGGTGTCCGGACGCCGGTGGACGCCGTCGGATCCAGCGCCGTCTGGACGGTGGCGGCCTCGATCCCGCGCAGCACGGTGATCATGTCGTCGTCGTCGAAGTACCTGGTGTCCACGGACATCGCGAAGTCGATGGCGCCGGGCGGGTCGTCGACGTTGAAGTAGAGCTTGCGCTGCGGCGGGTCGGCCTCGTGCTCCCACCGGTAATCGCTGTGTTCGAGTGCGGCCGTGATGTCGGCGGCGGTGGGCAACGGGCCGGTCGCCGGTCCCCGCTCACCCTGCCGGCGGTCATTGTAGAAACACGACAGGTCGACTTCCGCGCCCCGTTCCACGTTCACCCGCTCGATGACCGCGTCCTGCTCGTAGGGGTCGTAGTAGGCGTTCTTGTACGTGTTCAGCACGCTGACCTTCGCGCGGCCGACGGCCTGGGCGAGGGAGATGTCGGCGACGTCGATGAGGTAGGGGCTCACCTGCACCAGTGGACTCACCGACTCGGCGAACCCGGGCCGGAACCTGTTGCTCACCAGCATCATGGCCATCACCGGCGTGTTGCCGGTGAACCGGGCCAGGCCGACGGCGAACCCGGCCAGCAGCGCGGCGGACGTGTTGGTGCCCTCGTGCGCCGCGATCACCTTGATGGCCATGGCGGTTGCCGGCGAGTGGTAGCGGATCAGCCGGATGGCCATCCCGTCGCCGTATGTGGCCTCGCCGAACCGGTTCAGGCTCACCGTGCGCAGCACGTGTTCCAGATGGCGCAGCGACGACTGGCAGGTCCGGCGCGCGGCGGCGTTGCGCTGCTGACGGGCCTGGGCCAGCGGCTGCATCGCGGTCACCGCGCCCCGCCCGGCGCCGGTCATCGGATCGCGGGCGGCCAGGTCGGCGAGCAGCACCTCCAGGCCGCCAGCATCGATCGCCGTGTGCAGATAGACGGCGACGCCATGAGTGATCCGGCCGCCGTGGCGGATCGCGGCCATCCGGATCGGCCACTCGCGCTCGTAGTCGAAGTGCCGTGCCTCGTAGCGCGCGAACACTTCCTCGGCGACCGTCGCCGGGTCGCCGTCCGGCTCGACGTCGACGACTTCCAGCGGCACCACACCGGACGTCGAGCACACCTGCTTGGGCAGGCCACCCGCCGGATCCAGGCGTAACCGGGTGCGCAGTGACTGGTGGCGCGACAGGGAGAACCGGAGGCTCTCGGCGAGCGCCTCGACCGTGACGCCAGGCGTCAGCGGCGTGACACCCCCCATGACGAGTGATCGGCCCGACTCGGCAATCCCCTGCCAGAAACCGATCTGCCCCCACGTGAGGTCCTCGACGCCAGCACCCTCTCCTTCGAACGGAACGAGGATCTGACCTGTCATGCCGGGACTCCCGCCGTCGTCTTCCGCGACGGATTCTCGGCGGCCCGGAACGGGGGTGTCAACGAGCGCAGGACACTTGCACGCGATCGTTCCGCTCATGCCGTCCCGCCCGCACCAGGGCAATCCGGACACCGGGAGGCGGCAGGGGCCGGAACGGGAGCGATTCCCGCACCTGGCGCCCGCCGCCTCTCACCACCGACATGACAGTCCGCAGTGGACACGTGCGGCGCCGCGGCTGGACGGTCAGGGTCGACGCTGGCCGCGCGGCACATGCGGCATGATCGCGTCCGGCGGCACCACACCGAGCCGGCCGGCCTGGAAGTCGTCCAGTGCCTGCTGCAGTTCCTCGCGGGTGTTCATCACGAACGGCCCGTAGTGCGCCATGGGCTCCCGGATCGGCCGGCCGCCCAGCATGATCACCTCGAGCGAGCTGGTCCGGCTGTCCTGCTTCGCGTCGGCGGCCATCGTGATGCGGTCGCCCGCGCCGAACACGGCCATCTGGCCGGCGTGGATCGGCTCGCCCTGCACACCCGCCGTGCCGGTGCCCGCCATGACGTAGGCCAGCGCGTTGTAGTCGGCCTGCCAGGGCAGGGACAGTTGCGCGCCGGGTGCGATGGAGGCGTGCAGCAGGGTGATCGGCGTGTGCGTCGAGCCCGGTCCGACGTGGCCGTCGACATCACCCGCGATGACCCGCAGCAGCGTGCCGGCGTCGGCGCTGGCCAGTAGCAGCACCTGGCCGGCCTCCAGTGGCTGGTAGGCCGGCGTCAGGAACTTGTCCTTGGCCGGCAGGTTCACCCAGAGCTGGAAACCGTGGAACAGACCGCCGTTCTCGACGAGTTGCTCCGGCGGGGTCTCGATGTGCAGCAAGCCGCCACCGGCGGTCATCCACTGCGTCGCGCCCTCGGTGATGACGCCACCGCCGCCGTGGCTGTCCTGGTGCACGAACTGGCCCTCGATCAGGTACGTGACGGTCTCGAAGCCGCGGTGCGGGTGCCAGTTGGTGCCCTTGGGCTCGCCGGCCGCGTAGTCGACCTCGCCCATGTGGTCCATCATGATGAACGGGTCGAGGTACTCGTACCGGATGCCGGCCATCGTCCGGCGGACCGGGAATCCCTCGCCCTCATATCCGGCCGGGGCCGTGGAGACGGCCAGGACGGGACGTTCGGTGTCGCCGAGACCAGCTGCGCTCACCCTGGGCAGGGTCAGCGTGTCCGCGCTCACAGCGGCCATGGCCCTCGCGCCTCCTCATCAGGTTGTTGTTGGTTCAACTACCTGACCAACGACGATACGCCACGGCCTTGTTCCCCGCAGGTCAGGCCACGGAAACGAGGTTCTGCCGGAAGAACTCCAGGACCCGGTCGACGCCCTCCTGCTGCCGGTGCTCGGTCAGCGTCGAGTGCTGGCGGCCGGGGAACTCGACGGCGATGAACCTGTCGCCCAGTTCCTGGCGCAGCGTGTCGAACCGGCTGCCGACCGCCGGGTCGTTGGCATACCGCAGGCCGAGCACCGAGCAGCCCTGCGCCGCCTTCGTCCTCACCGAGGCCAGGTCGGCCGGCGACAGGCCCAGGTCGCCCCGGCGCTGCCTGCCCACCGGGAACGGCAGCGACGGCTGCGCCAGCACCGGCGCGACCACCGGGGCGTCGGCCATCATGGCCAGCGCGAAGCCGCCGGTGAAGCACATGCCCAGCGCGCCGACACCGGGACCGCCCAGCTCCTCGTGCAGCGTCCTGGCCAGCGCCCGCAGCCAGTTGGCCACCGGGGACGTGCGGCGCAGGCCCAGCTTGGTGAACTCGCTGCGCACACACAGCCTGCTCAGGGTGCCCAGCGCGTAGCCCGCCGACATGGGCCTGCCCGGCGTGCCGAACATCGACGGCGCCACCACGGTGAACCCGGCGTCCACCACCTCCTGGGCGAAGGCGAGCACGCCGGGGGTCAACCCGGGGACCTCGTGCACCACGATCACGCCGGGGCCGGTGCCCTTGCGATAGATCGGAAATGTCCATTGGCCGTCGTGGAACTCGGACACCGCCCACGAATCGAGCTCACTCATCCATCCGCTCCTCACCGGCAGGCGACTGTGCGGTCATCCTGCCAGCAGGCCGCTCGGTCAGGCTCGCGGTACGGAACCGCGACACGCCGAGCCACACCGCGGTCACCGCGAAACCGCCGATACCCAGCCAGAGCGCGGGCCGGTAGCCGACCGCGTCCGCGAGCACCCCGCCGACCGGCGCGCCGATCACGTTCATGCCCCAGTTCAGCGAGCGGATCGTGGCGCTCGCCCTGCCCTGCAGGTGGTCCGCGACGACCGACTGGCGGTAGGCCAGCTCGATCGGGCTGCCGATGCCGACCGCCACCCAGAACAGGAACTCGCCGACGCAGATCAGCGCGAGCCCACTGGTGCCGTGCTGGGCGAACACGATCGGCAGGTACGCGAACGGGAACAGCAGCTGCGCGGCGATCACCGCCGGTCCGGCACCCAGGCGCCGCTCGGCCCGGTTGGACAGCGACGTGCCGAACAGGCCGCCGACGCCGGCACACGAGTAGGCGATGCCCAGGCCGAGCGAGCCGATCCCGACCTGCCGCACGGCGAACGGCACGAACACCGTGGACGCCAGGCTGCTGAAGATGAACCAGCCGTGCGTGGTCAGCGAGAGCGGCGCCAGCTTCGGGTGCCGGTAGACCGTGGCCAGGCCCTCCGGGATCTCGGTGCGCAGCCGGCGTTTCGGCCGGTCCGGCAGGTCCGCCGGCCTCGGCTCGGCCACCCGGATGGTGCTCAGGATCAGGCCGGAGCCCAGATAGGACACCGCGTCGATGACCACGGCCAGCGGCGCGCCCAGCAGTTGCACCAGCCCGCCGCCGACCAGCGGCCCGGTCGTCTGTGCCACGTGGCTGCTCTGTTCCAGTTGGGCGTTGGCCCGGTTGAACAGGCCGGACGGGACGAGTCGGGGCAGATAGGACTGATAGGCGGCATCGTTGAGCAGAGCCAACGCGCCGAACGGCACCATGACGGCCGCGATCACCGGCACGCTCAGCCCGCCGACCAGGCCCAGCAGCGGGATCACCCCGAGCAGCACCGCCCGGCCCAGGTCGCTGCCGATCAGCACGGTCCGCCGCCGGTGCCGGTCCACGAACACCCCGGCGAGCAGCCCGAACAGCAGGTAGGGCAGCCATCGCGCCGCGTTGACCAGGCCGATCTGGGCTGCCGACGCGTGCAGGTCGGTCACCATCAGCACCTGCAGCGCCACCATCGTGATGTAGGTGCCGAAGTAGGAGACGGTGGTCGCGGTCCACAACTGCGGGAATCCGTGGTGGCTCATCGGCCGCTGTGCCGTCACAGGTCAGTTCGTAACACAGGGACCGGACCGGGTGGCAGGTACAAAGGGAGAGATGGTGGGCAGGAGATCGGCTCGGTGGGCGCTGGTGGCCCTGGTTGCCGCGGTGGCGTGCGCCGTGCCCTCGGTGGTGTCGAGCCTGCCGGTCGGCGGTGACCGACTCAGCCCTGGCCAGTTGCGGGCGAAGATCGTGGCGTCGGCCGACCAGCCGTACACCGGTTTCGCCCGCACCCAGGCCGAACTCGGCCTGCCCAACCTGCCCGCGGTCGGCGATGTCACGTCGCTGCTGTCCGGCACGACGAACATCCGGGTCTGGTTCCGGGCGGCCAACGACAACCGGGTCGACGTGATCGACACGGTCGGCGAGCGGGACGTCTACGAGACCCCGGACGGCGAGTTCACCTGGGACTACGGCACCGGCCTGCTCACCGAGATCCTCGGCGCGGAACCGGTCCGACTGCCCAGGGCCGGTGACCTGCTGCCGCCCGACCTGGCCCGGCGGATCCTGGCGATGGACCCGGTCGACCGGCCGCTGGCCCTGCCGCCCCGGCGGATCGCCGGCGTCGCCGCCGAGGGCCTACGGCTGCGCCCGACGGACCCGTTCACCACGGTCGGCCAGGTGGACATCTGGGCCGACCCGACCACCGGACTGCCGCTGCGGGTCGAGGTGAGCGCCAAGGGCGCCACCACGCCGCTGATCACCAGCCAGTTCGTCAGCGTCGACCGGAGCAGGCCGGACCCCGCCGCGCTGCGCGCGCCGGACGCGGGCGGGCAGTTGGCCACCGCGCAGGCGCCGGACATCGTGACCGCCATCGCCGGCTTCAGCCGGGCCAGGCTGCCGCGCGAACTGGCCCACTATCAGCTCCAACCGCAGTTGCCCGGCCTGCCCGGCGTCGGCCGGTACGGCGCGGGCCTGGCCACGTTCGTGGTGCTGCCGCTGCCGCGCAACATCGGTCGGCCGGCGATCGACGCGGCGACCAAGGCAGGCGCGAGCGACGTACCGGTGGTGAGAGGACGGGCGGTGCTGATCGGGATCCCGTTGCTGGGGGTGTTGATCGGACAGGTCGGCTCCCGGACCTACCTGATCGCGGGGTTCGTGAACCACGCGATCCTGCAGGAAGCGGCGGACGAACTGTCCGTACGGCGATTGCGGTTCCGTTGACCGATCTGATCAGGACCACCGCGCTCACCAAACGCTACGGCTCGACCGTCGCGGTCAACGAGGTGGGCGTGACCGTGCGCGAGGGCGACCGGTACGGGTTCCTCGGACCGAACGGGTCGGGCAAGACGACGCTGGCGCGGATGCTGCTCGGGCTGGTCTACCCGACCAGCGGCGAGATCGAACTGCTCGGCCAGCCGGTGCCCAGACGAGTCAGGGACGTGTTGCCCTCGATCGGCGCGCTGGTCGAGGGACCGGCCGCGATCCCGCACCTGTCCGGGCGCACCAACCTGTCGATCATCGACTCGGCAGGGCCGAGGACCGGCGGGCGGCGCGACCGGCGGGACCGGATCGAGGAGTCGTTGCGGCAGGTCGGGCTGGGCGGCATCGACGGCAGGCCGGTGCGTGCCTACTCGCTGGGTATGCGGCAACGGCTCGGGTTGGCCGCCGCGCTGGTCCGCCGGCCGAGGCTGCTGATCCTGGACGAGCCGACCAACGGCCTGGACCCGCGTGGCATCAAGGAGATCCGCGAGCTGCTGCTGGCCCTGAACCGCGGTGGCACCACGGTCTTCATGTCCAGCCACCTGTTGTCCGAAGTGGACGAACTGTGTGACAGGGTGGGCATCGTGGACCGGGGTCGGCTGGTTCTCCAGGAGGATCTGGCCACGCTCCGCGCGCCCACCGGGCGGGTCGTGGTGGACACCGAGGACCCGGCCGACGCGGTGGCGCTGCTGGACGGGCAGGTCGAGTTCCGGGACGGCGCGAAGCTGGTGGTGCGGGCCGACGACCCGGCCGAGCTCAACGCGAAGCTGGTGGGGGCGGGCGTGCGGGTGCGGGAGATCGGCGTGCAGCGCAGGACGCTGGAACAGGTCGTGCTGGACGTGACCGGTCACGGCACCGACCGGATGGACGGTGGTGCGGCGTGATCCGCGTCGAGCTGCGCACGCTGTTCCTGCGGCCGAGGATGTGGGTGAGCATCCTGCTGCTGTGCCTGCTGCCGGCGATCGTCGCCGTGTTCCTGGCCAGCACCGACATCACGCCGCCGCCCGGCCAGGGTGCCGCCTTCCTGTCCGCGGTGGAGAACGACGGCTCGCTGTTCCCGGCCGCCGCGCTCGCGCTGGTGCTGCCGATCTTCCTGCCGGTGGCGGTCGCCATGTTCGCCGGTGACGCGGTGGCCGGCGAGGCCGCGAACGGGACGCTGCGCTACCTGCTGGTCCGCCCGGTCGGCCGGACCCGGTTGCTGGTGGCGAAACTGCTCAGCGTCGCGGTGTTCGTGCTGCTGGTGATCGTGTTCGTGGTGGTCACGTCGTTCCTGGTGGGCGGTGGGCTGTTCGGTTTCGGGCAGGCGGCCGCGGTCGGCCAGCCCGGCGGTGTGACCTCGCTGTCGGGAACCACGCTCACGCCGTTGGAGTTGGTGGCCCGGCTGCTCGGCGCGATCGGCTACATCCTGGTGTGCATGCTCGGGGTGGGCGTGATCGCGCTGTTCCTGTCCACCGTCACGGTGTCCGGGCTGGGCGCGGCGCTGGGCACACTGGCCGTGCTGATCACCAGCGAGGTGCTGACCACGCTGGACGCGGCCAACCGGATCAAGCCGTACCTGCCGACCAACTACTGGCTGTCCTGGATCGACTTCTTCCGGGCCCCGATCTTCTGGGGCAACATCGACAAGGGACTGATCGTCCAGGGCGTCTACCTGTTGGTGTTCTTCGGTGCCGGGTGGGCGAACCTGACCAGCAAGGACATCACCAGCTAGGCCGCGGGCCGAGGTTTGTTGCCGGCCGATGTCTTTTTCGGCCACTCCACTCCGTCGTAGAGGTGAAGGCCCCTACGAAGGAGGACACCATGTACGTATCGACCCTGTCCCAGCTGGCCGACGTGACCGACCGGCAGCGCCGGGAGCTGGACGAGCAGATGGGCCGGCTGGCCAGCATGTGGATCCGCCGCACGCGCGGCAGGCGGCGCCGGCCCCAGTGACTAACGACCGGTCACGGTGAGCGCGGAGCACTGGTCGGGCGTCGGCACGGCCAGGCTCGGGCCGTCGAGCGCGGCCAGCACGATCCCGCCCACCAGCGGTGCGCCCGGCAGTTGCGAGTGCGACACCCGCGCTGCCGGGCAGATCTCCTGCAACGGCACGTTCACCGCGCCGGGCAGCTCGGCCGAGTCCGGCGGCACCACGGTCTGGTCGTCCGCGGTCCACAGCGACAGCCAGGGCAGCCCGGCCGGGAGCCGCTGGGCGTCGACCCCGCGCAGCAGCGGGCTGTCCGGTACCAACTGCTGGCACGCCAGCGGGCACGCGCCGGGCAGCAGCGCGCTGCCGGCGGCGGCGATCCCGGTACCGTGCAACGGCGAGCCGAGCGTCACCACGCGGCGCGCCCGGAACTGGCCGGCGTCCCGTGCCACCCACAGCCGGGTCACCACTCCCCCGGCCGAGTAGCCGACGACGTCCACCGACGGCGCGCCCGCGGCCAGTGCCCGGTTCACCGCGTCGTCCAGCGTGTTCACCTGCACCAACAGGTCGCCGGTGCCGTCACCGGGCAGCGGGACTATCTGTGCGGTGCGGCCGGCGGAGCGCAGTTTCGCGGCGAGCGGGCCCAGCGAGTCGGCGTTGCCGCCGTAACCGGGCACCAGCAGCACCGGTCCCTGGTCGGCCTGGTCGGGCAGGACGGTGGGGCCGGGGTCACCGCCGGTCAGCCGTACCGCGAGCACGCCGGCCAGCGCGAGCACCAGCACACCGACGACGGCGAAGAACAACTGCCGCCGGCGACTCCGTCCCCGCCACCAGGTTCCCGCTCGCACACCCCATCATGACCTGCTTCGGTCCCGGACGACGAGCGCGCCGGCGACGATGTCACCGAGACGCCGCTGCCGGCGGGCGTTGGTCATGATCACCAACCCGACCAGACCGAACGCGAAGCCGTCCACGACCGTCAGCGCGCACCGCAGGACGTGGGCCGCGGGCCGGGGCGGCGCACCGGTCGCCGTCACCACGCGCAGCCCGCACCACCGCATCGCGGGCGTGCGGCCGCCGTGCAGCACCGGCCACAGCACCGTGACCAGCAACCACCCCACCAGACTCAGCCACAACCACACCAAGCCGGCCACCACCACGAGCAGCAGCAGCTGCCCCGGGCCGAGCACCAACCGACAGGCAAGTGTGACGAGGACCGCCACGGTGACAGCGATCACCTGGACCAGCGCGACGTCGAGCGCGAACTGAAGCGCGCGCCGCGCCACGACGGCGGTGTCGCCCGCGACGTCGTCGGTCAGCGGCACCACCGGTTCGTACTGGTCGGGATCCGTCACTGCCTCCATCATCCCAGCGTCGCCGCCCGGTTCTCGCTTCCCAGGCGACCACCCAATCTTGGCGTCACCCGATCGTGGAGAGAGGTGGGGCTATCTCGACAAACGTGACCGCGCGCTGATGATCACCCGCCCAGTGTAAGTCTTCGGGGTTGACGCTAGCGCGTAAGTCGGTACCGTCTGCCGACGTGCGGAGCAGCGAAGTCCTTGGTGGGCCTGCATGGTGAGCCGTGCGAGATCCCTGATCGACCAGTATCGCAAGCAGAACGCGCGCGATCTGCTCGACAAGGCAAAAGAGCGGGCCAGGGCCGCCGCGGTCCAACTGCTGAGCCCGCAGCCGCCTGCGACGCCCAGGCACGCGCTGGTTCGGGCACCGGTCAGGACATCGCTCGCCGACCGCCCCGTGATCGACGTCGTCGGTGACCAGGAGGCGCTGGCCGGCGTCTGCGCCACCATCGCGCTGCGCGACCTGAACCTGGTGGATTCCCTGCTGGCCCAACTGGAACAGCTCGAGGCCGCGGAGGAGGACCCGGACTCGCTGGCCCAACTGTACGGTTTGGACCACCTCGCCACCCGGCTGCGCCGCAACGCCGAGAACCTGCGCGTCCTGGCCGGTCAGGAGGCCGGCGGGACCGGTGACGAGACGTCGTCGCTGCTGGACGTGATCCGCGCCGCGCTGTCGTCCATCGAGCAGTACACCCGGGTCGAGGTGGGCCGGGTCGCGCCGCTGGCGGTGGTCGGCTTCGCCGCCGACGACATCAGCCGGCTGCTGGCCGAACTGCTGGACAACGCCACCACCCAGTCACCGCCGACCACGACGGTCCTGGTCAGCGCACACCTGACCGAGCGCGGCTCGGTGTTGCTGCGGATCGAGGACGCCGGCATCGGCATGCCGGAGGACCGGCAGGGCGAGCTCAACGACTGGCTCACCGAACCGCCGTTGCTGGACAGCAGCGCGATCGAGCACATGGGCCTGGCCGTGGTCCGCCGGTTGGCGCACAAGCACGCCGTCAAGGTCACCATCGGCCGCCGGGCGCCGCACGGCACCACGGCCACCGTGCTGCTGCCGCTGGACCTGGTGCGCGAGGCGCCTGCCAGGACGTTCAGCCGGCCGCCGAGCACCGGTCCGATCGCCGAGGCCACCACCGACGACGCCCCGCCGGACCGCAGGCCCGCGACCGTCTCCGGACTGCCCCGGCGGGTCAACCGGAGTACCAACGCCACGCAACTGGCCGAACGGCCGGCGACCGCGACCACCCGCAGCGGCCTGCCCCGCCGGCAGTCCCGCAGCCTCCGCGACGGCATCCGGCCGCCGGCACCCGAACCGGAGGACGTGGCCGAGTCCGCCGAGAGCCGGGCCCGGTTCCTGGACGACTTCGCGGCGTTCGCGGAAGGTGAGGAGGAGGCACGTACCGGTCAGCTCATCGACCCGGCCGACCCGGACCGGGACGCGAGCACGGAGGGCCGTGCCGATGACACCTGATTCCGTGATCACCAACCCGCAGGACTTCGCCTGGCTGCTCAACGGCTTCGTACAGCGCGTGCACGGCGTGACGCACGCACTGGTGATGTCGTCGGACGGCTTCCCGCTGGTGGTGTCCGACTCGATGGGCGCCGACGAGTCCGAACAGCTCGCCGCCATCTCCAGCGGACTACTCAGTCTGGCCGGCAACGCGGCCGGACTGTTCGACAAGGGCAACTGCGAACAGATCATCGTGCGGCTCACCCGTGGCTACTTCCTGTTCATGGGCATCGGCCGGAGCGCCGGCTTCGGAGTGCTGACCTCCGGCGGCTGCGACATGAAAGTGGTGGGCTACGAAATGACCCAGTTCGTGGACAAGGCAGGGCACGCGCTGACCCCGCAGTTACGCGCCGACCTGCGCCGCGTGGTCACGGCCCGACGCCCGGTGGACTGATCGTCATGAGGAGCGACCACAGTGGCTAACAGCGTGGCCAATTCGACAATGCGCAGCATGCGGGTGCGGCCGTACGCGATCACCGGTGGCCGGACCAGACCGCGGCACCATCTGCTGGTGGAGACGCTGATCTCCGTCCCCCATTACGACCCGCAGTTCAGCTCGTCGCTGATGCCGGAGTCGCAGGCACTCTACGAGCGGGCGCGGGAGACCACGTCCATCGCCGAACTGTCCGCGCACCTGACCATCCCCCTCGGCGTGATCCGGGTGCTGCTGTCGGATCTCGCGGCGGCGGAGATGGTCTTCATCCACCCCACTGGTTACTCGTACGCCTACGACCAGAACATCTTGGGGAGGATCCTCGATGGACTCAAGAAACTACCCGCCTGACGCCTCCTCGCTGCTGATCTCAGCGAAGATCGTGGTCGCCGGTGGTTTCGGGGTCGGCAAGACCACGTTCGTGAGCTCGGTGTCCGAGGTCGCCCCGATCAACACCGAAGCGTGGATGACGGAGGCCAGCGAGGACGTCGACCCGGTCGACGACGGCACCGGCAAGACCACCACCACGGTCGCGATGGACTTCGGCCGCATCACGCTGCACTCCGACCTCGTGCTGTACCTGTTCGGCACGCCGGGCCAGGCGCGGTTCTGGTTCCTGTGGGACGACCTGTCCCGTGGCGCGCTGGGCACCGTGGTGCTGGTGGACACCCGCCGGATCGCCGAGTCGTTCGCCGCGATCAACTACTTCGAGAACGACTCGGAACTGCCGTTCATCGTGGCGGTCAACATGTTCGACGGCGAGCTGTACCACGACCTGGACGAGGTGCGGGACGCGCTGGCGCTGTCCCCGGAGGTCCCACTGACCACCTGCGACGCCCGCGACACGGGCTCGGTGGTGAAGGTCCTGCAGGAGTTGGTGTCCTACACGATGAATCTCCAACTCTCCTACGGAGTGTGAAGAAGGGCAGGGCAGCATGCGGAAGGTGCTGATCGTCGGGGCAGGACAGTCCGGGTTGCAACTGGCGTTGAGCCTGCGGCGGCACGACTACGACGTGACCCTCATGTCGGCCCGCACGCCGGACGAGATCCGTGCCGGCTGGGTGACGTCGACACAGTGCATGTTCGGCCCCTCGCTCCAGCACGAGCGCGACTACGACCTGAACCTGTGGGAGGACCAGGCGCCGAACGTCGGTGGCATCGGGCTGTCCATCGCCGGACCGGACGGCAGCCGGGCGCTGGACTGGGTCGCCGAACTGCGCGAGCACGCCCAGTCGGTCGACCAGCGGGTGAAGATGGCCGGCTGGCTGGAACTGCTGGAGGACCGCGGCGGCCAGGTCGTCTACCACGGCGTCACCACGTCCGACCTGGACGCGCTCACCAAGCTGTACGACCTGGTGATCGTCGCGGCCGGCAAGGGCGAACTGGTGCAGTTGTTCGACCGCGACCCGGACCGCTCCCCCTACACCGGTCCGCAGCGGGCGCTGTCCGTCGTCTACGTGCACGGCCTCGCGCCGCGCCCGGAACACCCGAACCTGTCCGCCGTGCGGTTCAACGCGGTGCCCGGCATCGGCGAGCTGTTCGTCATTCCCGGCTACACCCTGTCCGGGCCGTGCGACATCCTGTTCTTCGAGGGAATCCCCGGCGGTCCGCTGGACTGCTGGCAGGACCGGCCGTCCCCGTCCGAGCACCTGGGCCGGTTCCTGGAACTGATGCGGACCTACGTGCCGTGGGAGTACGAGCGGTGCGGCTCGGTCGAGCTCACCGACGCGCACGGCGTCCTGTCCGGCGGCTACACACCGGTGGTGCGCAGGCCGATCGGCACGCTGCCCGCCGGCGGCCGGGTCCTGGGCATGGCCGACGTCGTCGTCGCCAACGACCCGATCACCGGCCAGGGCTCCAACAACGCCGGCAAGTGCGCCGCGTCCTACCTGCGCCGCATCCTGGAGCGGGGCGACCGGCCGTTCGACGACGAGTGGATGACCGGCACGTTCGAGGACTTCTGGTCGGACGCGCAGTACGCGACGGCCTGGACGAACGCGATGCTGATGCCGCCGCCCCCGCACGTGATGAACATCCTCGGCGTCGCGGGCGCGGTGCCGGAGGTGGCGACCCGTTTCGTGAACGGGTTCGCCGACCCGGCCGACTTCGCGAAGTGGTTCATGGACCCGGAACTGGCGGAGAAGTATCTGGCGTCGGTGGGTGTGCCTGCGCCCGGTTAGTCGCGCAGCCGGCCCAGTGCGTCGGCGACGCAGCCGGGCTGTTCGTGCCACGGCAGGTGTCCGCCGTCCGGGATGACGACGAGTTCGCTGTCGGGCAGCAGTCGCGCGGTCTGTTCGCTGGCAGCGACGGGCATCGGGCTGGCCGCGCCCGCCAGCACGACGGCCGGCGTGGCCAGGTGGGCGAGTTTGCCGGCGAACGCGTCGTCGGCGAACTCCTCGCCGAGGATCGAACCGAAGGTCCCCATCGCGCAGGCCAGTGACGCGCCCAGACCGTCGGGCATCGGCGGAGCAGTGGACCGGACGGCGAAATAGCTGCCCCACAACAGGGCCGTCGACGCCACCAGGTCGGCGTCGCTGGCGCCGGGCGCGCCCAGCCGCTCGTCGATCTCGGCGCAGCGTTCGGCTTCCTCCGGGGTGAGCCGGGCGCGCAGTTCGGCACCCAGTTCCGGTGCGTGCCCGTCACCGGACGGGCCGAGTCCGTCGACCAGGACCACGCCGGTGACGCGTTCCGGTGCGGCCAGGGCCACCTGCAGGGCGAGGTGCACGCCCCACGAGTGGCCGAGCACGACCGTGTGCCGCACGTCGAGCGCGTCCAGTACGGCGATCGCGTCGGCGACATGCCTGGCCACGGTGAACGGCCCGTCGGTGGTGGACGGCGCCAGCCCGCGCTGCTGGTAGTGGATCCCGCGCCAGCCCTCGGTCTCCTCGGCCAGCACCGCCATGTAGTCGGAAATTCCGGGACCACCGTGCAACATCAGCAGATCCGGCCCGCCGCCGGTTGCCGCCGCGCCCGCGATCGGGCCCGTGTCGGTGGTGACAGTGAATGTGTCCTCGATCACCACCAGATCGTAGCCAGCGACGAACGGCGGGATGACCTCTCGGCCAAACCGTTCTCAGAACGGTGTCAACGTCACGGCGATCGACGTGGGCGCGCCGTCGGAGACGAACGCGGCGAACCCGCTCACGTCGTCGAACGGGAACCCGTACGCCTTACCGTCCGCCATGTTCTGGTGGATGATCCGCGAGTAGTGGTTGGTGGTGGCGTTCTGGTAGAAGGACGCCGCGGTGTTCACCGGCTGCTGTGCGCTGGTCAGCAGGGTGGACCGGTTGAACGCCGCGCCGAGCACCGCGGCCACCGGACCGGCCGTGCCGGCGGGCGGGGCGAGCGCGCCCGCGCAGTAGAAGATGTCCTGGGTGCGGGGTTTGGCGAAGGTGCCGCCACCGCCCGCGAACACCAGGTTGGTGCCGGACACCCGGCCGGCCAGGGTGGTGCCGTTGACCGACACGTTCAGGTCGGTGCCCGCGTACTGGCTCCACACCTGGTTGACGTAGGCGTCGTAGTAGGTCGACGAGAACAGGCCGGCGTCGATGCCGTGACCGGGCGCGATCACCCGCAACCCGTTGGCCAGCACCAGTTGGCCGAAACCGGGCTGGGCCGCGATGCCGTTCATGATGGCCGCCCGGCCGCCCGCCACCAGCGTGCCGGTGGTCTGCTGGCCGGCCCCGGACAGGTGGATGGACAGCGGAATGCCGAACATGTCGACCATCGTGGTGTTGCAGAACATGCCGGACGGGTTGAGCGTGAACTCGATCCAGTCGTGCAGCACGTCGAAGCTGGGGTCGGTGGTCACCCAGCCCGCCGGGTACTGCAGCGCGTTCGCGCCGACCACCGCGAACTTGAGTTTCTCGTTGACGGAGAAGTAGATCCGGCCGGACATCTGCGGCAGGTTCACCGTGGTGCCCAGCGGGATGGACAGGTCGGCGAAACCGTCCGGGCCGTTCAGCGAGGGCGTCACGACAACGGGTGTGCCGTCCGACCGGACGACCACCTGCTGACCGGACGGGTTCACACCGACGATGTAGAACCAGATCGACGCGCTCGCGAACTGACCGGTGTTGTTGACGACGGTCAACGGCAGGGTGGTCGCGGCGGTGGCGGTCGCGCCGGTGGCGAGCTCGGTGACGGGGATGGCGGCCAGCGCGGCGGCAGCGGCTGACCAGCGTAGGAAGTTCCTTCGGGTGGGCATGTGTCCTCGCTGTCTCGTCCGGCTCCTGAGAGCGCTCTCACACTGAGAGTGATGCCGTTCACACATATCGTCAAGCATCCGGAAGAATTGCCCAGAACCGCTTAAGGTGGTGTTAAGAGCGCTCTCAAGGTGAGGGTGGGACTCGGAGGTCAGGTGAGTCGGGCGGCAGGCCGGCCGACGCTGGACAGCGTCGCCGCGCGAGCGGGAGTGTCCCGGGCGACCGTGTCCAGGGTGGTCAACGGCCTGGCCGTGACCGAGTCCAGCCAGGCCGCGGTGCGCAGGGCCATCGACGAACTCGGGTACGTGCCGAATCACGCCGCCCGGACACTGGTCACCCAGCGGACCGACCTCATCGCACTGGTCCTGCCCGAGACGACCGACCGGGTGTTCTCCGACGACCAGTTCTTCCCCGGCGTGGTCAACGGCGTCAGCCAGGTACTGGAACAGGCCGACAAGCAGCTCGTGCTGATGCTCGCCGGATCGGCGGCCAGCCACGCCAGGATCGAGCGGTCCATCGCCGCGCGGCACGTGGACGGCGTGCTGCTCGCGTCGCTGCACGGCGCCGACCCGCTGCCCGCGGCACTGGCCAGGATCGGGATTCCGGTGGTGTGCAACGAACGTCCGCTCGGCTCGACGCCGCTGCCCTACGTCGGCGTGGACAACCTGGGCGGCGCCGCGGCCGCGGTCGGGCACCTGCTGGACTCCGGCCGAACCCGGATCGCCACGATCGCCGGACCGCAGGACATGATCGCCGGCATCGACCGGTTGGCCGGCTACCGGTCCGCGCTGCACGGCTCGTCGCGGCGATCGATCGTGGCCGTCGGCGACTTCACCCTCGACTCCGGCATGGCGGCCATGCGTCAACTGCTGGACGACGACCCCGGCCTGGACGCCGTGTTCGCGGCGTCCGACCTGATGGCGCAGGGCGCGCTGAAGGCGTTGCGGGACGCGGGCCGGCGGGTGCCCGACGACGTCGCGGTGGTCGGCTTCGACGACACGGCCAGCGCCCGGCACACCGATCCCCCGCTGACCACGGTGCGGCAGCCGATCATCCAGATCGGCCGGCAGATGGCCCGGCAGGTGCTGCGCCTGGTGGCCGGCGACCGGATCGAGGCGACGACCACGCTGCCGACCGAACTGGTGTTGCGCCAGTCGGCATGAGCCGGGCGCCGTCCCGGACCACGCCGAGCAGGCGGTCGTGCCGGGCCGGATCGGTGCCGGTGAGGGCGATACCGGCGGCCAGCAGGAGCAGATCGGTCGCGGTGAGTCCGGGGCGGACGGTGGTGGCGTCCAGCAGAGTGGCCAGGGTGCTCGACACGGTGTCGTGCCAGCGGTCGAACAATGTCGACTGTGGACGGTTCGGGTCGGTCAGCGCCAGCGCGATGTCGCGCTTGGTGGCGAGGTAGGCGACGAGCCTGCGCAACCAACCGAACAGGGCGTCGCGCGCCGGCCCGGTGGGTTGTGCGGAGCAGAGCGCGGCTGTCTCGTCGGCGTGGACGGCGATGACGAGGTCGTGGCGGTTGGCGAAGTGCCGGTACATGGTGGCGTTGCCGACCCCGGCTCGCCGGGCCACCGCCTCCATGGGCGCGCCGGACCCCTGCTCGGCGAAGACCTCCTTCGCGGCCAGTACCAGCAGCGTGTGGTTGCGTCGCGCGTCCGCCCGTCGTGCCACGCAGGCAGTCTGTCAGCTCGACCGGACGAATCACCGGACCGGGCGAAGGGTGTCCTGCGTCAAGAAGTTGCCGCGGATGACGTTCCGATGGTCTCGTCGAGCAGGTCGAGCACCGCCCGCCAGGCGCGTGGCGTGTGTGCCGGGTGATAGCCCACGCCGGGCACGGTGGCCGTGGCTTGGGTGGTCCCGCCTGCGGGCGACCCGTCGGGGTTTCTCGGCTGGGCCCAGAAGGCGTGCTTGGCCCCGCCGTAGATGTTCACCCGCCAGTCGGCCCCCGCGTCCTGGAGCGCTCGGCCGAACGTCAGGACCTGGTCAGGGCTGCAGAGCGGGTCCGCGGAGCCGGTACACAGCAGGAACGAGCCGGTCACGTCGGTCCAGTCCTCGGGGCGAGCGGCCGGCAGGCCGGGATGGACCAGGGCAACGGCCCGGAACGGCACCCCGGCGCTGGCAAGTTCCAGCACGATACGGCCGCCTGCGCCGTAGCCGAGGGCGGCGAGCCGGCCGGGATCGGCATCCGGCATCGCGAGCAGGACGTCGAGCCCGGCGCGGCCGACAGCCCGCATCCGGTCCGCGTCGGCCATCAGCGGCATGACCCGGGCCAGCATGGCTTCCGGGTCACCGGAGAACACCCGGCCACCGTGATAGTCCATCGCCAGGGCCAGATAGCCGTGGTCGGCCAGGTCGTCGGCGCGGCCGCGTTGATAGTCGTCGAGGCCGATCCCGTCGTGTCCGATGAGCACGGCCGGCCAGGGCCCCTCGCCGCGCGGCCGCGCCAGGTGGGCAACCATGGTCAGACCGTCCGCGTCGTAGGTGACTTCGCGCGTTTCCATTGAGCACACGCTAGCGAGCGCTCGCCGTCCCCCGGTCGGCGTTCGCTCTCGGCCGACTTGTGCGCATTCGATCGAGTAGAACATATGTTCGAACGCGCGGTACGCTGTCCTCATGGCTGGCACCGCACTCCAGGGCTCCCTGCTCGACGGCTTCGACACGGTCGCCGTCGGCTCGCTCGACGCGGCCGTCCGCACCCCGCTGGGTGCCGGCGCGTGGGTCGACGTGTTACCGGGGTGGCTGCGTGGTGCGGACGCGCTGTTCCAGGCGTTGGCCGGCGAGGTGCCGTGGCAGGCGGAGCGGCGGCGGATGTACGACCGGGTGGTCGACGTGCCGAGGTTGCTGTCGTTCTACGGCGAGGACGACGCGTTACCGCACGCGATACTGGACGAGGCGCGGGCGGCGCTGAGCCGGCAGTACGCGGCCGAGTTGGGTGAGCCGTTCCGGACGGTCGGGCTGTGCCTGTACCGGGACGGTCGCGACAGCGTGGCGTGGCACGGCGACCGGATCGGCCGGGGCAGCACGGAGGACACGATGGTGGCGATCGTGTCGGTCGGCGCGCCCCGGACGCTGATGCTGCGTCCCCGGCCGGGGAGCGCGGTGGCCGGTTCGACTCACCGTTATGCGTTGGGCCACGGCGACCTGATCGTCATGGGCGGGTCCTGTCAGCGCACGTGGGAGCACGCCATTCCGAAGACGGCGAAGCAGGTGGGTCCCCGCGTGAGCATCCAGTTCCGGCCGGCGGGAGTCCGCTGAGTCCATACCGGACAGTCAGCGGGCTTCAGTGGCGAGCCGAATGCCCAACCCGACCATGACCAGGCCCGTGAACCGCTCCATGACCCGCCGGACCTTGGGCCGGAAGATGGTAGTGGCCCGGTCCACGGCGAAGGCCAAGGTGGAGAACCAGATCACGTCGAGCAGCGCGATGATCCCGGCCATGGCCAGCGCGTAGGGCAGGACCGGGCTGCCGGGCGTGACGAACTGCGGGAACAGGGCCACGAAGAACACGGCGAGTTTGGGGTTGGACACGCTGGTGACCAGGCCGGACCGCCACCCAGCCGCCCGCCGCCCCGGCTCGGGTCCAGGTTCGGGCTCCGGCTCGCCGGTCCCCTGCCGCCGCTGCCACAAGGCCCGCAACCCCATCGCGATCAACACCACGGCCCCGCCGATCCGCAGGGTGTCATAGGCGATCCGCGACGCCAGAATCAGCGACGACACGCCGAAAGCCGACAACACACCCCACATCAACACACCACCGGTGTTTCCCACAATCGCCGACAGGGCCGTCCGCCGCCCGTCCCGGGCCGCCACCCGCAACACATTGCCGGTGCCCGGCCCGGGCGTGAACGTCACCACGAGCGCGATGACCAGAAACTCGGAAAACGACCTCATGACTGGAATCTAGCCGCCTGCCGCCAGAATCCCGAGCGGTTTAGGCACCGCCCGGCCCGCACCAGAACATTCCGCGGCCGCCGGAAACGCGCCGCCATCACGCGATCAAGCTGCGCCCCGCCGCGCAGCTGAATCCGGCCGCGCGGCGCACGCACCGCGAGCCGCCCGACCGACAGCCACCGGAGCCCGATCCCGGATCTCCAGGCCCGCTGCGGCCTGGCCACCAGCTCGGGAGCGGCACCCACCATCGCCGGCCGGGACGTGAGCGTTCGCCTGAGCCGCGCGGGTCAGGCGCCCAGGGCTTGCCAGTCCAGGACCTGGTCGGCCGCGTCTCGAACGGTGGCCAGCAGGCCCAGGCGGGCCGCTCGCAACACCGGGTCGTCGGCCATGACCAGCACGTCCTCGAAGAAGGTGGTCACCGGGTCGACCAGCGTCGCGGCCACGTCGACGAACTCGCCCAACGGGCGGCGAACCGCCAACTCCGCCTTCTCCACCGCCCCGACCAACGCGATCTCAGCAGGCGAGGTCAACAACGACGCGTCATACCCGGCCGCCACATCCACCGGCACGATCCGCCGTACCCGCTGCAACGCCGCCACCACGTCGGCGAAACCAGCCTCACCGGACCGGTGCTCCAGTTCGGCCAGCGTCGAGTCGGCGAATGCGGGTGAGTCAGCCAATGGCAGCACCGCGGCCACCACGCGATGGTCGTGCCCGGCGTCCGACAACTGCTGCTCATACCGCCGCACCGCGAACTCCCGCGCCGCACCCAGCGCCGCGGAGGGCACCTCGATCCCCTGTTCCCGCAACTGCGCGGCCGCCGCAGCCAACCCGCGGGTCAGCGTCACGTCCCGCACCGACGGCACCGCCCGCAGCACCGCCACGGCTCCCAGCGCCGCCCGTCGCAGGCCGAACGGATCCGAACTGCCCGTGGGCGTCGCACCGGTCGCGAACAGCCCGGCCATCAGGTCGAACCGGTCGGCCAGCGACAACAACGCGCCCGGCGTCGTGGTCGGCAGCTCATCGCCTGCCGAGCGCGGCCGTTCCATCTCGTAGAGCGCGGTGGCGACGTCGGCGGACTCGCCGGCCCGGAGTGCGTACTCCCTGGCCATCGTCCCGGCCAACGACGTCAGCTCCACCACCATGCGCGACCCGAGGTCGAACTTGGCCAGTGCCGCCGCCCGAGCCAACGCCGGGGAGGCGTCCGAAGCCAGCGCCAGTGCCGCACCCGCGATCCGGTCGGCACGGTCGGCCATCGAGCCGAGACCCTCGGCGAAGGCCAGTTTCGTCAGGCCGGCCTTCATGACCGCCGGGTCGGTGCGCAGGTCGACGCGCCAGAAGAAGGCCGCGTCCTCGTAGCGGGCCCGCAGCACCGCCTCGTTGCCCGCCCGCACCACATCGGCGTCGCAGGAGCCGTTCGCCGCCGTGACGAAGTGCGGCAGCAGCGCACCGTGCTCGTCTCGCACCGGCAGGTACCGCTGGTGCTTGCGCATCACTGTGACCAGGATCTCCGGCGGCAGCTCCAGGTAGCGCTCGGCGAACGAGCCGAGAATCGGGGTGGGCGACTCGACCAGATTGGCGATCTCGTCCAGCAGCGCTGCCTCGCCGGTCACGTCGATCCGGCCACCGACGCCTGCCGCCAGTTCGGTGGCGACCGAGACGATCCTGGTGCGACGGATGGCCGGGTCCAGCACGATGTCATGGCCCGCCAGGAACTCCGCGTAGCCGTCGGCCGTCGGCACGTCGACCGCCGGTGACGGGGCCGTGCGGTGGACCCTGGTGGTGCGGCCACCGCCCAACGCCGACACCGCGATCGGCACCTCGGTCTCGCCCAGCAGCCCGACCAGCCATCGCACCGGCCGGATGAACGACAGCGCCGGGTCGTTCCACCGCATGTTCCGGTCCGACCGCAGTTCGGCGACCACCTCACCGAGCACACCGGACAGCACCTCGACGGCACCGCGACCGGTGTCGGTGCGGTCCGCCACGACGTTGTCGTCGACCCGCCGCAACGAACCGACGTCGACACCCTGGCCTCGGGCGAAGCCGAGAACGGCGGGGGTCGGGTTGCCGGACGCGTCGAACGCGGCGGCGATCCTGGGGCCCCGGACGGTTCGTCGCGCCGACGGCTCCGCCGGTCGCACGTCGGCGACGACGGTGACGATCCGGCGTGGCGTCGCCCGGGTGGTGATCTCGCCGTGGCCGAGGCGGGTGGTGGCCAGCCGGGTCGCCACCGCGTCGCGCACCCTGGCGGCCGCGGCCGTCACCTCGGCGGCCGGCAACTCCTCGGTGCCGATCTCGAACAGCAGCGTCGCCGGCTCGGTCACCGACGGCAGTGCCGGCGGCAGCGTGGCGGGCGGCGGTGGTTGGTGCACGCCGAGCGGATGGCCGAGTTCGGCACGCCGTTCCTGCCACAGCCGCGTCACCTCGCGGGCCTGGCGACGCATCCGGCCGAACGCCCTGGCTCGTTCCGTCGTGGACACGGCACCTCGGGCATCCAGCACATTGAAGGTGTGCGAACACTTGAGGACGAAATAGTGCGCCGGTACCGGCAGCCGCGCAGCGATCATCCGGTCGGCCTCGGCGGCGTAGTCGGTGAACAGCCGCCGGGCGGTGTCCACATCGGCGTCGTCCAGGTAGTACCGACTCATCTCGTACTCGGCCTGGCCGAACACCTCGCCGTAGGAGATGCCGGGCGCGTAGGCGATCTCGGTGAAGTGGTCGACGCCCTGCAGCGCCATCATGATCCGCTCGACGCCGTAGGTGATCTCCACCGACACCGGGTCCAGTGTCCGACCGCCGACCTGCTGGAAGTAGGTGAACTGGGTGATCTCCAGCCCGTCCAGCCACACCTCCCAGCCCAGGCCCCACGCGCCGAACGCCGGCCAGGTCCAGTTGTCCTCGACGAACCGGACGTCGTGCGCCCGCACGTCGATGCCCAGCGCCGACAGGCTGCCCAGGTACAGCTCCTGCGGGTCACCGGGATCCGGCTTGAGGATCACCTGGAACTGGGTGTGGGTCTGCAGCCGGTTGGGGTTCTCGCCGTAGCGGGCGTCGTCCGGCCGGACACTGGGCTCGACGTAGGACACGCGCCACGGCTCGGGACCCAGTACCCGCAACGCGGTCGCCGGGTTCTGGGTACCGGCGCCGACCTCCGTGTTGACCGGCTGCACGACCAGGCAGCCTCGTTCGGTCCAGTACGTGGTCAACGCGAGCAACGCGTCCTGCATGGTCAGCACTGCGTGGGTCCTCGGATGTCGATCGGCTGAGGTGTCGAGCCTATCGGCGGCGCAACAGGATTCCGCGCACGAATGCGGCCTGGCCGACGTGCTCCAGGTCGTCGTCGATGACGCTGACCAGCCGCACGCCGAGAGTCACCGGCGGGTCCCAGCCCTCGTCCACGACCCTGGGCAGGTCGGCGTCGGTCAGGTCGCGGACGAAATCGACGGTCTGCTGGTAGACGGCGTCGTGGTAGGCGGTGAGCAGCTCACCGGACTCGACGCGCACCGCGGCCACGTCGTCCGCGTTGTCGCCGTAGCCGGTGGCGAGCCGGCCGAACGGCAGGCCGAACCGGTCCACGAAGCCCTTCGCCGTCCACACCTGCTCCAGCCCGGCCACGCCGGCGATGTGGTCGTCCTGCACCCGCGTCAGGTGCCAGACCAGCCAGGCGATCGAGTTGGCCGCCTCGTCCACCCGGTACGCGAGTTCCTCCGGGCTCAGCCCATCGACGGCCGCGTGGACCGACTCACGAACCCGGCCGAACCCGTCCATCAGTATGTCCGTGCTGGTCATGACCTACTCCCCTGCTTCTGTCAACTGTGAATCCACGGCCGTCGAGGATATGCCCGTGGACCGACTATTCGGTTGCCGATCGACCTGGGTAACGGCAGGAAAACGCCTGACCAGGGGTTTGACACACTGTCGACACCGTGACATTCTGTCGCGCGTGATCACGAGTCGGCACTACCACTGCGATCAGCCCTGGTCGCCGACTCAACGGCGCTTGCGTGTCGACGCACATACCTGTACCGCCGGTGCGACGCCGTGAAAGGGCCTGGCAGATTTCCTGCGCCTGCATTCATTGGCCACAACGGACCCGGCGTCCGGAGGCATGCTCATGGCTACTGGATCGTTTCCCGGACCGCTTCCGCCGCCACCCAAGTGTCGACACTTCACCCCTTGCGACTGGTCACCACGCCGTGTGCCCACATCGACGTGACACGGCACCAACTAGCATGTCCGCCCGTGACCCGGGCGACTCGCGCAGGGTATCGTCCCGTGCCCGTACGGTCCCGGTCGGCGGCGCGGCCGCCGGGAACGTACGTGAGCTGCGACGGGTTGCCCGACTGACCCGCAACAACACCCGACATCACCGGCAGTAAAGGTGCATCGCTTTCCGTGAACCATCCGACCCCCCTCCATCGGCGTGGTCTGCCCGGTCCAACGGGTCCACGCCGTCCAGTCGACACCCGGCTGATCCACGCCCGGGTGTGCGGTGGGGCCACGCCAGGTCGGTACGACGGCGGAAATCGCGAAGACCGCACCCCCAGGACCGGAGTGCCACCGTACGGGCGAACGGCGGTTTTCCCGGAATTCAGTGTTATCCCGCCCGCGTTTGTTCCACTCCCCGAATGCCCCGTCCGACGTGATCTCGAATCACGCGTCCTTCACGGCAAAGGAAACAACTAGCATGGTGTGGCGTGTCCGCGATGCCCAGTTCGGCCGCTTAAGCGGTCGAGTCGCCCTCGGTGCAACCGCGATTTGTGCGCTGGTGCTGACGGCGTCCTGCAGCGCCCTTTCCGGCGGCAGTTCCACCCCCCAGGCGCAGAACTCGAACGCGCAACTGGAGAAGACCACCCTCAAGGTCGGCGCCATCGCCGGTTCGTCGTCGGCCGCCCTGTACATCGCCCAGGACAAGGGCTACTTCCACGAGGCCGGCCTGAACGTCCAGATCGTCACCACCTCCAGCGGTGCCCTGGCGCTGAGCCAGATGGAGGGCGGTGCGCTGGACATCACGCTGGCCAACGACGTCAGCGGTATCACGGCCAAGATCAAGGGCCAGCCGCTGAAGCTGGTGTTCGACGGTCCGAGCTGCGCCCCGAACACGTTCGTGATCTCGGCCCTGCCCAATTCGGGCATCACCAAGCTGGCCGACATCAAGGGCAAGAACATCGGCGTCAGTTCCCTGAAGGACGGCATCACCGCCACCCTGAAGGAGAGCCTGGCCGCGGTGAACGTCGACCCGAACTCGGTGCACTTCAAGCCCGTCCCGTACGCGCAGAGCGAGACCGCGCTGAAGAGCAAGAGCGTGGACGCCACGGTCACCAGTGAGCCGTACACCACGGAGGCCGCCGAGACCCTGGGTGCCCGTCCGGTAGTGGACCTGTTCCCGCAGGGCAGCGCCGAGGCGAACATCCCGAACGCCGGCTACTTCTCCACCGACAAGTTCGTCCAGAGCGACCCGAAGACCCTCGCCGCGTTCCAGAAGGCGATGTCGCGGGCCGCGTCGGCGACCAGCAACCGCAACACCGTCGAGCAGGCGGTCCACAAGCACCAGCCGAAGGTGCCCCAGCAGGTGCTGGACGTCATGGCGCTGCCCGGCTTCCCGCCGGACCTGGACCCGGCCCGGATCCAGCGGGTCGCGGACCTGATGCAGAAGGCCGGCTACATCTCCACGCACTTCGACGTCCGCCAGATCCTCGCCCCGTTCTCGGGCCTGAACGGCTCCTGACCACCGAGGTTCTGACCTAGATGAACAGCCGCCTGCTTCGCGGCATCGCCGGCCTGGTTGGCCTCTTCCTGATCTGGGAGATCGTCAGCCAGGCCGGTCTGGTCGACCCGTTCCTGCTGCCACCGCCCATCGGGGTGCTGGGCAGGATGGTCTCGCTGCTCGGGCAGTCGGACTACCAGTCGTTCGCCCCGCTCGGCCAGCCGGACTTCCTGGTGTCGCTGATCGCCACGGTGCTGACGTGGCTGCTGTCGCTGCTGATCACCATCGCCATCGCCGTGCCCCTGGGCATCCTGCTGGGCAGTGTGCCCGGGGTGCGGACGGCGACCAGCGCGGTGATCGAGTTCATCCGCCCGATCCCGGCCGTGGCGCTGATCCCGGTGTCCACGGTGCTGCTGGGCGCGGGTGAGGTCACCACGATCACGCTCGCGGTGTTCGCCGGCGTGTGGCCGGTGCTGTTCAGCGTCGTCGGGGCGATGCGGGAGACCGACCCGATGCTGCTGGACACCGCGCGGGTGTTCGGCCTGAGCGACCTCGCGGTGAGCGTCCGGGTGCGGCTGCCCGCCGTGGCGCGGGCGGCGGTCACCGGATTCCGGGTGACGGTGGCACTGGAACTGATCGTCATCGTGTCCACCGGGCTGATCACCGGCATCAACGGCGGTGCCGGCGCCTACCTGTGGAACGCCGGTCAGGCCGCCGGTGACACCCAGACGGTGTTCGCCGGCACGGTGATCATCGGCATCATCGGCTACCTCGCGAACCTGGCGCTGGTGGGGATACAGCGGTTGCCGTGGCTGCACCCGACGGCGACCGGCGCTCCCGAGTCCGGTCAGTCGGGCGCCCGGCGCTGGGCGGTCCGGTTCGCCCAGCGTTGGGGCACGCTGGTGCTGATGTTGGTGATCTGGCAGCTGGTCACCGCCGGCCTGCACAACCTGTTCGCGCCGACGCCCACGTCGATCGCGGCGTCCGCGTGGCACAACCTGGGCCTGCTCGCGCAGAGCATTCCCCAGTCGATGGCCAAGGTCGGCATCGGCTGGGGCATCGCCGTGGTCGGTGGTGTGGGGTTGGGCCTGATCCTGGGCATGCTGCCCAGGGCGGCCGAGGTGGTCGAACCGGTGGGCGCGTTCATCCGGGCCATCCCGCCGGTGCTGTTGATGCCGGTGCTGGTGATCTGGGTGCACCTGGGCGCCGGGTTGGAGATCACCACGATCGCGCTCGGCTGCGCGTGGCCCATTCTGGTCCAGACCATCGAGGGTGTGCGGTCGATCGAGCCGGTGCTGATCGACACGTCGCACGCCTATCGCATCAGCCGGATCCGGCACGCGTTCGGCGTGGTGCTGCCGGCATCGGCGCCGAAGATCATCACCGGCCTGCGGGTCAGCCTGAGCCTGGCACTGATCCTGATGGTGATCAGCGAGTTGATCGGTGGCGCCATCGACGGCCTGGGCTACCAGCTCAATCTGGCCGAGACCACATCGTTCGACTATCCGTTCCTGTGGGCCTGTTTCGTCGTGTTGGGCATTCTCGGGTACTTGCTCAACCAGCTCCTGCTGCTGGCGGATCACCGTCTGGTGTCCTGGCGCCATGAGGAGGCGGCGGCGCAGTAGCCTTACGGGCGCAGCGGAGCGCACCGGCGCTGCTGACCGTCGACACGACAGGAACACGGCGTTGACTGACCTTCCCGACTGGGTGCCGGAGGGCATCGAGGTCACCGTGCCCAATGCCGCCCGCATCTACGACTACCTGCTGGGCGGCTACCACAACTTTCCGGTGGACCGGGAGTTCGTGGTCAAGATGGAGGCCATGGCACCGGGTTCGATGGCCATCGGCCGGTCGAACCGGGCGTTCGTCGGCCGGTCGGTGCGCTGGCTGGTACACGAGGCCGGCATCCGCCAGTTCCTCGACATCGGCTCCGGCATCCCGACGCTGGGCAACGTGCACGAGGTCGCCCAGGGCATCGCGCCCGAAGCCAAGGTGATGTACGTCGACATCGATCCGGTCGCGGTCGCGCACAGCCGGGCCATCCTCGCCGGCAACCCGATGGCCGGCATCATCCAGGCGGACGTGCAACAGCCCGAGGACATCCTCTACCACCCCGAGGTGACCCGGCTGCTGGACTTCTCCCAGCCGGTGGCCGTGCTGCTGAACGCGGTGCTGCACTTCGTGCCCGACTCGGCCGACCCGCCGGGCATCGTCGCCGCGATCCGCGAGGCCGTCGTGCGGGGCAGCTACCTCAGCCTCACCCACGCCGAGGTCAAGGAGCGGTTGGACGAGGCGGACGAGGTGTTCAAACTCTACGAGCGGACGCCCACGGCGATCAACTCGCGCAGCCCCGAACAGCTCCTGGCCATGCTTGCCGGGATGGAGATCATCCCGCCGGGCGTGGTGGACGCGGACTCGTGGCACCCCGAGGAACCGGACGCGGTCGACGACGCGGTGCCCGGCGTACTCGCGGTCATGGCCCGCAAGGTCTGACGGAGCAACGGACGCGGCATGGAGCAGCTTCCTGGCTGGCCGCCCGACGGTACCGAGGTGACCGTGCCGCGCGGGTCCGGAACTTCCTGAGCGGGCTGGAGCTGGTCGAACCGGGCATCGTGCCGGTGGACGACTGGCGGCCCGACCCGCAGACGCACCGGGATGCCGTCGCACCGGTCGTCCTGGCCGCCGTCGGCCGCAAATCCTGAGTCTCCCGGCTTCGGCCGTAGCCTGCGATCGCACTGCCGCGTTGTTACGGACAGCAGCACTTGACGGGCCCGACGGGCAGTAGCCTGTACGGGATCATCACCCGAACAGACGAGGACAACACGGCGTGGAGCAGCTACCTGACTGGGTGCCGGACGGCATCGAAGTCACCGTGCCCAACGCCGCCCGCGCCTACGACTACCTGTTGGGCGGGTATCACAACTTCGCCGTCGACCGCGACTTCGTCGACCGGATGGAGACGCTGGCGCCGGGTGCGATCGCACACGGTCACGCCAACCGGGCATTCGTGGGCCGCTCGGTGCGCTGGCTGGTGCGGGCCGGCGTCCGGCAGTTCCTCGACATCGGCTCGGGCATCCCGACCCTGGGCAACGTGCACGAGGTCGCCCAGGCCGTCGCGCCCGAGTCGACCGTGGTGTACGTGGACATCGACCCGGTGGCGGTCGCGCACAGCAAGGCCATCCTGGCCGGCAATCCGCTGACCGCGGCCATCCAGGCCGACGTCCAGCGCCCGGAGGACATCCTGGGCCACCCTGAGGTGCGGAAGCTGCTGGACTTCTCCCGACCGGTCGCCGTACTACTCAACGCAGTACTTCACTTCGTGCCCGACTCGGCCGACCTGACCGGCATCCTCGCCCAGTTCGACGCGGCGCTGGCCAGCGGCAGCTACCTCACCATCACCCATGGCGTGCAGGTGAAGGAATGGGTGGACGACCGGGCGGGCGTGCAGCGGCTCTACCGGCGGGCCCCGGCCCCGGCCCACGCCCGCACCCGTGAACAGCTCATCGACCTGTTCACCGGCCTGGACGTGGTCGAACCCGGCCTCGTCCCGGCCAACGACTGGCATCCGGACCCGGAAGCGTCCGGCGACACACCCCTGGAGGGCCTGCTGGCGATCGTCGGACGCAAACCGTAACCCGCCGACCGCACTGGGCATCCGGCGCCCTGGTATTTCCCCAGCCGCCGGGCCACAATCGGCCAGCGACACGAAACGCGATCTCCGACGACCGGCACAGGGGACCTCAGCTACCGAGAGCAGCTCATGACACAGTCACGGCCCCACCGCACCAACGGGTCCGACAGCACGCCGGAGCAGGCGCCTGTCGGGCGGAAGGCGCACGTCGCCGTGCTCCCCGACCAGCCGGCCGATCCGAGGATCATCGAGTTGGCCAGGACGTGGGCCCAGGTCGTGTCGGTCAGCAGCTTCGTCCCCGAAGGCCGCGCCTACGCCCGCGGTGTGCTGGGTCAGGCGTTACGCCGGATCGTGGCCGCCCTGGTGGCCGACGAGTTCGACCCCAGAGTGGGCGCCAGCGTCGGCCGCTACCTGGTGGCCAACCACATCTCCTCGCCACGCACGCTCGGCGACTCGATCAATATGCTCGGTAGTCGCGTCCTGGACGAGATGGGCATCCGCGAGCCGTCCACCCAGCTGCGCATGGCCGCCCTGCTCGGCCAGTTGGCCACCGGGTTCACCGAGGCGCTGCGCGACGGCGCCCTGATCGCGGCCGAGGACATCAACCGGGCCGAGCGGGCCGCGTGGCGCGACCAGCAGCAGCGGATGTACAAGCGGCTGCAGCACGCCCTGCTGCACGACCAGATCACCGGCCTGCCCAACCGCGCGCAGTTCACCACGTGGCTGGACGAGCGCCTGGCCGAGGCACCCGAGGACGGCCGACTGGGCATCTGCCTGCTCAACCTCGACCGGTTCAAGGCGATCAACGACAGCATCGGCACCGAGAAGGCCGACGAGCTGCTGGTCGCGGTGGCCAACCGGCTGCGGCCGCAGGCCAACCGGTACGGCCTGTTCCTGGCCCACCTCGGTGGTGACACGTTCGCCATCGGCGTGGATGGCACCACCGGCAGCGACGACGTGGCCAAGGTCGCCGACCGCGCGCTGCGCACCCTGGACGACCCGGTGCGGCTGGACGGCATGCAGATCCCGATCACGGCCAGCGCCGGCATCGTCGAGCGCGCCGCGATCGAGGCGCAGGCGGTCGAGCTGATCAGGGCGGCCGACATCAGCGTCGGCTGGGCCAAGACCGACCAGGGCGGCCGGCGCGGCGACAAGTGGGCGCTGTTCGACGAACAGCGCAATGCCGTCGAGGTGCGCAGGCACACCCTGACCGCCGCCATGCCCACCGCGCTGCGGCGCGGCGAGTTCACCCTGAACTACCAGCCGCTGGTTCGGCTGTCGGACAACCAGTTGGTCGGCGTCGAGGCGCTGGCCCGCTGGCGGCACCCGGAGTTCGGCGTGATCAGCCCCGGCCAGTTCATCCCGGCCGCCGAGGACACCGGCCTGATCGTGCCGTTGGGCCTGGCGCTGCTGGAGCAGGCGTGCCGCCAGGCCGCCGCGTGGCACACGGACACCGGTGTGCCGCTGGTGTTGAGTGTGAACGTGGCCGTGGCGCAGATCCGCACGCCCGGCCTGCTCGCCGACATCACCTCGGTGCTGCGGCGGACCGGCTGGCCCGCGCAGTGGTTGCAGCTGGAGATCACCGAGAGCGCGTTCCTGGGCACCGACGACGACGCCATGGCGACGTTGCACGCGTTGACCCGGCTCGGCATCCGGCTGTCCATCGACGACTTCGGCACCGGCTACTCGAACCTGGCCTACCTGGCCGCGCTGCCGGTGGAGAACCTCAAGCTGGCCGGTAGCTTCCTGCGTGACGTCGACTCGGCAGGCCGGGCGGGCCGCTCCAACCGGACCATCCTGCCGGCGCTGATCGGCCTGAGCCACGACCTCGGCCTGACGGTGACCGCCGAGGGCATCGAGACGCAGGCCCAGGCCGAACTGTTGCGCGGCATCCGCTGCGACTTCGGCCAGGGTTTCCACCTGGGCAAGCCGATGATTCCCGAGCTGATCACCAAGTTGCTCGTCTGAGCACTCACCCGGCGCGGGTCCCGGCGGCGAGAAAGATCGGGACGGCGACGAACAGCCGGCCCTCGCGTGCCCTGGCGGCCTGATCGTCCAACCAGGTGCCCTCGCCGATGGTGGCCAGCACCGGCAGGCCCGTGGCGTCCGTCCACACGAGCGTGTGCACCTCGACCGTGACATCGGCGAACCCGTTGTCCAGCAAGAGATTCCGGTACCGACGGGCGATCCGCGGGTGTGGCATGCCGTCCGCGCGAGCGTGGACGAGTCCGCGGACGAGTTCGGGATCGTCGGAGTCGATCACGAACGTGTCCCAGTCCTGGCCGACGAGCACGGCGCGGCCGCTGCCGGCCAGCACCCGGCGGGCCTCGATGACGGCCAGGTCCGGCTCGGCGAGGGCGTGCAGGACCTTGTCGGCACGGTAACCGGTGACCGAGCCGTCCGCCAGCGGCAGCGCGGTGGCGTCGGCGACCTGGAATTCGCCTTCTGGCCGGCGCCGCACGGCGATCTCGATCATCGCGGGGTCCCGGTCGATGCCGATGGCCCTCGCCCCACGGGCGGCCAACTCGCCGACGGCCCGTCCGCTCCCGCAGCCGACGTCGACCACCGTGTCGCCGAGTGCTTCGTACGTACGTTCGCGCAGGTTACGGGCCTGGGGTAGCTCGTCAAGGGCGTCGAGGACGGTGAGCAGCGTGGACATGGCCGCCATCGTGCGACTTAATGTGGACATGAAGTCAATCGGTGAGGTGGCGGCCCGGTTCGGGTTGCCGACCCACGTCCTGCGGCACTGGGAGGCGGAAGGGCTGCTCCGACCGGCCCGCGCGGGCGACCGTCGCCGCTACACCGACGCCGACCTGTATCGGGTGGCGGCGATCCTGGTCGCCAAGGAGGCGGGCCTCGGACTCGCGGACATCCGCACGATGCTGGCCGCCCGGTCCGCACCGGTCCGCCACGAGGTGATGGCCCGCCACCAGCAGACGTTGCTGGCCCGGATCGCCCGGGCGCAGGCCGCACTCGACATGCTCGAGGGCGGCATGGCATGCCCGCACGACGACATCATGACGTGCCCGCATTTCCAGGGACTGCTGGCGGACCGACTGTGGCCGGCTCCGCGCACGCGCAAGCCCGGAGGCACCGGTGCCGGCCGGCGTCTCCGGGCGGGTGCACCGCCTGCGCAGGATCAGCCGGTGTAGGTCGCGAAGATCTTCGCGAACGCGTTGGGCTGCTGCACGATGCCGGAGCACGTGGGCGACGCGAAGCCCTGCGCTCCCCCGGCGCACTGCTGGTCGCGCGCCGCCGACCAGAACGACAGCCATGCCAAGTGCTTGCCCTGCGCGAACGCGACCAGCCGGCTCGCGTCGGCCGTGGTGAACGTCTCCGTGTTCACGTCGTTGACGCCGATCATCGGCGTGACCGCGATGTGGTGCCAGGCGTCCGCATCGGACAGTCCCCACACCGACTTGACCGTGGCCTGCACGGCGGTGGCCGCGTCGATGGCGTTCTGACCCATGTCGGCCGGGAACGAGTTGCCGTAGTCCATCGCCATGACGTTCACCGCGGTCACCGTCGCACCGTTGGTCTTGGCGCTCTGCAACAGGTTCACGCCGTCCTGGGTCAGGCCCGACGGCAGCACCGGCAGCGTGTAGGACACCGACAGCGAGGCGTTGTTCCGCTCCAGCGTCGCGATCGCCTGGTTGCGCCGGTCGTTCGCGGCCGTATTGCCCAGCGCGGCGCCTTCGACGTCGAAGTCGATCCGCGTGGCGTGCACCGAGTCGATCACGCTCTGGTAGGCGGCGGCCAGTGCCTGCGCGCTGGAGCAGTTCAGCTCCAGTTCGCTGCCGCTGGCGCCGCCGAACGACACCCGGACGTCACCACCCGCGGCGCGCAGCGAGCTGATGTCCGCCGCGATCGACGGGTCGTTCAGCGCGGTGACGCCACCCCACCTGGGCGTGCAGTTGTTGCCGCCGTCGGTGACGAACGCCAGGTTGAAGAACCTGCCGCCGGTCGCCCTGGCCGCGCCCGCCAGGTCGTACAGCGGGAACAGCGAGAGGTCGGCATAGGGCGCGAAGGCACCGAACGAACCGGCTGCCGGTGGCGGTGCGGCACCGGTCGGCGGCGTGGTGGTGCGTGGCGGTGGCGCCTGGCGTGTCGTCGTGGACACCGGTGGGGCGCTCCGGGTCGGCGACGCCACCGGTTGCGACGGTGCCGTGCCGCCGCCGCAGTTCTGGTCGTCGATGGTGCAGCTGTTGGGCGTGTCCCCACCCGTCCCCTGGACCTGGAAACCGAAGTCGGTGCTGGAACCCGGGCCGAGCGTGGCGTTCCAGTCGTCGTTGTGCACGGTGAACCGGTTGCCCTGCTGGGTCAGCACGCCGTTCCACAGGCCGGTCACGTGGTCGCCGGACGGCAGGCTGAACACGACCGTCCAGCCCGTCTTCGCGGTGCTGCCGCCGTTGTGGACCACGTAGCCGGCCACGTAGCCGTCGTCCCACTGGCTGGACCTGGCGAACGTGGCGGTCAGCTCGTCGGCGGAGGCCGTGCCGGACAACGCGATCCCGGCGCCCGCCACGACGACACAGCCCACCCCGCCCAACACCGCCCACCGCAGTGGCTTGCGCATCGATCCTCCGTTACGTCAGGGATTGGCGAAATCGCGACGAACGTAACCACGGACCGGGCCGCGCGGCTCAAGCCAGCATTAAGGAGCGGTTATCGCTCATCAGGAGTCGAATGTCTGGACCGACGGCGGATGCCCGTTCCAGGTGGCGAACACCGACCACGTGTCGCCGGGCGCGCTGAAGTCCACCCGCAGCCACCCGGTTTCCTGCCACGTCTGGACGGTGTAGCCGTTGGCGGGCGTGGCCGACACGAGCGTGGCCGACGTCGCCGACAGCGCCAGCACCACCTGGCCACCGCGCACCGAGTAGGTGTGCACGTCCCCTGCCTGCGACGATGTCGTCGGCGACGTCGTCGGGCTGGGTGGCGGTGCGGTCGTCGACGGCGCGACCGACGACGTCGTGGTCGGCGGGACCGGCGGTGGCACGGGCGGGCGCACCGTGCCGGGGGCCGCGGCGGGAACGGCCAGTTGCGGCGGGGTCACCACGGCGTCGTGCACCACCGTCCGCACGCCCAGCCACGACACGGCCACCGCGACGGCGGTGGCCGCGAGCCAGGCGAGCACGATGGCCGGCGACCGCACGGCGCCCATCCTGCCCGATCGATGTCGTACGGTGCACCACTGTGGCGAACGTGCTCGTGGTCGAGGACGAACCGGCGGTCCGCACCGCGGTCATCCGGTACCTGACGGAGGCGGCGCACTCCGTGCGCAGTGTCGGCACGGCACTGGAGGCGCTGCGCGAGGTGGCCCAGCGGCGACCGGACGTCGTGGTTCTCGATCTCGGCCTGCCCGACCTGCCGGGCGCCGAGGCGCTGAAGATGATGCGCAGCGTGTGCGACGTGCCGGTGATCGTCGCGACGGCCCAGGACGAGGAAGCCACGATCGTCTCGCTGCTCAACAGCGGCGCCGACGACTACCTGATCAAACCGTTCTCCGGCGAGCACCTCAACGCGCGGCTCACCGCCCTGCTGCGGCGCACCCAGCGGGGCAGCGCGCAGCACCTGATCGAGGTCGGCGGCCTGCGGATGGACCTACGGCGGCGCGAGGCGACGCTGGACGGCCGGCAACTGGACCTGGTGCGCCGCGAGTTCGACCTGCTGGCGTTCCTGGCCGCCCGGCCGGGCGAGGTGATCAGCAGGCGCGAACTGCTCGCCCAGGTGTGGCAACAGCCCTACGGCGAGGACCAGACCATCGACGTGCACCTGTCCTGGCTGCGCCGCAAGCTGGGCGAACGGGCGGCCGCCCCCCGCTACCTGCACACCGTGCGCGGTGTCGGCGTGAAGCTGGTCGAACCGCCGTGAGATGGGCGCTGGTCCGCGTCGCCCTCGCGGTGACCGCGATGGTGGCGCTGGCGTTCCTGATCCCGCTCGCGCTGACCGTCCGGCAGACCGCGCACGACAAGGCGTTCGCCGACGCCGAGCAGCAGGCCGCCGCGATGGCGCCGGTGCTCGCGGTGACCACCGACGCGGATGCGCTGCGCAGGGCCCTGGCCAGCACCGCCGCCGGCAGCACGGGCGACATCGCGTTACACCTGCCGTCGGGTGCCGTGGTGGGCACCAGCCGTACCGGCGCCGCTGGTCGGACCACGGCCGCCACCGTCGCGGTGGCCGGCGGGTACGCGGTGCTGCAACCGGTGGTGCTGGCCAGGGGCGCGGTGGCCGTCGTCGAGGTGTACGTGCCGGACGGGGAGCTCAACCAGGGCGTCGGCACGGCGTGGCTGGTGCTGTCCGCAGTGGCGTTGGTGCTGGTCGTGGGGTCGACGCTGCTGGCCGACCGGCTGGCGGCCCGACTGGTGCGCGCCGCCCGCCATCTGGCCGAGGCCGCCCGGTCGCTCGGCTCCGGTGACACGTCGGTGCGGGTCGCCGCGCAGGGTCCGTACGAGCTGCGCGAGGCCGGCCAGGCGTTCAACACGATGGCCGGCCGGATGGAGCAGATGCTGGCCGCGGAGCGGGAACTCGCCGCCGACCTGTCCCACCGGCTGCGCACCCCGCTCACCGCGCTGCGGCTGAACGCGGCCGCGCTGGGCGACGGGCACGAGGCCGAGCAGACCCGCAGCGCCGTGCAACGCCTGGAGCAGGAGGTCGACCAGGTGATCCGGGCGGCCCGAGGACAGGGCGGATCGGCCGGGCCGGTGCGCTGCGACGCCGCCGCGGTCCTGGGCGAGCGGCTGGCGTTCTGGTCGGCACTGGCCGAGGACCAGGGCCGGGTGTGGCGGTTCGCCGGCGGGAGCGTGCCGGCACCGGTTCCGGTCGCCGCCGCCGACCTGGGTGGCGTGATGGACGTGTTGCTGGGCAACGTGTTCCGCCACACCGACGAGCGGGTCGGCTTCGCGGTGTCGCTGGTCACCGACGGCGGGTCGGTGTTCGTGGTGGTCGAGGACGCGGGGCCGGGCATCGCCGACCCGGAGGCCGCGTTACGCCGTGGGCACGGTGCCGGCGGGCGCGGGTCGACCGGACTGGGCCTGGACATCGTCCGCAAGGTGGCGGAGAACGCCGGCGGCGGTGTCCACATCGGACGATCACAGCCGGGTGGCGCGCGGGTGTACGTCTGGTTCCCGGCCGACGGTGGTACCCCCACCCGGCGGCGGCCCGGCCGGCACCGGGTGGACCTGGCCGACGCGGTCACCGAGCGCATCCGCTGACCGGAGTTGTGACCGGCCGGACAGCGACACAGCAGGAGAATCGGCACGTCCCTCGGCCGAGATGTCGGTTGACGCGGATACCCTCAAGTACGGTGGTCGCCGGTGTGGTCCAGCCACCAGCGCAGTTCCAGCACGCCACGACCTGGGAGAACAACCCTTGACTGCGGATACCCTCTACGGGGCCGACGACCTGACACATCTGGAGGGTCTTGAGGCGGTTCGGAAGCGACCCGGCATGTACATCGGGTCCACCGACAGCAGAGGGATCAACCACCTGTTCACCGAGATCGTCGACAACGCCACTGATGAGGGCATCGGCGGCCACGCGACCAAGGTCGTCGTGACCATGCACGCCGACGGCAGCATCCAGGTGGACGACAACGGCCGCGGCATTCCGACCGGTATGCACGCCAAGTCCGGTCTGTCCGGTGTCGAGCTGGTGCTGACCAAGCTGCACGCCGGCGGCAAGTTCGGCGGCTCGGGCTACAAGACCTCCGGTGGCCTGCACGGCGTCGGCGCGTCCGCAGTCAACGCCCTGTCCCTGCGGTTCGACGTGACCGTCAAGCAGCAGGGCAAGGTCCACCAGATGTCGTTCGCGCACGGGGTACCCGGCGAGTTCGACGGCGCCGGGCCGAAAGCCAGGTTCACCCAGCGCTCCGGGCTGCGCGTAGCCGGGAAGATGAAGCGCGGCGAGCCCAGCGGCACGTCGATCCGCTACTGGTACGACGCCCGCTACTTCGACGCCACTGCCGCGCTGGACACCGGCGCCGTGCTGGCCAAACTCCAGCACACCGCGTTCCTGGTGCCCGGCGTCACCTACGTGCTGCGCGACGCCACCGGCGGCTCCATCGACGACCAGACCTTCCACTACCCGAACGGCCTGCTCGACATGGTCGAGTTCCTCACCCCGGACGACGAGAAACCGGTGTCCGGCATCGTACGGGCCATCGGCTCCGGCACGTACTACGAGAACGCGGCCGACGAGAACGGCGTCATGCGGTCCAAAGTGGAGCGAGTGGCCGAGGTCGAGGTGGCGTTGCGCTGGGGCACCGGCTACGAGCGCACCGTCGAATGCTTCACCAACACCATCCACAACGTGCACGGCGGCACCCACCGCAAGGGCTTCGACCGGGCGGCCGTGCGTGCCGTCCAGGACGCGATCAGCCGCAGCCGCGGCCTGCTCAAACCCAAGGAGGACCCGCCGCAGCTGGACGACGTGCTGGAAGGCATGACCGCCGTCATCCACGTGCGCATCCCCGAACCCCAGTTCACGTCCCAGACCAAGGACGAGTTGTCGACGGCCGGCATCACCAAGGTGATCCAGGGCGTGGTCGAACAGCACATCAAGGCATGGACCGAGGACCGCAGGACCAAGACCGAAGCCAAGACGGTCCTGCAGAAGGTCGTGGACGCCGCCCGGGTCCGGTTGACCCAGAAGCAGCAGAAGGACGCGGCCCGGCGCAAGACGGCGCTCGAAGGCGCCGCCATGCCGGCCAAACTGGTCGACTGCCGGACCACCGGGGTGTCCCGCAGCGAACTCTTCCTCGTGGAAGGCGACTCCGCCCTGGGATGCTTCACCGGCGACACGATGGTCGCGCTGGCATCCGGTAGGAGCATGTCGTTCCGCGACCTCGTCACCGACCGGGAACGCGGCATCAGGCACTTCGGCTACACCACCAACCGGGCGGGCCGAGTCGTCATCGCGCCACTGGACGAACCTCGTGTCACCCGAACCGACGCGCCCCTGGTCCGGGTGACCCTGGACAACGGCGAGTCGGTCCGCTGCACTCCGGATCACCTGTTCCGGCTGCGGGACGGCGGTTACCGGCGGGCCGACGCACTGCGACCCGGGGACTCGCTGATGCCGCTGTACCGGTCGGTGTCGGCGAAGGCGTCCGGCGACAAGCTGGACGGCTACGAACGGGTGTGGATGAACGACCGCGAGGAATGGGTGTACACCCACCACCTGGCGGACGCCGACGACCTGCGCCACGGCCTGGACAGCACCGCCAACGGCAACGTCCGGCACCACGTCGACAAGCGCAGCAACGACGCGGAGTGGCGTGGACGTGCGATCGCCCGGTGGGACAACGCCGAACGTCGCGCGTGGCGGTCGCGACTCACGGCGCGGCAATTCGCCGTCGCCACGGTGCCCAGGGCAGAACGCGTTGCTCAACGGAATGTGGGCAGGCGGTTCGCGGCGCTCAACCGACTGGCCGCGTTCGTCGCTCTGCCGGACGACCGGCTCGGTGCCGCCTACGACGCCGAACGGATGCGCACCGCTCGCACCGGCCTCCGTTTCGACCGACTCCTGGCGACCGGCGACCGCGACCGCACGCGAACGCGGGACGCCGTCGCGAACGTCAACCACACCGTCGCCTCGGTGACGCCCCTGACCGACACCGAGGATGTCTACGACCTGACGGTCGAGCACTATCACAACTTCGCTCTCGAAGCCGGGGTGTTCGTCCACAACAGCGCCAGAATGGCCAGGGTGTCCGAGTATCAGGCGCTGCTTCCGTTGCGCGGCAAGATACTCAACGTACAGAAGGCCAGCCTTGCCGACACGCTGCGGAACGTGGAGATCGCCTCCATCGTGCAGGTGCTGGGCGCCGGCACCGGTCGGACGTTCGACCTGCCCGCCATGCGCTACGGCAGGGTGATCCTGATGGCCGACGCGGACGTCGACGGGTCGCACATCAGGACGTTGCTGATCACGTTGTTCGCCAAGTACATGCGGCCGGTCATCGAGGACGGGCGCCTCTACGCCGCGATGCCGCCACTGCACAAGGTCGTCACCAAGGGACGCAACGCGGAGACCATCTTCACCTTCAGCCAGCGGGAGATGGAGACCACGGTCGCCAAGCTGGAGAAGGCGGGCAGGCAGGTCGTCACCCCGGTGCCCCGGTTCAAGGGCCTCGGCGAGATGGACGCGGACGAGTTGTGGGAGACGACGATGAACCCGGCCACCCGGTCGGTGCGCAGGATCACCATGGTCGACGTCGACGCGGCCGAGGCGGCGCTGGAACTGCTGATGGGCGAGAAGGTCGAACCGAGGCGGAACTGGCTCATCGAGTCGTCCAACCGGGTCGACCAGGAAGCCATCGACATCTGACCGCCGCCCTGGCCACGAGGGGAATCTGAACAATGGCACGCCGCAAGGCACCCACCACGAGGGTCGACCCGACCGCGTTCGACAGCGCGGGCGCCACCGTGCTGGAGAACCCGATCAGCACGGAGATCGAGGACTCCTACCTGGAGTACGCCTACTCGGTCATCCACTCCCGCGCGCTGCCCGACGCGCGCGACGGCCTCAAGCCGGTCCACCGCCGAATCCTGTTCTCCATGCACGAACAGGGTTATCGGCCGACCCACGCCTATGTGAAGTCGTCCCGCGTCGTCGGCGACGTGATGGGCAAGTACCATCCGCACGGCGACACCGCGATCTACGACGCGATGGTCCGCCTGGCCCAGGACTTCTCACTGAACGCGCCACTCGTCGACGGGCACGGCAACTTCGGTAGTCCAGACGATGGACCGGCCGCGAGCCGGTACTGCGTCACCGGCGACACCCGCATCCGGCTGGCGGACGGGTCGAGCGCTCGGATCGGCGATCTGGTCGACCTGCCGCCCGACTCCGAGGCTGACGCCGATTTCGAGGTGCTGGACAAGGACGGCAAGACCGTCCGGGTGAACAAGGTCTTCAACTCCGGCGTGCATCCGACGCTGCGGTTGACCACGAAGACCGGGTTCTCGCTGCGCGGCAGCGAGAACCACCTGGTGCTCTGCCTGGAAGCGCCGATGGGTGTGCCGCTGTTCCAGTGGCGACGGCTGGACGAGCTGCGGCCGGGCGCTGTCGTGTGTGTGGCCCGCAACGCGTGGCAACAGGTGACGCCGACCGCCCGGGAGCACCTGCTCGGCGTGCTCGGCGCTGCGTGGGTCTCGGTAGGTCGGGCCAGTGAGGACCGCATCAACGGTCGGACGCAGGACCCGTCTGTCCCGGACTTCGTCTGGCGCGGCGGCTGGGGCGCCAAACGGGCATTCCTCATGGCGGCATTCCGAAACGACGGCGACATCCGGATGGCGCCGGAGGGGTTCACTGTCCGGTACTCGACACCCAGCAGGCGTTTGGCGCGGGAAATCCAGGAGTTGCTGGCCGAGTTCGGCGTGATCGCGGGTCGCCGCAGGTCCGGCACGCTCGACCATCAGCTCGTGGTGTCCGGCCCGCGTGACGTGGGCGCCTTCGTTGAGCGGGTGGGTTTCCTCGGCGCCAAGCAGGCTCGCTGTCGCGATCTGCTGCGCGACGGGTCGTGGCAGCAGTGCCTGTCCGGCGATGACCGCGTGCCGTTCGTCGCGGACTACGTGGGAAGCGTGCCGGATCTCGATCGCGTTGAGCGTTGGGAGACCGAGCGGCTGCGGATCATCGATCGGATCAAGAACCCGGAGGTCCTGCGGACGATCCTGCCGATCATGGACTCCGGGTACCGGTTCGACACGGTGACCGCGGTCGAGGCTGCTGAGCCTGCCGAGGTCTACTCGGTCCGCGTCGAGTCCGACGACCACTCCTTCCTCGCCGGTGGGTTCGTCAACCACAACACAGAAGCGAAGATGTCCAACGAGGCCATGCTGCTCGTCGGTGAGCTGAACGAGGACACCGTCGACTTCCGGCCGAACTACGACGGGTCCGAGTCGGAGCCGACCGTGCTGCCGGCCGGGTTCCCGAATCTGCTCGTGAACGGGACGTCCGGGATCGCGGTTGGCATGGCCACCAACATGATTCCGCACAACCTCGGCGAGGTGATCGCGGCCGCGCGCTGGCTGATCACGCATCCGAGCGCCACCCTGGACGACCTGATGAAGCGGGTGCCGGGGCCGGATCTGCCGACCGGTGGCCTGCTCCTCGGCCTGGACGAGGTGCGCAAGGCGTACGAGACCGGGCGGGGTGTCGTGCGGATGCGGGGCAAGGTCGAGGTCGGGCCGTTGGAGGGCACCCGCCGGCAGGGGATCACGGTCACCGAGCTGCCCTACGGTGTCGGGCCGGAGAAGATCATCGAGAAGATCACCGACGAGGTGACCCGGTCGAAACGGCTGACCGGCATCGCGGACGTGAAGGACCTGACCGACCGGGAGAACGGCACCCGGCTGGTGATCGAGTGCAAGGTAGGGGTGAATCCGCAGGCGTTGCTGGCCGATCTGTACCGGTTGACGCCGCTGGAGCAGTCGTTCGGCATCAACAATCTGGTGCTGGTGGATGGGCAGCCGCGCACGCTGGGCCTGAAAGCTCTGTTGGAGGTGTTCCTCAGTCACCGCTACGAGGTGGTGACGCGGCGGACGCGGTACCGGCGGCGCAAGCGCGAGGAACGGTTGCACCTGGTCGAGGGCCTGCTCAAGGCGCTGCTGAACATCGACAAGGTGATCCGGCTGATCCGCAACAGCGAGAACGCCCAGGAGGCCCGCGAAGGGCTGATGAAGCAGTTCACGCTGTCGGAGATCCAGGCGAACTACATCCTGGACACGCCGTTGCGGCGGTTGACCAAGTACGACCGGATCGAACTGGAGTCCGAGCAGGACCGGCTGCGGGCGGAGATCGCCGAGCTGTCGCGGATCCTGGACGACGAGTCGGTGCTGCGCAAGGTGGTGTCGGACGAGCTCGCGAAGGTCGCGAAGGATCTGGCGGTGGATCGGCGGACGACGCTGCTGGACGGTGACCTGAAGGAGGTGCTGGCGGCGTCGAAGCCTGCCGGGCCGCTGGAGGTGGCCGACGATCCGTGCCAGGTGATTCTGTCGGCGACCGGGTTGGTGGCGCGGACGGCTGCCGAGTCGGAGGAGTCGACGGAGGCGCGGCGGCGCAAGGGCCGGACGCGGCACGACGCGGTCACGGCGGTGGTGCACACGACGGCTCGGGGCCAGATTCTGCTGGTCACCAGCCATGGTCGGGCGTTCAAGACGGACGTGTTGCCGTTGCCGGTGTTGCCGGAGCAGGTGGGCACGGTGTCGTTGAGCGGCGGGATGGCGGCGCGGGAGTTGGCGCCGTTGGCGGCTGGTGAGCGGGTGGTGACGATCGCGCCGCTGAGTGGCGCGGACGGTCACCTGGCGTTGGGTACCCGGCAGGGCGCGGTGAAGCTGTGTGCGCCGGAGTGGCCGGTCCGGTCGGACGAGTTCGAGGTGATCGGGCTGCGCGAGAGCGACGCGGTGGTGGGCGCGACGTGGCTGACCGGTGGGTCGGAGACGTTGGCGTTCGTGTCGTCGGACGCGTCGCTGCTGCGGTTCGGTGCGGAGTTGGTGCGGCCGCAGGGGTTGAAGGGTGGCGGCATGGCGGGCATCAAGTTGCCCGAGGGCGCCGAGGTGGTGTTCTTCGGCGCGGTGCGGACCGGTGACGACGAGCACGGTGAGCCGCTGGTGGTGACGTCGACCGGGCGGATGGTGAAGGTGACGCCGTTCGCGGAGTATCCGGCGAAGGGCAGGGCGACCGGTGGGGTGCGGGCCCAGCGGTTCCTGAAGGGTGACACCCGGCTGCGGCTGGCGTGGATCGGTTCGCGGCCGGCGGGGGTCAATGACGGCGGCAGTGCGGTGGAGTTGCCGGAGGTCGATCCTCGGCGGGACGGGTCCGGTTCGGCGCATCCGGGGCCGGACCTGGTGGGGCACCTGATCGAACGGGGTTGAGCGGGCGCTGGTGGTCGACCGCCGGGGGGTTTTACGGCCGACCACCAGCTTGATCGGTTGGCGCCGGAACGGCCGCCAGCCGATCGGTCCGAATCAGTCGAGCACGACGGCGCCATCCTGGATGGTGATGCCTTCCTTGGGCAGCGGTCGCGGTGCCGGGCCTGCCTTGACGGAGCCGTCGACGATGCTGAACTTGGCTCCGTGGCAGGGGCACTGGATGAGGCCGTCCACCACCTTGTTGACGGTGCAGCCCTGGTGGGTGCAGTTGGAGCTGAACGCCTTGTAGGTGCCGGCCTTGGGCTGGGTGACCACGACGCCGTGGGCGGGGTAGATCACGCCGCCGCCGACCGGGACCGCGGACGTCTTGGTCACGACGAGCGACTCCGGCGTGCCGGGGATCGACGGCAGCGGTGCGGCCTTGCCGGTGGTGGTGGCGGCTCCGCCGCCCGCGGCGGAGCCGCCGGTCGAGGTGGGCGGGCCAGCGGACGGGAACGACCGCGTCGGGGCGGGTGCGGGGCCGGCGGCCTTCGGGCTGGACGAGCTGCACGCCGCGAGACCGGCCCCCGCCGCGACCACGGTGCCGGCGATGGCCACGTCACGGACCCACTGCCGGCGGCTGACCTGAGTGTCCGGTAATGCCTGCGCCGCGGTGCCGGGCGGCCCGGACGGGTCGGCCGGGCTCGGGGCCGCGGCTGGTTGCGCTGTGCGTGCTGTGGTCATGGGTACTCCTCGCGTGGTGGGTGTGGTGCCCCACCCGGTTGGGTCAGCCGTCGAGCACGATCTGGTTGTTCGTGACGGTGATCTTCTCCGGGGGCAGCGGCGCCGGCGCCGGTCCGGCCTTCACCGAGCCGTCGACGATGCTGTACATGCTGCCGTGGCACGGGCACTGGATCAGCCCCCTAGCTACGGTGTTGACCTGGCAGCCAAGGTGGGTACACGTCGCGCTGAACGCCTTGAAGGTGCCTGCGGCCGGTTGGGTGATGACGACGTCCTGTTCGGCGAAGATGACGCCGCCGCCGACCGGGACCGCCGACGTCTTGCCGAGCGTGGTGGGGCCGGAGGGCTTCGAAGGGCCCGAGCCACACGCCGCCAGTGCGGCTCCCGCGGCGACCACGGTGCCGGCGACGGCGGCGCTGCGGAACAGCCGCCTGCGGGACAGTCGGCAGTCGAGTGGGTCGTGTCCTTCGGTGGCCGGGCAGCTCGCCGGTGGCGCGCCGGCCTCGGCCGGTGCGGCGTCGCGCGCTGTCGTCATCCGAGCTCCTCACACGTGGTCGGCACCATGTTCACCGGTACGGCAGTCCGGCGCTAATGGATCGAGCAATCGTCGCACAAGCGAGTTGAATCACTCGGTCGTGGCTACGGTGACCACCGGTTCATGGCGGACCGGGAAGTTCACCGAACTGGCGATGAAGCACGCGCTGTGGGCGTCATGGTGCAACGCGATCGCCTTGTCCACCATGGTGGCGGACGCCACCGTCACGTGCGGGTGAAGCACGGCCCCGGTGAACCGGCCGCCGATCCCGCTCTGCTCCATCGTGGCGGTGGCGTCGTCGGCGTACTCGGCGACGACCACCCCGGCCATGACGCATACGTGCAGGTAGGACAGCAGGTGGCACTGGGACAGGGCGCCGAGCAGGGCGAGTTCGGGGTTCCAGCGGGTGGCGTCGCCACGGAAGGCGTGGTCTGCGCTGCCGAGGATGACGGGCAGGTCAGCCGACGAGAGTTCGTGGTCGCGGTCGTAGTCGCGGTAGCCACTCGTACCGGTGCCGCGATTTCCTGTCCAGACGACCGTTGTTTGGTATGTGTGAACCCCGGCCATGGCTCTCCCTTTGTCGAGTTCGGTGCAGCGGACGGCATTTCCGAACGGGTCGGGGTCCTGATCAGAACCGGCCCGCGGCCCGATGTTGGCGAGGGGTGCCCGACGTGCTCAGATGTACTCGCACGTCGGCGGCAACCCACAGGAGGCACCCACGATGGCCGCGACCAGCCGCACCACCCCGCCGTTCCGCGCCGACCACGTCGGGAGTCTGCTGCGACCGCAGAAGTTGCTGCGAGCGCGCCAGGAGCATGCCGAGGGTGTGCTCGACGACGCCGGGTTGCGGGCCGTGGAGGACGAGGCCGTTCTCGAGGTGATCCGCACGCAGGGCGACATCGGGTTACGCACGGCGACCGACGGCGAGTTCCGGCGGGCTTCCTGGCACATGGACTTCATCTACCAGCTCGGTGGGGTGGTGCGCACCCAGGAAAACCTGGCCGTGGAGTTCCACAACGCCGAGGGAACGATCCAGTTCACGCCGTCGGGCCTGCGGGTGACCGAGCGGATCCGGCTGGACAAGACGATCTTCGCGGAGGACTTCACGTTCCTGGCCGCGAACGCCGGTCCCGCGCAGACGCCGAAGCTGACCATCCCGTCGCCGAGCATGGTGCACTACCGGGGTGGCCGGGCGGCGCTGGACCCGAGCGTCTACCCGGACGAGGACCGGTTCTGGGCCGACCTGTCCGCCGCGTACGCCGACCAGGTACGGCGGATCTCCGAGCTGGGCTGCACCTACCTGCAGCTGGACGACACCAGCCTGGCCTATCTGAACGACCCCCGGCAGCGGGAGATGGTGGCCAACCGGGGTGACGACGCGGAGCACCAGCACGAGCGCTACATCCGGCAGATCAACGCGGCCATCGCGGACCGGCCGGCAGGGCTGCACGTGACCACGCACATGTGCCGGGGCAACTTCCGGTCGTCGTGGGTGGCCGAGGGCGGCTACGACTTCGTCGCCGAGCAGTTGTTCAGCGAGCTGGCGGTGGACGGGTTCTTCCTGGAGTTCGACGACGTCCGGTCCGGCACGTTCGCTCCGCTGCGGTTCGTGCCCGAGGGCAAGATGGTGGTCCTCGGCCTGGTGACCACCAAGCGCGGCGCGTTGGAGAGCAAGGACGACCTGAAGCGGCGCATCGACGAGGCCACCAAGTACGTGCCGCTGGAGCAGTTGTGCCTGTCGCCGCAGTGCGGTTTCTCGTCGACGGTGGAGGGCAACGTCCTCACCTTCGACGAGGAGGTGGCCAAGCTGCGCCTGATCGCGGAGACGGCGGCCGAGGTCTGGGGCTGACCCCGGCCGGGTCCGTCCCCCGGGTCAGTACCGGGTCGGCTGGTTGATGCCGGCCCGGATGGTGACCACGGTCAGTTGGGCGCCGCCGGGATCGCCCGCGCAGCCGAGTGCACCGCTGCCCAGCGGTACGAACTCGGACGCGCGCTCGTCCGGCGGATGCACGCGGAAGCCGCGCACCGGGGTCGGCCGGCACTTCGCCGGGTCCCACACGCCGTCGAGATGGAGTCGATCGCGGTGGACGCGACGGCGC
>DASXCQ010000061.1:0-97481 GCA_036491115.1 Pseudonocardiaceae bacterium
CCGACCGGTTCGGGCCTGTCCGGCCTGGCCCGCAGGGTCGCCGCGGTCGACGGCCGGTTCAGCGTGCGGAGCCCGGCAGGCGGTCCGGCCGTGGTCGAAGCGAGCCTGCCGTGCGGGTGATCCTGGCGGAGGACTCGACGCCGCTGCGCGAGGGTGTGGCGCGGCTGCTGACCGAGGAACGCCACGAGGTGGTCGCCGCCGTCGGCGACGCCACCGAGTTGATCCGGGCGACCGTCGCCTACGTGGTGTCGACGGTCGCCGCGTTGGTCGCGCTGGCCGTGGTGGCGGTCCTACTGCGCCCATCGCCCTCGGTGCCCGAGCCGGAGCCGGACTTGGTCGAGGCCTGACCGATGTGCCGGTTCCTGGCCGCACCCAGCCCGGCGACGGTCTGCGGTACGAGCAGGACGAGCAGCACCACCAGCGGCACGGTCCAGCCGCCGGTTACCTGGTGCACGGAGCCGAGCGCCAACGGCCCCACCGCGGCCAACAGGTAACCGGCGCACTGGGCCATGCTGGACAGTTGCGCCGCGTGCCGGCCGTCCGGCGAGCGCAGCACGATGAACAGCACGGCCAGCGCGAACGCCGCGGTCTGGCCGAAGCCCAGCAGGATGGCCCACAGGTACGGGGCGGCCGACGACGCGAGCAGGAGCCCGGTCAACCCGCCCGCCGCGAGCACCCCGATGAACACGACGACCAGGCCCGCCCGGCCCAGCCGGACCGCCAGGGTCGGCGCGGCGAACGCGGCCACGATGCCCAGCACGTTGGCCAGCGACAGCAGCCATCCGGCCGTGCTCGCGGACAGGCCCGCGCTGGTGAGGATGGACGGCAGGTACGCGGTCGTCACGTAGAACCCGAGGGACTGCAGGCCCATGAAGACGGTGACCAGCCACGCCACCGGTTCGCGCCACAGCCCGCGCACCGGCTCCGTCGTGGCGGCCGCCTGGCCGGTGTACCGGCGTACTTGCGGCGCCCACACGATGAACGCCAGCACGGCGAGCAGCCCCCACAGGGCCAGCGTCGTATGCCAGTCGGTGTGCGTCACGCGCGCGAGCGGGACGGTGATGCCGGCGGCGAGCGCGGCCCCGATGGCCAGCGACATCGAGTACAGCCCGGTCATCAGGCCGACACGGGAGCCGAAGTCACGCTTGATCAGCGCCGGCAGCAACACGTTCGCCACCGCGATGCCGGCGCCGATCACCACGGTGCCGGCGAGCAGCGGCACCGTGGACGGGATCAGGCGCAGCGCCGTTCCGGCGATGATGGCGGCCGCGGCCGCGAGCAGGACGACCTCCATGCCGAACCGGCGGCCCAGGCGCGGCGCGAGCGGCGAGAGCAGGCCGAAACACAGCAGCGGCAGCGTGGTGAGCAGGCCGGCCATGGTGGTGGACATCCCGGTGTCGTGCCGGATCATGTCGAGTATCGGCGACACCGCGACGATCGGCGCCCGCAGGTTGAGCGCGAGCACGATCACGCCGACGGCGAGGAAGAGCCCGGCTTTGGCGACTGGTGGCCGATGGGTCGTCACACATCACGACTGTACGGGTTCCTTCAACCGGCCAGCACGGTTCGGCTGTCGACACCTCGTCACTGTCCTACCGGGACAGTCGCGACACGTCCGGTCAGGCGGGCGTCACGTCGATGAGCACCTTGCCCACGGCTCCGTTCTCGGTGGCGGTGTGCGCCTGGGCGGTCCGGTCGAGCGGGTAGCGGTGGATCGGTAGGCCACGCGCCTCGCCGATGCGCACCGCGCCCTCGCTCATGGCGGCGTTGAGATCCTCGGCGCCCGCGCGCAGCTTGTCCGCGCCGACCGTGTAGAGCACCAGGAACTGGTAGCGCGTGTTCAGCCACAGGTGCCGGCCGAAGTCGAGACTCACCATGCCCGTGCCGCGGTCGTCGCCGTACACGGCCACGGTGCCCCGGGTGCGCAACACCTGCGGGTGCAGGTCGGCGTTCGCGCCTGCCGCGACCTCCACGATGACGTCGACGCCGTCCGGGGCGATCGCCCTGACCTGTGCGGCCAGGTCGTCTGCGGTGTACCGGAGCACGTGGTCCGCGCCCGCTGCCGTGGCCAGTTCGGCCTTGGCGTCGGTGCTGACCGTGGCGATCACCGTCGCGCCCGCCCAGCGGGCCAGTTGGATGGCGGCGTTGCCGACCGCACCCGCACCGCCGCTGACCAGGACCGTCCGCCCGGTGAGCGCACCGGGTGCCAGCCGGTCGGGGCCGTCCTCGGCCACGGTGAGGGCGCGGTGCGCGGTCAACCCGGGCACGGCCAGGGCGGCGCCCTCGTCGAAGCCGACGTCGTCGGGCAGCGCGACCAGCCGGTCCGCCGGCAGCACGGTGTACTCCTGTGCCGTGCCCGACGTCGGCGCGTGGTTGCCCGCCAGCAGCAGCCACACCCGGTCCCCCACGGCGAAGTCGGTGACGTCCGGCCCGACCGCGTCCACGACACCGGAGCCGTCCTGGTTGGGCACGGTCTCCGCCAGCTCGTCGTCCCCGGCACGGAGACCGCTGCGCTGTTTCCAGTCGGTCGGGTTCACGGCGGACACCACGATCCGCACCCGCACCTCACCAGCCCCTGGCTCCTCGATCTCCCGGTCCGAAAGGGACAGAACGTCGGGTCCGCCGTGCCGGCGGTAGGTCACAGCCCTCATGGCCGTTGCAATACCCGCTCCCGGCCGGAATATTCCGGCTAGCCCTTGACCGCGCCCTTCGCGCCTTCGAGGACGTGCCGCTGCAGGATGATGAAGAACACCACGACGGGGACGAGCGAGATGACCGTGCCGGCGGACAGGGTGCGGGCGTCGGTGCCGGAGATGCCGGACAGGTAGGCCACGCCGAGGGCGATCGGGAACTTCGCGTCGCTGCTCAGCACGACCAGCGGCCAGATGAAGTCGTTCCACACGAAGATGAAGCCGAAGATCGCGGCGATGGCCAGCGACGGGCGGACCACCGGGAGCATGACGCTCCAGAACACCCGCCACTCGCCGCAACCGTCCAGGCGCGCGGCCTCGGCCAGTTCCTGCGGCACGGCCGCGAACGACTGGCGGAGCAGGAAGACGCCGAACGCGCTGAGCACGCCGGGCAGGATCACGCCCGCGTAGTTGTCGGTCAGGCCGATCTGGTTCACCACCAGGAACCGAGGGATGATCATGAGTTCGGTCGGGACGAACATGGTGGACAGGAACACGAAGAACATCACGGTGCGACCACGGAACCGCATCCTGGCCAGCGGATATGCCGTCAGTGCGCTGACCAGCACGAACAGTGGTACCCCGCCGAGCACGTAGAGCAGCGAGTTGAGCAGGTAGCGCGGGAACGGGATCTCCGTCCACGCGTCCTTCAGCCAGGTGATGACCGGCGGCCGGGGAATGAGCGAGGGCGGGAACGAGAACACGTCCTGGGTGGCCGACTTCAGCGCCGTGCCCAGCAGGAACAGGAACGGCCACACGAAGACGACCGCGACCGCGACGAGCAGGACGTGCCTGCCCACGCGGCGCAGGGTGCGCCGCCCACGGGGGGCCGCCACTCGCGTGCTCACCACGGCTGCGCCTCTCCCCGGTTGGTGATGCGGTAGTTGACCAGCGCGAGCACCACGAGAATGACCCAGATGACGATGCCGGACGCGCTGGCGTAGCCGAGTTGGAAGTGCTGGAACGCCCTCGACCAGACGAAGTACCCCGCGGTCTCGGTGTGGCCGCCGGGCCCGCCCTGGGTCAGGACGTAGACGGAGGTGAAGACCTGCATGGCGTTGACGAGTTCGATCGTGACCGCGACGGCGATGTACGGGCGCAGCAGCGGCACCGTGATCCGGCTGAACCGCTGCCAGGCGCTCGCACCGTCCAGTTGGGCCGCCTCGTGCAGGTCGCCGGGGATCGACTGGAGGCCGGCCAGGAAGATCATCATGTACGTGCCGACGCCCTTCCACCCCTCGACCACGATCACCGAGGCGAGGGCCCAGTGCTGGTCGAGCAGGAAGTGGATCGGGCCGTCCGTGACGTGCAGGCGTTCCAGGATCCAGTTGAGGACGCCACGGTCGTCGAAGACGTAGTTCCACGCGACGGCGACCGCGACCATGGACGTGACGACCGGCAGGAAGTACAGCGCGCGGAAGAACTGGATGCCGCGGACCGCGCGGTTGACCAGCACGGCCAGCGAGATGGGGATGATCACCGAGAACGGCAGCAGCCCCAGCATGACGATGAACGAGTGCACGATCGCCCCGTGGAACTCGGCGTCGTGCCAGAGCGCGGTGAAGTTGGCCAGCCCGACCCACCGCGTCGGATTGACGATGCTGTAGTTGGTGAAGGCGGTCTCCACGGCGAGCACCGCCGGCCAGGCGAAGAAGACGCCGAACAGCGCGATTCCCGGCAGCAGGAACAGGTAGGGCACGTATGGCCGGGTGCCGCCGCCGGTGCGCCGACCGGTCGCGGGGCGCGGCGGCCGCACCCGGTCCTCGACCAGCACCGATGGCTCGCGCACCAGGGCGTCTTCCATCGGCGGCTCCGATCGTGAGATTCGGACAGCAAAAATCTGGATATGGGTTGAGAGATATTGCAGCGCACTACCCCGTCCGTGTCAACGCGGAGGGCTTGACTTCCAAGCCTCGCCGGGTAGGTTGGCCGAAACGCTGATTACGGTGAGCCCTATTCGCAATGCGCGGGCCGCGCCCCTCAGGTCGAGATCGTGGAGGTCTCATGAGTGCCGTCAACTCGGTCCACCGGGGTTCGCGGGCGATCGCGCTCCGGACCGCCGCCTTACTGGTCGGCGTCGCCCTGCTCGTGGCCGGCTGTGTCAGCACCGGCGGCGGATCGGCCGGCGGCGGCTCGGGCAGTACGACGAACGCCACCCTGACCCTCTGGACGATCAACCTCAAGAAGACATTCGGCGGCTACATCGGCGGGTTGATCAGCTCCTACGAGAAGGCCCACCCGGGCATCCACATCACCTGGGTGGACGTGCCGGGTGCGGACATCGCCACCAAGCTGCTGTCCGCCATCGCCGGCGGCACCGTGCCCGACGTGGTGAACATCGACTCGCCCAACCTCGGTCCGTTCACCGACAAGATGGCCGACCTGAGCAAGTACCTCCCGGCATCTGCCCTGTCCGACTATCAGCCCGGCCTGCTCAACTCGTTGCGCAGCAACGGCAAGCTGACCGCCATCCCCTGGTACAACGGCGGCGCGCCGGTCGGCGTCTACGACATGAACATCATGAGCAAGGTCGGCTTCGACCCGGCCACTCCGCCCACCGACTACCCGCAGGTCCTGTCGCTGGCGCAGCGCGTGTACGACACCACCAAGGTGTACGGGACCAACGAGATCCCCAGCATCGTGACCGGTTCGACGGCCGTGCTGCCCTACGAGGGTGTTCCGCTGCTGTCCCCGGACAAGAAGACGGCGGCGTTCGACACCCCCGCCGGGATCCAGGTGCTCAACCAGTTCCGGCAGGCGTACGTCAAGCACGCCATCGCACCCGGTGCGGTCAGCGCGGACATCCGCAACTTCCCGCAGACCCTGGACAACAGCCAGATCGGCTTCCAGGCCGATGCGTTCCCGTTCGTGCTGACCACGCTGCAGGCCAACTCGCCGAGCGTCTACCAGCACATCGCGGTCACCAAGGCGCCCACCACCCAGGACGGCAAGTACCTGCTGCTGGGCCAGCAGACGCTCGCCGTGCCCGCCGCGTCCAAGCACCAGGCCGCCGCCGCCGACTTCATCAGGTTCGTCACCAACGGGGCCAACCAGCTGGCGTTCTGCAAGCTCGTCGCGATCTACCCGTCCACGGTGTCCACCACCAAGGACCCGTTCTTCACCGACATCACCGACACGTCGCCGATCGGCCAGGCCAGGAAGGTGATCGTCGAGGAACTGCCGAACCTGGTGGACGGCGAACTGGGCACCGGCAAGGACACCGAACTGAGCGACGACCTCAGCCAGCAGGTCCGCTCCTTCATGCAGGGCTCGACCAGCGCGAGTGCCGCGCTGTCCACGGCCGCGGCGCAGTGGAACAAGGCACTGGCGGCCCAGTGACCGGCTCTGGTGCGGCAGGTCCGCTGCGGGTCGGGATCGTCGGCGCCGGGATCATGGGCCGCGCGAACGCCCGCACGGTGGCGGCCAACGCCGCCGTGCGGGTCACCGCGGTGACCAGTCGCAGCAGGGCCAGCGCGCAACGACTGGCCGACGACATCGTCGCGGCCGGCCACAGCCACCACCCGCCGACCGTCCATGACGGACTGGACGAGCTGCTGGCAGCGGGCGGGGTGGACGCGCTCGTGGTCGCCACACCTGATCACCTGCACGCGGACGCCGTCGTCGCGGCCGCGGCTGCCGGTGTGCACGTGCTGGTGGAGAAGCCGTTCACCACCGACGTGGCCGCCGCCGACCGGGCCGTCGCGGCGGTCCGCGACGCGGGTGTGGTCGCGATGTGCCTGTTCAACCACCGTTGGGTGCCCGCGTACGCGCAGGCCAAGCAGGTCAGCGCCGATCTCGGTGCCCCGGTGCTCGGCTACGCCAGGAAGAACGACACGATCCATGTCCCGACCGAGATGATCGGCTGGGCGGCGGACACGACGTGCGCGTGGTTCCTGTCCAGCCACGACATCGACCTGCTGAGCTGGTTGTACGACGACACGGTCGACGAGGTGTTCGCCACTGCGCGGTGGGGCCTGCTGCGCGGTCTGGGGATCGACACCCCGGACGCGATGCAGATCAGCTGCCGCTACTCGCGCGGTGCGGTGGCGACGTTCGAGTCCTGCTGGGTCTACCCGAACTCGTTCCCGACCATGACGGACAGCTTCGTCGAGGCCGTCTACGAGGACGGTGTCGTGCAGTTGGACCGGCAGGTGGAGAACATCACGGTGGCCAGGAAGGACGGCTTCGCCTACCCGCGCAACGTGCTCCAGCGCGACCTGCACGGCAGGCCGTCCGGTGCCTATCCCGATGCCGTCGACCACTTCGTTGCCTGCGCCAGAACCGGAACTCCACCGCTGATCACGCTGGAGAGCTCGCGGCACGTCACGGCGGTACTGGCCGCCGCCCACGCGTCGGCGCGCACCGGCACGCCCGTGAAGGTGGCCGCGGCACCGTGACAGCGCGAGTCTCCGTGGAGCTGCCCGACCACGTGCACCCCACCCGGATGCGGCACATCAGCGACGCCGGCCTGGCGGCGGCCCTGGGCCGCGACCCGAACCAGCTGCGGTCCGAACTGGCCCGAGGCGGGTATCGGCCGGTGTGGGACCCCAGGCCGGAGGCCACCCTGCTGGACCGGGCCGATGTGCTCGCCGACGCCGCCGCGCTGGTCGACCGCGATGTCGACTTCGTGTCGCCCGACACCGGCCGGTCCAGCCTGTACGGGCTGCACTACCTGCGCTGGCTGACCCCGCTGCTGCACGCGTACGAACTGACCGGCGACGACCGGCACGCCGCCACCTTCAGCCGGATCTTCGAGGACTGGTACGACTCGCGGGACCGGGTGGTCGGTGACTGGCCGGGACTGGACGTCGTCTGGTACTCGCTGGGCGTCTGGGCGCGGGCCATGCTGCTGGTGCCCGCCATGGTCACGTTCGCCGACGCTGCCGGCGTTCCGGACGCGACCTACGCCCGGATGGTCAAGACCGTCGTCGGCGGCGCGCGCTGGGCCGCCGAGGAACACGTCGTGTACCGGCCGGGCAACTGGCAACTGGTCTGCGCGGCCGAACTGCTGCACGTCGCCGCGTTCCTGCCGACCGCGCCGGAGGCGGAGATCTGGGCCCGGGTCGGCCGGGCACGCACCGTCGACCATCTGGACCGCGACTTCTACCCCGACGGCGGCCACCTGGAGCGCTCCCCCGGCTACCACGTCATGTGCGTCAACGCGTTGCAACGGGCAGCGGCGGTGGTCGAGCGGGAGCTGGACTGGTCGCTCGCCGAACATCCCCGGTTCGCGGCCGTGCACCGCTGGCTGCTGGAGATGGCGACGCCGGGCGGCTGGGTGCCGCCATGGCAGGACACCACCCTCGTCCACCCGGCGGTCACCCTGCTGCGGGGACACTACTTCCGGCCCGACCCACAGGTGGCGGCCGCGGTACGCCGGTGGCTGCCGGCCGAGCGGATCGCCACCGAACTGGAGGTGCTCCCGGCCCTTCCGGACCGGGGTGATCCGGTCGCGGCGTTCGCCGCCACGCCGGGCGACGAGGGGTGCCCGGCACGGCTGCGGTTGCTGGACACCAGTGGCTACGCGGTGTTCCGTGCCGGCGTCGCGTTCATGGGCGTCAATGTCGGTGAGTACGTCGAGCACGAACTGGAGTCACACAGCCATCTCGCGGTCACCGACTTCGTGATCGCGTTCGGCGGTGAACCGCTCGCCGTCGAGGCGGGCGGACCGGCGACCTACGACGACCCGGAGTACCAGACCTGGTACCGCGCGCCGGCGGCCCACAACGTTGTCACCGTCGACGACGCCACGATGGCCACCGAGCGCGGCTGCGTGGTCGACCGGTGCGTCGACGCGGGCGACGTGTGTGTCCTCGAAGCGCACCACACCGGCTACGGCCGGCGCGTCGACCGGCGGATCACGTTCGTCGCCCGGGAACCCGCGTACTGGCTGATCCAGGACGAGGTCGCGGGCGGGGTACCGGCCACCTGGTCGATCCTGTCGCCGACGGCGTGGGAGCGGGTCGACGGCGGCTGGCGCAGCGGCTCGCTCGGCGTCTGCCCGGCCGACGACCTGCCGGCGACGGTCGACTCCGGACCGGGACTGCTCCCGGACGGCGCGGACTCCACCTACTCGCGACTGCACGCGTTGCGGTTGCACGCACCCACCGGTCGCTTCGACGTCCTCGTCGTGCCGACGCCCGGACAGTGGCAACTCACTGCCGATGGCGACGGCTGGCGGGTCGGCACGGCGGCGGGCGTCGACACCCTGGGGGTCGACCGGTGGGCGCGCCGCACCGACGGCGGCGAACTGGTCGCCGCCGTCGAGGTGCCGGCATGACGGCGTCCTTGTTCGACGTGAACTGCCAACTGGGCAGGCTGCCGTGGGGTGAGATCCAGGTCGGGTCGATCGACGCGCTGCTGGCCGACATGGACCGGTTCGGCGTCGATCGCGCGCTGGTCAGCCATACCCTGTCGTGGCGGCACGACCCGGCCACCGGCAACCAGCAGGTCGTGCGTGAACTGCGCGAGCACCGGCACGACGGTCGGTTGCGGGCCTGCTGGGTGGCGCTGCCCGAGTCGTGCGCCGAGCTGAGCCCGCCCGACGAGTTCACGCGGGAGGCGATCGCGGCCGGGGTGGCCGCCGTGCGGGTGTACCCGGCCGATCACGGTTTCGACCTGGACGGCCCGGACTTCGCGGGCTATGCGGCCGCGTGTGCCGTTGCCGGACTGCCGCTCGTGGTCGATCTCGGCGAGACGTCCTGGCAGGCGTTGGACGGGCTGGCCCACGACCATCCCGAGCTCGCCGTCGTCGTCTGCGAGGTCGGGTACCGCGTGCTGCGCCGCGCTGCCCCGGTGCTGGAACGACGGCCGAACGTCCACATCGACCTGTCCGACCTGTCCACTCACGAGGGTCCGGAGTGGCTCTGCGCGCGGTTCGGTCCGGACCGGCTGGTGTTCGGCACCGGTGCGCCGCGCAGGGACGCCGCCGAGGCCGTCGCCCGGCTGTTCTGGTCCGATCTGGATGATGCCGCGGTCGCCAGGATCGGCCACGAGAACCTGGACGCGCTGCTGACCAGGATCCCGGAGGTGGTTCGGTGATCGACGCGGCGCACGAGTTGGTCGACGCGTTGCGCGCCCGGCGGCCACAGGACACGTTCCGGATCATCGACGCGCACGCCCACGCGGGTCCGTACGCGCTGTTCTTCATCCCGCGCAACAGTGCCAAGGAGATGGTCGCGGTCATGGACCGCTGCGGTGTGCGGACCGCGCTGTTCTCCACCAATCTCGGCATCCAGCTCGACGCGACGGCCGGCAACGACGCGGCGGCGCGCATCGTGAGCGAGCACCCGGAGCGGCTGCGCGGCTATTTCGTGGTGAACCCGTGGCAGGACCCGGACGCCGAGATCGCCCGCCGCCAGCACGACCCGCGCTTCGTCGGCATCAAGATCCACCCCGACCTGCACCACTACCCGCTGACCGGCCCCCGCTATGCCGGCGTGTGGGAGTTCGCCGAGTCGACCGGCAGGCCCGTGCTCACCCACACCTGGACCGGGTCGGAGTACGACGACCTGGGGCAGGTGGCCGAGGTGGCCGACCGCCATCCGCTGGCCAACATCCTGGCCGGGCACGCCGGTGTGCTGCGGGAGAGCGTCGACACGGCGATCGCCATCGCGCAGCGGTTTCCCCGGGTGCACCTGGAGATCTGCGGATCGCACGGGCACGGGGCGCTGATCGCGCGGATGGTCGGCGAGGTGGGCGCCGGCCAGGTCGTCTACGGCTCGGACTTCCCGTTCATCGACATGCGCGCCGCGCTGGGCAGGGTGGTGTTCGCCGGCCTCGGTGCAGCGGAGGCGGAGTTGGTGCTGGGCGGCAACATGGTCAAGCTCGTGCCAGGGCTGGCCGGCAGCTGAGCCGGCCGCAGCAGGCGACTGGGCGCCTGGCCGGTTTCGCGGCGCAGCGTGGCGCGGAACTGCCTGGTGGAACTGAAACCACAGCGCCTGCCGGTCTCGCCGACGGTCAGCCCGCCCCGATGCAGCAGGCCGACGGCGATGCGCGCCCGCAGGCCGGCCAGCGACCGCATGAAGGTCGTCTCCCGTTCCTGCCGGAACACGTGTGCCAGGTGATACGGGCTGACCGCGAGTTCGGCCGCGGCGACGGACAGGCTGAGTTCCGGGTCGCCGTAACGGGCCCGCATCAGGGCTTCCGCCCGCTCGATCAGCGGAGGCGGCTGCTCGGTCGTCGCCAGCCGGCCCAGACAACCGATCAGCCACCGCCGCAGGTGGCTGCGCTCATGAATCCCGGCCAGTTCGGCCAGTTCCGCGACCGGCGTGTGCTTCAGCACGCTGCGCCAGTCCGGTGAGCCGTCCGGCGCCCGCCGCGGATCGAGAGCCGCCGTCACGCCGAGGACCAGCGCCGGCAGCCACACTCCGAAGACGACGCCCGGCTCGGCCTGCCGGCGCAGCACCACCTCGATCCACCGCTCGACGCGCTCGACCGCCTCCGGCGCCGCACCCGATCGCAACAGGCCGACGATCTCGCGAGTGACGTCCGGCGGCTCGAACTCCCGGTGCTCGGTCGTCGGGTACACGCGGCCGGTCCCGCCGACCGTCTTGCGCACCAGCGTCGTTCTGGCCTGGCGGATCGCGGCCGCCGGGCCGGACACGACCCGGCTGATCGCCACCGACGCCGTCGTGGTGGTCCGCTCGGCGATCGTGTTGCGCAGCCGCAACGCCAGCATGTGTGCCTCAGCCGCGATGGCCGTCGTCTCGGCACGCGCGATCGTGACGATCCACGTGTCCGGCGGTTCCCTCGACACGGCCGCGTCGGCCACCGTCGCGCACGCGGCGCGGACCACGCCGTCCACGGACGTCGTGGTGCTGCGTGCCCAACCGTCGCCCTCGTGCTGGCAGGACACCAGGAAGTCGTCCAGGTCGACCACGACCGCGACACACGCAGGCTGCTGCATCTTGCTAATATATGTCAGCCGAAAACTGAGATAAAGGTGTGTTCTAATGCCACTCGATCCGGTTCACCAGCGTGCCCACGCCGGTGATGGTCGCGCGCATCTCGTCGCCGTCGGCCAGCGGCGCGATGCCGGCGGTCGTGCCGGTGGCGATGAGATCTCCCGGCAGCAGGGTCATGCCGTCGGACAGGTCGGCCAACAGCCGGGGAATCCGGTGCACCATCCACGCGGTGTTGGCGTGCTGCCGCACCTGGCCGGCCACGGACAGGGTCATGTCCAGGTCGTGCGGGTCGGGCACCTCGTCCGGCGTCACCAGGTACGGACCCGCAGGCGCGAAGGTGTCGAACCCCTTGGCCTGGTCCCACGGCTGGTTGCGCTCCATGTTCCGCAACTGGAGATCGCGTGCCGTCATGTCGTTGACCACGGTGTAGCCGGCCACAGCACTGCGCCAGTCGGCCGGGTCGAGATCCCGCGTGACGCGCCCGATCACCACGCCCAGCTCGATCTCGTGCTCCACGTGGGCGGTCCTGGCCGGCGGTCGGACCGCGGCGCCGTGCCCGACGAGTGCGGTGGTGGGCTTGAAGAACAGCACCGGCTCCGGCGACACCGCCAGCCGGCTCTCCTCGGCGTGGGCGGCGTAGTTCAGCGCCAGGCAGCAGATCTTGGAGCAGTGCGCGATCGGCGGTTCGAAGACGAGATCGGCCGCGGCCAGCACATCGGTCCGCGCGCCGGCGCACTCGGTCAGCGCCGCCACCCCGAGATCGGCGAGTACCGCCACCGGATCGGCGGCCAGATCGCCGAGCACCACGACGCGGTCGTCATCCAGTCCCACCGCCAGTTCCACCGGTTCGTTCAGCTGGCGACGCACGCGAGCCAGGCGCATGTGGACTCTCCTTCCATGGCGTGCGTGCAGCGTCACGCGGCACGCGGTGGCCTGGCAAGACATCCGATTGCGCCCACCGGCTCCGGCTTGCGCAGTTGGTTGACGCGGCACCGCGACGGCGGCGACGTTCGACGGACGAGGGAGGAGAACCCATGACACGACAGGCGGAACTCGCCGAGCGAGCGCGGCGGGTCCTGGCAGGCGGGGTGTCCAGCGACGCGCGGCGGCTGCCGAACGGGTCGCTGTTCGTCGACCGGGCCAGCGGCGCGTACCTGTGGGACGTGGACGGCAACCGATACGTCGACTACGTGCTCGGGCAGGGTCCGGCGATCCTCGGCCACAGCGCGTCGGTGGTGGCCGACGCCGTGGCGGCGCAGGTTCGGCGTGGTGTCAGCTACTCGGCACAGCACCTGGCCGAGGTCGAGCTCGCCGAGACGCTGTGCCGGCTGATCCCGTGCGCCGAGCGGGTGCGGTTCAACTCGGTCGGGTCCGAGGCGGTGCACGCGGCGCTGCGACTGGCGCGCGGGCACACCGGGCGGAGCAAGATCCTCAAGTTCGAGGGTCACTACCACGGCTGGTTCGACCCGGTCCTGTACAGCGTCCACCCACCGCTGGCGCAGGCCGGTCCGGCACAGGCACCCGCCGTGGTCGGCGGGACGGCCGGTCAGCAGGCCAGCGCGGCGGGCGATCTGCTGGTGGCGCCGTGGAACGACGTGCCGGCGTTGACCGCACTACTGGCCGAACACGGTGCCGACGTGGCCGCGGTGGTCATGGAGCCGATCCTGTGCAACACCGGCGTGATCATGCCCGACGATGGCTACCTGGCCGCCGTCGCCGACCTGTGCCGGTGGCACGGCGCGTTGCTGGTCTTCGACGAGATCATCACCGGGTTCCGGGTGGCACCAGGTGGCGCGCAGGAGTACCTCGGGGTGACACCGGATCTGGCCACGTTCGGCAAGGCGATGGCGGGTGGGATGCAGCTGTCCGCGCTGGTCGGCCGTGCCGAGGTGATGGACGACATCGCCACCGGCCGGGTCGCGCACGCGGGGACGTTCAACTCGCACCCGGTCGCCGTCGCGGCGGCGCAGGCGACGCTCGCCGTGCTCGAGGAGCAGCGCGACGCCATCTACCCGACCCTGCGCGACCTGGGCTCACGGCTGGCCGACGGGTTGCGGGCGGCGGCCGGCAAGGCTGGTGTGCCGTTGCTGGTCAGCGGCCCGGGCCCGGTCGTGCAGACTTATCTCACCGACGCGACCGAGGTGCGGAACTACCGCGATTTCGCCGCCACCGACAGGGACACGATGGCGCGGCTGCACGGCCTGCTGATGGACCGTGGCGTCAACATCGTGCCCCGAGGGCTGTGGTTCCTGTCCACCGCGCACACCGTCGACGACGTCGACCGCACGGTGGAGATCGCCGCGGACGCGTTCGCAGCTCTGTGACGTGCACGCTGCGTCGGTCCGTACGCTGCATTACGGTCGGCTGCAACCTTGACGATCCCGACGACCTCGACGATGGAAGCAGGCGCGCATGACCCGGTCGAACAGCACCGGCGCCGTGCGCGTCGGGATCGTCGGGCCGCCGGTCGTCGTGCACCGCATGGTGGAGGTCGGCCATGCCCTCGTGGTGGGCGAGGCGACGCCGATGAGTCTGGTAGGGACGCAGTACCAGAAGCACAGCCAGATCGCCGACCGCGTCCGGGGCATCGTGGACGACGTCGACGTGGTGCTGTTCGCCGGGCCGCTCCCCTACGACATCGCCAAGGACGCCGGCGTGCTCACCCGGCCGGCGACGTTCGTCGAGCTGAGCGGTTCGTCCCTGTACGGCGCGATGCTGCGCGCGATGCGCGGTGGCCTGATCGACCCGGAACGGGTCAGCATCGACTCGTTGAGCCTGCCGGCCATCGCCGAGGCGTACGACGAGTGCGAGCTGAGCGACGCTCGCGTGCACGCCTCCCCGTACGACGGACCGGACAGCGCGTCCGCGTTCGCCGACTTCCACCGCGACCTGTTCCAGAGCCGTCGCACCACCGGCGCGCTCACCACCGTCGACGCGGTCGCGCGCGAGCTGGCCAGAGCGAAGGTGCCCGTGGTGCGGGTGCAGGCCACCGGTTCCGCCCACCGCGCCGCACTGCGCGCCGCAGCGGTGCTCGGCGCGGGCAGTGTGCTGGAGGGCGCGCAGTTGGTGATCGGCCTGGTCGAGCTGCCCGACGTGCGGAAGCTGTCCAGCGGGCCGGGCGGGTGGGCGGCGCAGGAGCTCCGGCTGGACGCGTTGCGGGCGCTGCGCGCCGACACCGACCGCCTGTCGATCAGCATCCTGCCCCGCGACGACCGGAGCCTCGTGCTGGTGGCGACGCTGGCGTCGGTCACGGACGCGAACGGTCAGTTCGTGGTGTCGTCGTTCGTGAACCGGGTGCGGCGGGCCACGGGCGTGACGCCGTACGTCGGTTTCGGCATGGGTGCGACAGCCGCCTCCGCCGAGGTGAACGCCGAGCACGCGCTCGACGACGCCAGGGCCGGCGGCGCGGACCGGGTCTACGTGCGGCTGCGGGACGGCTCGACACTCGCGCTCAGCGACACCGGCGACGCGGCCGACGCCGACGAGGACGTGGTGGACTCGAAGCACCTGGAGACGGTCGCCGCGCTGCGCGCCGGACTGGTCGAGCCGGACTCGGATGCGCAACTCGTGGACGCGGAACTCGCGGCGCGGCTGCTGGGCATCAGCGCCCGCACCGCCCGCCGGGTGCTCCAGGAACTGGTCCGGGACGGGCTGGCCTGGCCGGTGCCGCCCGCGTCGGTGACGACGCCGGGCAGGCCCCGGCAGACCTACCGCCTGATCACCGGCCGGTCCTGACTCATTCGCTGTACAGCACGGGATTCAGCTCGCTGTCGGGCACGCTGCCGACCGCCGCACCCGCCAGGCAGACCCGACGATCCTCCCGCTGGGCGTCGTTGACGGGTTCGCTGACGACGATGTCCGCGTCGACGTAGATGACCGTCATGACCCGGCGCGGAATGGTGGACCGGTTGGCTCCGGCCCGGTGGAACGTCCAGCCGAGGTGGAAGCTGGCGTCACCCAGGGTGTAGGGCGAACTGTCCACTGTGAACTCCTGCTCGGCGACGACACCCTGCAGCTCGCGTTTCCGAGTCGTTCCCGATCGGCAGGTCCCGGCCGTACTCGAACCGGTGGCTGCCCACCGCGAACTCCAGCGAGCGGCGGGCGGGTCGATGGCGCCGTCGTCGGTGAGTCGACTGCTGCGGCGGCAACTGGGCACCACGTTGACCGAATACCTGACCACGGTTCGGCTGGCCGCCGCGAGTCGTGCGTTGACCGACACCGACCGGCCGATCGCCGACATCGCGCACTCGTGCGGTTTCCCGAACCTGGCCAACTTCAACCGTCGGTTTCGTGGCAGCCGGCAGCTGACGCCACGCGAGTACCGTCGAGCGCTCCGATCATGATCGAGCACTCACGATGCTTGTTCGTATAGCATACTTTGCCCGTGCGTCAGGAAGATCGCCTCGGTCAGATTCTGCGGAAGCTCAACGAGCACGGCTCGGTGGGCGTGGGCGTGCTCGCCGCCGAACTCCAGGTGTCCGAGGCGTCGGTGCGCCGCGACCTGCACCTGTTGGCGCAGCAGCAACTGCTGACCAGGACACACGGTGGTGCCGTCGCGTCCGGGGTGCTGTACGAGCTGCCGATGCGCTACCGGGGTGGTCAGCACCACCAGGCGAAACTCGCGATCGCCGCCCACGTGGACACGGTGGTGCCGGCCGATGCCACCTCGGTCGGGCTCAACGGTGGCACGACCACCACGGAAGTGGCCAGGGCCCTGGTGCGGCGCCCTCACCTGCGGATCGTCACCAACGCACTGAACATCGCCGCCGAACTGGCCGTGCGCGCGAACATCGAGCTGGTGGTGTGCGGCGGCAGCGCCCGGTCGGAGTCCTACGAGCTGGTGGGCCCGCTGGCCGAGGCGACACTGGCCAACATCAACGTGGACGTCGCGGTGCTCGGCGTGGACGGCGTCAGCCCGACGGCCGGTTTCACCACCCACCACGAGGTCGAGGCGAACACCGATCGCGCACTGGTGCGCGCGGCGGAGCGGACCATCGTGGTGGCCGACTCCAGCAAGATCGGCCGCAGGACGTTCGCCAAGATCGTCGACATCGACGCCGTATCCGACATCGTCACGGACGCGCAGGTCACGGACGCCGACGTCGCAGCACTGGAGCGGCTCGGACCGGTCGTGCACGTTGTCTACCCATCGATCACCAACGAGCACGATCGCTGATCGATCCTGGACACTTGGTCACGGTGCGGGCACGATCGTGGGTATGCAGCCACATGTCGTCCGCGAGATCGGCCGCCAGCCGGAGTGCTGGGCCAGAGCGCTCGCGTTGCTGCCCGAGGTGAGCGACGCGCTGCCTCGGCCCGGGGAGCGGGTCGCCGTACTGGGCAGTGGCACGTCGTGGTTCATGGCCATCGCGTACGCGGCACTGCGCGAGGCGGCCCGACTGGGCGAGACGGATGCGTTCGCGGCCAGCGAATTCCGCGCCGCGCGACGGTACGACCGGATCGTGGTGATCTCCCGATCCGGCACCACCACGGAGGTCCTGCGCGCGATGGCCGGCGCCACCAGTCCGGTCACCGCGATCACGGCAGTGCCGGACAGCCCGGTCGCGCGGGCCGCGGCGCACCCGGTCGCGCTGGCGTTCGCGGACGAGGAATCCGTCGTGCAGACGGTGTTCGCGACGACCGCGCTGATGCTGCTGCGGGGGTCGCTGGGCGTGCCGCTCGACGACGCGATCACGTCCGATGTGGATGGTGGTGGATTGTCGGCGGAGGCGGAGAACGCCGAGCAGTACACGTTCCTGGGCAGCGGGTGGGCGTACGGGGTGGCGCTGGAGGCCGGGCTGAAGCTGCGCGAGGCCGCCGGTGTGTGGACCGAGTCGTATCCGCAGTTGGAGTACCGGCACGGCCCGATCGCCATCGCCCAGCCCGGCCGTGCCGTCTGGGTGCTCGGCACGCCGGCCGACGGCATCCTGCGCGACATCCGCGCCACCGGTGCCGCTGTCGTCGCCGACGATCTCGACCCGGTCGTCGACCTGGTCCGCGTGCAGGCACTCGCGGTGCGCCGAGCCCAGCGCCTCGGCCTGGACCCGGATCGGCCCAGGGCGCTGACCCGTTCCGTCGTGCTCGACCAGGCGTGATCCGGTGCGTGGCCGACCGGCTCAGGTCTCCGCGGGCTCCGGTGCGGGATCGACCGCCTGCTCCGGCTTGCGGTGCGCACCCTCGGCCGCCGGGCCGCTCCCGTCCTGGTCGGCCGCCGGCCCACCAACAGTCGATCCCGATAATTCGGACATCAGTTCGTCGAAGATCGGCGTCAGTTCCATCGTGATCCGTCCTCCTCACGGCGCACCGAGGACTACCCCGCCCGGCCGGAGCAGAAACGCTACCGGGACACGAACACGGCGGTGGCGAGGGCGGCCACCACGAACAGCGCGGCGGTGCCCAGCCCGGTGACGTGCAGCCCGGTGATGAACTGCCCGGCCTCCGGCTGTCCGGCGATGGCACCGTAGGCGGCGATGCCGATCGCGCCACCGGCCTGCCGGGCCGTGTTGTTCACGCCGGACGCCAGCCCGGACCGGTCGTCCGGAGCGGCGGCGATCGCGGCGCCGACCACGGCCGGGGTGAGCACGCCCAACCCGACACCCCAGCACAGCATCGCCGGCAGCAGGGCGACGTACGAACTATGGGCGTCCCATGTGGACAGCAGGCCGACGCCGACGGCGGCCACCGCCAGTCCGGTGATCATCACCGGTTTCGCCCCGATCCGGCCGGCGAGCCGGCCGGCCACGGGTGCCAGCAGGCTCAACGGTAGGAACAGGGGCAGCACGGCCAGCCCGGCCAGCAGCGCCGGCCGGTGCTGCACGGACTGCAGGAACAGCGTGAGCAGGAACAGCAGGCCGAGGGTGCCCAGGTTCATGCACCCGGCCACGGCGTTGGCTGTCACGAACGCCGGACGGCGGAACAAATCGGGCGGCAGCATCGGTTCGGCGGCCCGCCGCTCCGCGCGGACCAGTCCCACGAACGCGGCCACCGCCACCACGGCACCGACCACCACGGCCGCACCGAGCCCGGCGTGGCCCACCTGGATGATGGTGAACGTCGCGGCCGCCAGCCCGATCACCACCAGGACGGTGCCCGGCGGGTCCAGCCGGCGATCACCGTGCCCGGCGTCGTCGCTCACCCGCCGCATGGTCACCAGGCCGGCGATCACCACGATGGGCACGTTGATCGCGAACACCCACCGCCAGCCGGGTCCGTCCACCAGCAGGCCGCCCAGCAGCGGTCCGGCGGGCAGCGCCACGCCACCGATGCCGGCCCAGACCCCGATCGCCCTGGCCTGCTCGCCCGGTTCCGGGTAGGCGCGACTGACGATGGCCAACGTTCCGGGCAACAGCAGCGCGGCACCGATCCCCTGCACGGCCCGCGCGGCGATCAGCACACCGGTCACGGGAGCGACCGCACAGCCCAGCGACGCCACCCCGAAGACCAGCATGCCGACCAGCACCACCCGCTTGTGGCCCCACCGGTCGCCGACCGTGCCGCTGGCCAGCAGCAATGCCGCCAGCGCCAGGGAGTAGCCGTCCACCACCCACTGGAGCCCGGCGACACCCGCGCCCAGCCCGGTGCCGATCTTCGGCAGTGCCACGTTGACCACGGTCACGTCCAGCAGTACCAGGAAGTAGCCGGTGCACATGACCGTCAGCACGAGTCCGCGGGACGCGGTCGGCGTGGTGTCCGTCCGAGTCATGATCTCCAGGGTGCCCCACGGACGCTTCCATCACCGTGGAAATGTCTTCGTCGCATGATGGAGGCATGGACGGCACCGCATCCGCACCGGTGGTCCGCGGCGACGCCGACATCGCCGCCGTGGCCGGACTGTTCGCCGACCCGACCAGGGCGCGCGTGCTGATGGCACTGGCCGACGGGCGGTCCCTGCCGGCCAGTGTGCTCGCCGGCGAGGCAGGCGTGTCACCGCAGGCGGCAAGCACCCAGCTCAAGCGGCTCGTGGCCGGTGGGCTGATCACCGGCGAGAAGTCCGGCCGCCACCGGTACTACCGCCTGGCCGCCGCCCGGGTGGCCGACCTGCTGGAAGCACTGGCCGGCGTGGCACCGGCCCGACCGATCCGGTCGCTGCGCGAGAACACCAGGGCAGCCGCACTGCGCAACGCCAGAACGTGTTACGACCACCTGGCCGGCAGGCTCGGCTGTGCGATCACCCAGGCACTGGTGGACCGCCGGGCCCTCGTGGCCGTGGACGGAACCGCCGACACCCGGCGCCGGCCGGGCGATCGGCTGTCCGCCGTGCTGGCCGACCACCCCTACCGGCCGGGACCCGGTCTACCGGCCGTGCTCGACACGCTGGGTATCGCACCCCTGACCAGCACGAGCAGGCGGCCACTGTTGCGGTTCTGCCTGGACTGGAGCGAACAACGCCACCACCTGGGCGGGCGACTGGGCTCGGTGGTGTGGCACCACGCCGAGGACGCCGGCTGGATCACCCGCAGGCATGGCGACCGGGCGGTGACCGTCACCGACCTGGGCAGGCGAGAACTAACCGCCCGACTGGGTATCCCACCGGAGGGACAGCCCTGACGCCGAACGACCCAGGAGGATCAGATGCTCTCGGAGCACGAGACGACGGAGTCCACGAGCGTCGAACGAGCCGCCCACGCCTACTGCCCGCTGTGCAACCCGGATCCGCGGCCGGGGGAGAACGTCACCGCACTGTGCGGGGCGACCCATCCCTTCTGGGGCCGTCGGGAACGGCCGTTGACCATCTGCCCCACCTGTCACGCCGTGGCCGCCTCGATCGTCTACCCGTGCGGCCACGCCGCGCAGAGCATGTGACGGTCAGCGCCGCCCCCGCCGTAGCGACGTCAGCAGTCGGCGCGCGATGTCCTGGAGTTTGATGTTCTGGTGCTGGGAGCTCCGCACCAGTTCACCGAACGCCGTGTCCGCGGTGACTCCGTGGATCGCCATCAGTGCGCCCTTGGCCTGGTCGATCTCGGCACGGGAGGTGAGTGCCTTCTCCAGGTTGGAGATGGTGTCCCTGGACTGCCGCCAGCGTTGGGCGTTGGTGACGGCGTACGCGGCGGCCGTGGTGAACAGCGCCATCAGCCGCTCGTCGAACGGGTCGAACGCGGTGGCGGTGCGGCTGTAGACGTTGAGCGACCCCACCAGTTCCTCCATGTCGTCCCCGGCGTCGTCCAGCAGCAGCGGCACCGCGAGGTAGGTCCGTACCCCGGCGTGCTCGGCCGCTTCGGTGAACTCCGGCCACCGGGTCCGGTCCTCCGCCACGACCGAGCGCACCGGTTGTCCGCTCTGCGCGGCATGCAGGCTCGGGCCGCGACCAGCGAGGTACTGGCAGGCGTCGATGTCGGTTGCCTGGTCGTCCGTCGTGGCAGCCGTGTGTGGCTTGTCGCCGGTCAACAGGGTGATGGTGACCGCGTCGGCATCCGGGATGGCGTACGCCGCGGTGGCGGCCAGGCGCGCCAGCACCTGGTCCAGCGGTTCCGCCGTGGTGGCGAGGTCGCGCAACCCCGCCACGGCCGTCGTCGTGTCGTCCAGCCGGGACAGGGGATCCGGTCTCCCGGAGCTGGGCTGGTCGGGGCCCGTCACGGGCGCGGCCGGATCACTCGGCGGCCGAACAGCAGCCTGGGACGTGCCTGCGGGGGTGGTCTGGGTAGCCGAGCGGCCAACTGCCCTCGGTACATCGCCTGGCCAATTCGCCTCGACGCTCCTTACCGCGATACGCGGATCGATGCGGACGGATCGAGGCGCCGGCTGTTTGACGCCTGGTGATCGTACGTCGCGCCCGAATCGGCCCGGCCACCGAGGTCGCCCTGACTGATCACCGGTTCCCGCGGAACGACTGTGTCACCCTCCGATACTCTGATCACCGGACGAACACCCACGCGAGAAGTGGCGATGACGCGATGACCGCACCTGCGCAGCTGAAGCCGTCCGGCAAGCGAACCAAGGTCGTGATGATCGTGCTCGGCGTCGTCGTCGCCGTGGCGCTCGTCGCCGTGGTGGGCACGGTCGTGGTGCACGCGTCCGGCACGCGTGACCAGGCGGCGCCGCAGGCCAAGGCCACGTCCCACACCCAGCAGGCCACGCGGCAACCCGCCGCACCTTCCGCGAAGCCCGCCGCCGCGCCGCTCGCGGTCGCGTCGATCAGCCCGGCTGGTGGTGCCACCGAGGTCGCCGCCGACGCCGCCCTCACCGTCACCTACACGGCGCCGCTGACCCAGGCGCCGCCGACGCCCACGCTGAGCCCGGCCGTCGCGGGCAGCTGGGCACGGCACGGCGCGACGATGACGTTCACGCCATCGGGTGGCTGGATGCCGTTCGGCACCGAGACGGTCACCGTGCCGACGGCCGCGAAGCCCACGACGATCGAGTTCACCATCCAGGACGGCGACCAGCTGCGCCTGGAGCAGCTGCTCGCCGAGCTGAACTACCTGCCGCTGTACCTCGACCCGACGACGCCACTGCCGCGCGGCATCACGTCCACCCTGGCCGAGGAGGCCACCTCGGTGGACGCCGTGCGCACCTCGCCCGCGCCCGGCACGATGCAGTGGAGCTGGTCGCACGTTCCGGCGACGCTCGGCGCGCTCTGGAAGCCCGGCCACCAGACGGTGATGGACCAGGGCGCGATCATGGCGTTCCAGTCCGACCACCACCTGACCATGGACGGCATCGCGGGCCCGGCGGTGTGGCACGACCTGGTCGCGGCCGTGGCGGCCCGCAAGACGGCCAGCCACCCGTACGACTACCTGGTGGCCAGCAAGAGCCGGCCCGAGACGCTCACCGTCTACCGCGACGGGAAGGTCCTCTACCGCACGCTGTCCAACACCGGCGTGCCCGGCGCCGACACGCAGGCGGGCACGTTCCCGGTCTACTCGCGGTTCGCGTCCACCACGATGTCAGGCACCAATGTCGACGGCTCGAAGTACGTCGACCCCGGCATTCCGTGGGTGGCGTACTTCAACGGCGGGGACGCGGTGCACGGTTTCGTCCGGCCCGCCTATGGCTTCCCGCAGAGCAACGGCTGTGTCGAACTGCCCGTGTCGAACGCCAAGCAGGTGTGGCAGATGGACCCCTACGGCACATTGGTGACCGTGCTCTGATATTCGGGCAGAATGGGCCTGCGGCGTGGCACGGTCAGTCATGCCGCGAACGGCAGCGACGAGTGCGCCGTCCGAACCTGGTGGGCCACCGACCCGTCCGTGCTGCTTCGTCAGGGTTCCACGCCCACGGCGAGACCGGCGGGCCGGACGACTCCATGGCCCGCCGGTCAACGCTTCGTCATGCGGGCGCAGGCTTCCCGGTCGAACGGGAGACCGGCCTGGCCGAACACCAGCGACGAGTTGCCGACCTGGTGGTTCCAGATCCGCGATTGGCGACCACGGCCGCGAGGATGTCGCGTTGCACGTCCGACAGCGCTGTCCCGTCGTGGTGGGGAGTTCGGAAGGCGGCCAGGAGTAGTGGGCCCCACGTGTCGTGGAATCCGGTCCACTCCGCGTCCCGGATGATGGCTCGGGCAGGTGCCGCGATGCGGGCGACGTCGCCCACTCGGGCGATGGCGAGCGTGATGAGGGTGGCAAGTCGGTACAGCTCTGGATTGGTGACACCGTTGTCCAGCGCGGTGACGATGATGTCCGTGGCTGTGGCGTCGTCCGCGAGGTTGGGTGCCAGTGCGGCGCAGACGCGGACCTCCGGATCGGGGTCGGCGAGATATCGCCGGGTGTCGTCGTCGAGTTCGCTCAGTTTGTCGCAGTAGGGGTCGGCCGAGTGCTCCGCCGTGTCGGCCGCAGTGCCCAGGAACTCGATGAGCTCGGGCGTAGCGGCCACGAGGAGTTGGCCGAGGGCACGCCTTACGTCCGCGGCGGTGACCGATTCCCGGTCGAGCATGCACGCATGCTGCCACCAGCGGCCAGGGAAATGCGTTCGCGCCGGTGCAGCCCTGGTGCCAGGCTGCGCGGGATGTCGCAGCCAGAAGCGGTACCGGCCGGCCGACCGACGGTGCGCTCACTGGCGCGCCTGCGGCCGTACCTGCGGCCCTATCGCGGTCGGCTGCGGATGGCGACGGCACTGGCGGCGTTGGCCTCGATCCTCGCCCTGGCGATGCCCCAGGTGCTCCGGTGGCTCGTCGACGGCCCGGTGGCGCACCGCAGCCCGTCCGAAGTGGCGCTGGGCGGTCTGGCACTGCTCCTGCTGGGCGTCGCCGAGGCCGCGATCTTCGGCATCCGGCGTTCGCTGGTGGCCGCACCGCTGGCCGAGATCGAGGCGCGCCTGCGGGCCGACCTGCATCGGCACGTGCAGCGGCTGCCGATCTCGTTCCACGACGGCTGGGCCGACGGCCAGCTACTCGCCCGAGGCACCACGGACCTCCAGGTTCTGCACCTGTTCGTGGCCGAGCCACTCACGTTCCTGCCGGTGTTCGCCGCGACCTTCGCCGTCGGCGCCGCCGTCCTGCTCACCGAGGAGTGGCTGCTCGCGCTCATCGTGCTCGCGCCGGTTCCGCTGCTGGTCGTCCTGTCCCACCGATTCCGGTCCGGCTACGCGCTGGCGACCCGCCGGGCACAGGATCTGTCCGGCGACCTGACCACGGCTGTCCTGGAGTCGGTGACAGGCATTCGCGTCATCAAGGGCTTTCGCCGCGGCGACGACCGGGTCGCCCGGTTCCGCGAACAGGTGCGGCTGGTGCGCGACGCCGAGGTGCACAAGGCTGGCCTGCTCGGTGGCATGTCCGCACTCATCACCTCGCTGCCGGGCCTCGCTGCCGCGGGCGCGCTCGCGCTGGGCATCGTCGAGGTGGTCGACGGGAGCTTGTCCACCGGAACCCTGTTGGCGTTCCTGGGAACCGTTGCCGCGCTGACTCCGGCCGTCGAGCAGGCGGGGCCGATGCTGGCCGACTGCCAGGACGCGGCAGCCGCCGCGGATCGGTTCTTCGACGTCCTCGACCTGCCGGCCGTGACCGATACGGAGACCACACGGAGCACCCATGGGCCTGCCGAGCTCGTCTTCGAGAACGTCAGCTTCCGTTACTCCGACACGGACCCGCCTGCGCTGCGCGACGTGAGCCTGCGGATCGCGCCCGGCGAGACGCTCGCGGTGGTCGGCACCACCGGCAGCGGCAAGACCACGCTGGCCGCCCTGATCCCCGGGCTGCATGATCCGAGCACGGGCCGCATCACGCTGGACGGCGTCGACATCGCCGCCCTGCCCCGCGCCGCGCTGCGGGCCGAGGTGGCCGTCGCGTTCGACGAACCCGTCCTGTTCTCCGGAACCCTCGCCGACAACGTGCGGATGGGCGTGGACGACGCATACCTGGACGATGCTCTGCGGTCGGCCCACGCAGACGACTTCGTGCGTGGGCTGCCCGACGGTGTCCACACGCGGGTCGGGGAGAACGGGATGTCGCTGTCGGGCGGGCAACGGCAGCGGATCGCATTGGCACGGCTCGTGATCCGCCGGCCCAGGGTGGTCGTGCTCGACGATCCACTGTCCGCGCTGGACGTGCACACCGAGGCCCAGATCCACGACGCGCTCCGGGAGGTGCTGGCCACCACGACCGCACTGGTGATCGCGCACCGGCCATCGACCGTCGCACTCGCCGACCGGGTGGCGGTGCTGGCCGAGGGCAGGATCATCGCCCTGGGAACCCACGAGGAACTGCTGCGGACCAGCCCGGAGTACGCGGCGCTGATGACACCGATCGACGCGACCGCGTGACGCACCAGGTCGATCGGGTGCCCATGAGCCTGTTGCTGGGTTCGGACGCTCGCCGACTGCCGCGCGCCGTCGTCGTCGTCCTGCTCCAGCAGGCGGCCGCGTTGGCCGGGCCCGTGCTCGTCGCCGTCGCCATCGATCGGGCGATTCCGGCGCTGCGCCGGCACGACGCGGTGCCGCTGGTGGCGGTGGTCGTCGCCTACGGGTGCTGCATGGTGGCCGCGGGCCTGTTGCAGAAGCTGTTCATCCGCCTGTCCGTCGAGGTCGGCCAGGACGTGCTGAGCAGGCTCCGAACGCGCCTGTTCGCGCATATTCAGGCCCAGGGCGTGGACTTCCACGAAACCCACGCGTCCGGCACGCTGGCGTCCAGGGTGTCCGGTGACGTCGAGGCCGTGCGCGAGTTGTTTGAGAGCGGGATCGACCAGATCGTCACCGCCGGGGTGTCCCTGGTCTATGTCTCGGTGGTCGTGCTGGTACTCGACTGGCGGCTCGGTGTCGCCGCGCTCGCCGCGATGGTGCCGGTCTGCTGGACCATGCGGTCGTTTCGCACCCGCTCCCTCCCGGTCTACCAGCGGCGCTCGACGGCGGCCGCCGTCGCGGCGGGCGATATGAGCGAGACGTTCGCCGGCATCCGGACCGTCCAGGCCTACCGGCGCGAGCAGGCCAACGACGACCGGTTCGCACTGCTCAACCGGCGCCACCAGAAGGAGAACCGGCAGGCCGGCAGGGAGATGGCGCGGTATGTCACGTCGTCCCGGCTCGTCGCCAACGTCGCCATCGCGGGTCTTGTGTTGTGGGGCGGCTACCGCGTCGCGTCCGGCACGCTGCCGCTGGGCAGTTTCGCGGGCGTGGTGCTGTACCTGCGGGACCTCTACGACAAGCCGCTGCGGCTCGGCGGTGTGCTGGACGCCTACCAGTCGGCGGTGGCCTCGCTGCAGAAGATCGCCGCGCTGTTCGCGATCGAGCCGACCGTGGCGGAACCGGCCCGGCCCACCGCGTTGCCGGCACGCCGTTCCCCAGGGCGCCGGGTCAGCTTCCGGGACGTCGCGTTCGCCTACCACGGCGGCCGCGAGGTGCTCTCCGGCTGCGACCTCGACATTCCCGCCGGGCAGACCGTGGCCCTCGTGGGGCGGTCCGGCGGCGGGAAGTCGACACTGGCCACGCTGCTGGCCCGGTTCCACGACCCGACCCACGGCCGCGTCCTGCTCGACGGTGTCGACCTGCGGTGCGTCGCGTCGGCCGAGTTGCGCGGCGACGTGGTTCTGGTGCCCCAGGAGAACTTCCTGTTCTCCGGCACGGTCGCCGACAACATCGCGCTGGCCCGCCCCGACGCCACGCCGGAGCAGATCCGGCGCGCCGCCGAGGCCACGGGGGCCGACCGGTTCATCTCGGCGCTGGACGACGGTTACCGGACCGACGTCGGCGACCGGGGCGGCCGGTTCTCGGCGGGCCAGCGGCAACTGATCGCACTGGCGCGGGTCTTCCTCGTGGACCCGTCCGTCATCGTTCTGGACGAGGCGGTGTCCGCCATCGACATTCCCAGCGAGCGCGCTGTGCACGAGGCGATGCGCGCGGTGCTGCGCGGACGCACCGCCCTGGTCATCGCGCACCGCCTCTCGACGGTCCGGATCGCCGACCGGGTGCTCGTGCTGGCCGGTGGCCGGATCGTCCGCGACCGCGTCCCTGCCGAGCACCGGCCCGGCTGACCTCGCAGCGGTGTGGTCCGGGTGAAACTCACTCGGCTCGCTGCCGCGGCGAGGTAGCTTCTGGCACGTGACAGACCGTCCGCCGTACCTCAATCCGTTCGTGCTGCCGACCGAACCGTGCCCGCGGGAACGACACGGTCGGGTGGATTTCCATCTGCCCGCAGGCGATTCCCCGGCTCCGGCGGTCGTGTTCGTCCACGGTGGTCCGATCCCCGAGGCGATGGACCCGACGCCGCGCGACTTGCCGAGCTTCATCGGCTACGGCCGGGCCGTCGCGACAAGCGGTGCGGTCGGCGTGGTGCTCGACCATCGGATGCGTGATCTCGGCGACTGCGGCCCGTCCGCCCAGGATCTTGCCGACGCGGTCGAGGCGGTGCGGGCCCATCCTCGGGTGGACCGCGACCGGATCGCGCTGTGGTTCCTGTCCGGTGGGAGCTGCCTGGCCGCCGGGTGGCTGGACGCGGCACCGGATCAGCTGCGCTGCATCGCGTTCTCCTACCCGCTGTTCGGTGACCTGCCGGGGAGGCCCGTCGACGCCCGGTTCCGCCCCGCGGCGGCGCTGGCCGGGTGGCGCGGCGTGCCGATCGTGCTGACCACGGTCGGGTTGGAACGGCCGGACATCGCCGCGACCGTCGAGAATTTCCTTGCCGCCGCCCGCGAGCGGCAGGTGGACGTGCGGGTGATCACCGTGCCGAACGGACACCATGGCTTCGACTGCCTCGACGACACCGAGGAGTCACGCGAGGCCATCGTCGAGGCAGTCGAGGCCGTACTCGGGTACCTCCGCGACTGACCTACTCCGCGGCGGACAGAGCTCGTCGGGCGGCGGCGCGGAGGGCCTCGGCACTGCGCTCCAGGGCGGCCCGCTCGGCGTCGGTCATGGCCGGGACGTGCATTTCTCGGACGCCGCCCGCGCCAAGGACGCTGGCCAGTGACAACGTGACCCCGTAGCCGTCGTGGTAGGCGGCGACCGGGAGCACTGCCCGTTCGTCGCGTAGCACGGCCTCGGCCAGGCGCGCGGACACCGCTCCGATGCCGTACTGGCTGGCGCCGGTGCCCTCGATGATGGTGATGTTGGCGTAGCGGATGTCGTTCTCGATGTCCGCGCGCAGCTCGTCCAACGGCGCGTCGCCCTCGGCGAGCAGGTCCAGGACCGGGATGCCGCTGACCGTCGCCGACGACCACAGCAACACCTCGGACGTGCCGTGCTCGCCGACCACCATCGCGTGCACGTCCCGCGCCCGCACCCGCAGCCGTTCGGCCAGGTGGACGCGGAAGCGCAGGCTGTCGATCAACGTGCCGGTGGAGAACACCCGGTCGTGGCCGGCCAGCCGGCGGGTCAGGTCGGCCAGCGGGTCGGGCGGATCGGTCACCACCATCAGCACCGCCTCCGGTGCTGCCGCCACGATCCTGGGCACCACCTCGGCGTACACGCGGGCGTTGGTGTCGACCAGCCGCAGCCTGCCCCGCGGGTCGCCGCGGTCGGTCGCGCCGCCTGCCTTCTCGTTCACACCGGCCGTGATGATCACCAGGGCGGCTCCGGTCAGGTCGTCGTAGTCGCCCGCCCACACGTCCACGACCGGTGACAACGGCGAGGCGTAGCGCATGTCGGCCGCGACACCCTTCGCTCGGGCCGCGTCCTTGTCGACCAGCACCAGCTCCCGGCACATGCCACCGCGTTCGATCAGCGACAACGCGGTGGCCGCGCCGACCGCGCCCACTCCCACGACCCCGATCCTCATGCGCCGACCCTAGGACACCTCGAGGTCGACGTGGACGGTGATCTGCGTGCCGGTTCCCCGGAACGTCAGCGTCACGGCGCCGGCGAGCGGGTCGAGCGCGGGTAGGAACCGGACGCAGGCCGCTTCGTGGTCGCCGCGCTGGCTGCTGCCGCCGAACGACTCCGCGTACGTGCTGCCCCGGTCGTCCTCGGCGGTGACGGAGACGACGGTCCATTTGGTGTTGCCGTCCCCGCTGTAGCGCCACCAGCCGGGCGTCGCCCGGAGATACAGCCGCCAGCAGTCCGGTTCGGTGAAGAGGCTTTCCAGGCGGATCGTGGCGTCGTCGATGGGCGGCAGTTCCGCGGTGAGATCCAGGTGCCTGCGCGGCGCGTCGACCGTCGGGTCGCCATCGGACGGTGGGCGCTGGACTGGCGCTGCCGACAGTGGCGCGGGCACGCCCACCGACACGGTCCGTCCAGGGGAGGGCACCAGCCGGGTCACCGAACCGTCCAGACCGCGCAGTTCCAGCCAGCCGCACTCGCGCGCGGGCACCGGCTCGACGTGGACACTCAGCCACGCCGGCCCGCCTGTGGCGAACGTCATCCCCATGACGTGCAGTGCGTATCGGCTGCCGTGCTGGTCGGTGACCGGGATATCGTCGAGCACGGGCAGGCGGCCACTGGACGTCTCGGCTCCGGCCAACTCCGCGTCCATGACGGCCTGACCGGAACCGATCCGCAGGAGGCCGAGCCGCAGCAGGCCCGCCGCCGTGCTGACCGCGGTGCCGCCACCCAACGACCAGTGGTCATCGGACGACCGGCGACGGCGTACCTCGGTGCTCAGCGCGGCCCAACTCGGGAAGCCGTACTCGCGGGCCAACGCCAACTGGGCCGTCGACAGCGCGATGCGGGGTGACACGGCGTGCAGGCGGGCCATGGCGTCGCGCTGTCCGGCCGTCGCGGCACGCAACAACTCGTGTGCCTGGCGGCGCAGCTGACCAAGGTCCGGGCGGACGGGTAGCTCGGGCATGACGTCTCCTTCGGCCCAGGTTCGCGTGTGAGCCCGTAAGAAGACGGTCGTGCCGGCCGTGCGACTGCCGAAATGGAGGTGGAACTCGGTTCCTGCCCGCGAACCCGGCGGCACCCTCCGCACCGTCCGCCCAGGCTACCACGAAGTCGTCCGTCCACATCAGACAAAAAGGGAGGGCTACGTGCTCCCCTCCATGTTCAACATATAGCGCATCCCAGGGCTTGCGGCAAGACCCCGGTCGTGCCGCAGAATCCACCTCCTGCGCACATAGGGGAACGAACATGGACGCCGATGTGATCGTCGTGGGCGGTGGTCCGACCGGGCTGATGCTGGCCAGCGAGCTGCGCCTGGCCGGGGTGGCGCCGGTGGTGCTGGAGCGGCAACCGCACGTCGGCGAGATCCCGAGGGCCTACGGCCTGAGCGGGCAGATCCTGCGACTGCTGCGCTACCGGGCATGCTGGAGCGATTCAGCACCGTCAGCGCCGACATCGCGCCCGCGGTCGAGTTCCCGTTCGGCGGGCTGCGGGTGGACCTCACTCCCCTCGCCGGTGCGGGTCAGAGGCTGAAGGCGATGAACCGCAGGATGACCGCCACGATGAAGACCACCGTGAACGCGAGGTCGATTCCCATTCCGCCGGCCCGCAGCGGCGGCATCACCCGCCGCACCGGGCGGAGGACCGGTTCCGTTCCGGCGTGAGCCAGGGTGCGGGCACGGCTCACCCACGGCCGGCGAACCCCCGCCACCCCGACCCAGTCCAGCACCATCCTGGCGATCAGCACCAGGATGAACGCCGACAACACATACCCGATGACAGCTCCCACCAGGCTCATGACCCCACACCTCCGCGACGGCCACACGGCCGTGTTACCGGTATTAACGCCGCTGACCGGGTGAGAAGTGTCCGTTGCGCCAAGTTTCTCAGCCGACTATCAGGTGGCGGTGCCCGTCGGCTGGGTGGCGCCGAGGAGACTGCGGGTGAGCGCGTTGTGGCTGGCGGTCATGACGTCCAGCGCGGTCCGCAGCGCGGCGTCGGTGACGGTCGACGTGCCCTCCCGCAGGCCGACCAGCACCGCGCGGCGCACCAGCTCCTTCAGGAACGACGCCGTGACGCCCTCCGTGGCGGCGATCACCGGGGCCAGGTCGGCGGTCACCGACACGCCGTCGGAGTACAGCCGCAGCAGACGCTCCCGGCCGATCGCGTCCGGCCGAGGGATCTCCACGGCCAGGTCCACCCGGCCCGGCCGGTCGGCAAGCGCCCGTTCCAGCACCTCGGCGCGGTTGGTGGTGAGCACGAAGGTGACGTCGGCGTCCGAACCGATGCCGTCCATCGCGTCGAGCAGGCTGAACAGCACCGGGTTGGTGCCCGAACCCATGGATCGGTCGTTGGCGACCAGGTCGACGTCCTCCAGCACCACCATGGACGGCTGGAACCGGCGGGCCAGCGCGGCCGCCTGGTTGATGTAGCGCATCGCGGCACCGGTCAGCACCACGACGGTCGTGTGCGGCAACCGGCCGGCCAGGTAGCGCACGGTGTGTGTCTTGCCGGTGCCCGGCGGCCCGTACAGCAGCAGGCCGCGCTTGAGATGCTGGCCCGCGGCGAGCAGCCGTTCGGCGTGCTCGGCGACCCCGAGAATGTGTTCCTCGATGCCGGCCAGCACGCCGTCGGGCAGCACCACCTGCTGTTCGGTGAGCGTCGGCCGGGGCAGGAAGGTGACCAACTCGTTGCCCCGGAACTCGCTCACCCCGAACGCGACCACCTGGCCCCGCACCACGTCGTGGGCGGCCACCAGTTGCTCGATCTCGTCGCGCGTCCTGGTGGCGACCTCCCGGCTCGCCGCGACGACGTCCAGCCGGCACCGGGCCATCGGCCCCATGTGCGGGAGGGGACCTCGGATGCCGACCAGCACCGGTTCGCCGGTGGGCGCGGTGGTCGGCACCAGGCCGACCTGGATGGCCTCGGTGCTGGTCTTCGGGCCGGTGGCGGTGGTGACGTACTCTGGCTCGCTCAGCTCCGGTCCGCCCTCGCGATCGGCCGAGGTGAGCAGGCTGAGCAGGCTCTCGTTGAGGTCGATGCCCTGGCCGCGAATCCCGTACCACCCGGTGGTGGACTCGTGCCGGACCAGGTAGGCGTCCACGCCGAGCTGGAGGCTGGCGTGCTCCCAGGTCCTGAACTCCGCGCTCACGCTGACCATGTCGTGCAGAGAACGGCCCAGATGGTTGGTCACCGCCCGGAACAGGCGGGCGCTCGGCCGTTCACTGTCCACGACCGACAGTACGGCGCTGGTGATCCGCTTGAGGTCGAGGGCCAGGGCGCGGGCGGCGTCCTGGTCCAGCGGCACCGGCGGTGCGGTCGTGTCGGTCATGGCAGCCTCCATCGCCGCACGCGGCGGGTCGCGGAATTGATCACCGCCATTGTGCCAGCCGGCTACGACAACCGGGGTCGCCTCATCCGGTGCGTTCCGGGAACCTGGTTCCCACTGAGGCAAGCAGGGCAAGGCATTCGACGAAGAAGTAGATGCTCTTGAAGAATTCCAGCAGTGGACCGTCCTGCAGGATCAGCTTGCGGTACATCACCGTCCGCAGGGCGTCGTATCCCTGGTACATCGCCTGCCAGTCGGCGTAGGCACCGTCCAGGACATAGGTGGCCGTCACCGGATCGCCGTCACGCAGCACCCGGCTGTCGGTGACCTTGCCGCCCGCCCACTCGATCCGCAGGTACCCGGCGCCACCGCCGAGGTCGGCCGGCAGGTCGCGGACGCCGAGCGCCCACGACGCGGCATAGTGGTCCCGGACGTACTCGTAGAACGCCCAGTACTCGGGCAGTTTGCCCGCGCGGGTCGCGTCGTCCGGCCCGGCCTGCAGCGCTTCCTGGACCGCGGCGGCCCACTCCGGACTGAAGAACGTCGGTGCCGTCATGTCAGCCTCCCGCCAGGACCGGCTGGATCATCGCGAGCATGTCCTCCAACTCCTGGGACAACGAGATACCGACGTCGTTGAGCTTGCGCCGCAACTGCTGGATCAGCAGCACGCGCACCTCTTCCTCGGTCCACCCCAGGGGTTCGTAGTAGACGCGCCTGCTGGCCACCCCGCTCAACGACAGGATGGTGGCGAGCGTCTGGTGGATCTCCCGCAGCATCGTGGGGTCCTTGCGCACCGCGTCCTGCAGGTAGCGCATGCCGCCCTGGACGTGCCGCGACTCGTCCCGGCAGGTCGCGGTGAACCCCGTGTAGTACGCGGGCAGGAAACCGCGCCACCGCGCGTAGGACAGCGTGACCTTCATGACCGACAGCGCGAGCACGCCCTCGATCCACAGGAAGTACGTGGTGCCGTACCGGACGCGGGCCCGCTCGTCGTACGGGTTGCGGCGCAGTTCCTCCGCCTGGTAGGCGAGCAGCCCGAACGGGCCGACGAAGGTCTCCTGCACGTACGGGAACGAGTTGTCCAGCACGGCCATCATGTCGTCGCCCTCGAGACCGACGACCTCGCGGTAGAACCGGTCGAAGAACACGGTGTGCCGCGCCTCGTCCTCGATCTGTGCCGCGATGTGCAGCTTTTCTTCCTCGGTGGCACCGATCATGAAGACCGGCAGCTCGATCTCGACCTGGCGCTCACCGTGGTGGAAACCCGAGGAGATGCCGACGAACGACGTGCGTTCGTCCTCGGACATCTTCTCCGTCCAGTCGATCCGGTCCTGGGTGAAGTCCAGGTCGTAGACGTCCCAGCGCTGCTTGAGGTACTTCTTGTACAGGGTCACGAAATCGGGCAGCTTGCGCAGGCCCTGGTGGACGTACTCGATGACGTCGTCGATGTCGACGTCCTGGATGCCCTGCAGATTCCGGCTCTCGATCTGGTCGGTCTCCTCCACCGACAGGGCGCGGGGTCCCTCCCGCAGCACCGCCGTGGGGCTTTTGGGTTGGGTCATTCCGCACTCCTTCGTCGCAGTGTGGTACGTGACCGTACCGGGCTCACGGTACGCCGGAGTACCATGCGGGACAAGGGTCACCGAGACAAGGGGTAACACGTGACCACGGTGACGACCGTCGGCTCGACCGACCTGAGCACACCCCGCCAGCGCCTCATCGACGGCCTCACCGCCTCGATCGAGGCCGTCGGCTACCGCGACACCACGGTCGCCGACATCGTGCGGCACGCACGCACCTCGCGCCGGACCTTCTACGAGCAGTTCGCCGGCAAGGACGCCTGTTTCGTCGCGCTGCTCACCGACGAGAACGCCAAGATGGTGCGGCAGATCTCCGCCGCCGTGGACCCGGCCGCCCCATGGGAAGACCAGGTGCGGCAGGCGGTCGAGGCGTGGATCGCCTGCGCCGAGTCCTCACCCGTCATCACGGTCAGCTGGATCCGCGACCTGCCGTCCCTGGGCAGCGCCGCCCGCCAGTTGCAGCGCGAGTTGATGGAAGCGTTCATCGTCATGCTGCGGACGCTGTGGGACACCGACGAGTACCGAGCCCTCGGCGTCGGCCCGGTGACACGGCAACTGGCGATCACCCTGCTCGGCGGGCTGCGCGAGCTGATCGCGGCCACGGTCGAGGACGGCGGCCGGGTCAACGACATCACCGAGGTCGCGGTCCGGGCATCGGTGGCCCTGCTCCGCTCGTAGCCGCGACCAGCATTGCTCAGCAATGAACACTGCGATACCGTTGTGAACATGAGTGTTCGTCCAGTCGCCGCACGAGACCGTGACACGTTGCTGGACATCGCGGCGGAGGTCCTGGTCACCGACCCGTCCGCGGCACTGGCCGAGGTCGCGGTGGCGGCGGGCATCGGGCGGACGACCCTGCACAAGCAGTACGCCACGCGTGACGACCTGCTCCGTGCGGTCGGCCATCGTGCCCTCGACCTGTGGGAGCAGGCGATCGAGGGCGTCGGCGACGGCCCGGACGGCGGCCTGCGCGCACTCGTCGAGGCCACCATCCCGATCGGTCCGCAGCTCGGGTTCCTCTGGCGCACACCGATCTTCGACCACGCCGCCGACATCGTCGACCGGTGGGTCGGCGTCGAGACGCACGGCCTGGCGGTGGTCCGGCGGGCGCAGGAGCTCGGGATCGTGTCCACCGCGGTGCCCGACTGGTGGCTGCTGGAGACGTTCTACGCACTCGTCTACGTGGCCGCCGACAAGGTGAGCTCAGGGCATCTCGCGGCGCGGGACGCGGCCGACCTGTTCCTGTCCACCTTCCTCGGCGGCCTCGGCACATCACCGGTCCCTGGGGGGAAACCATGAACAAGATCGTCACGGCGGCGGCGTTCGCCACCCGCTTGTACGCCCGACGCGCCCAACTCGCCTACGCGGGATATGTGCGGCACCGGCCGATGGCCCGGTTGTCGACGCGTCCCGGACGCACCGATCCGTACGCGATCTACGACCGGATGCGAGCAGACGGCACACTGACCCCGACGCTGTTGGGGAACTGGGTCACCACCAGCCACCGGGTGTGCGAGACCGTGCTGCGGGACCGCGCCTTCGGCGTGCGACCGGTGGACACCGAACGCGCCGCCGACGAGGGTGTCGGCGACATGTCGATGCTGGACATGAACCCGCCCGACCACACCCGGCTGCGTCGCCTGGCACTCCCCGCGCTGCACCCCAAGGTGATCGCCGGCTACCGCGACCGGATCGAACGCACCGTGGGCGACCTGGCCGACCGCGCCATCGCGGCCGGCCGGTTCGACCTGGTGTCCACGTTCGCCGCGCCACTGCCGATCGCCGTCATCGCCGACCTGCTGGGCATCCCGGACGCGGACTCCACGGCGTTCGCCCACGACGGCGCGGTGATCGGCAGCGCCCTGGACGGCATCCGGTCACTGCGGCAGGCCGCCGAACTCCAGCGCAGTGACGGCAGGCTGCGGGAGTTGTTCGAGAACCTGCTCGCACTGCGCCGCAGGGAACCGACCGACGACATCGTCAGCCGCCTGGTCGCCGCGGAGGGCGACCAGATCAAGTCGGCCGAGATGGTCCCGATGTGCGTGCTGCTGTTGATCGCCGGGTTCGAGACCACGGTCAACGCGATCGGCAACGGTGTCCTCGCACTGCTGGACCACCCCGACCAGTGGGAGGCGCTGTGCGCCGACCCCGAGACGATGGCACCCAAGGCGGTCGAGGAAGTGCTGCGGTACGACCCGCCGGTGCAGCGGACCGGCCGGTTCGCGCTGGAACCGTTCGAGTTGGACGGCAAGCCGGTGCGGAAGGACCAGTTCGTGGTGACCCTGATCGGTGCGGCGAACCGGGATCCCGAGGCGTACGACCGCCCCAACACCTTCGACATCACCCGTGACCCCGGCCAGAACCACCTGGCCTTCTCCAGCGGCATCCATTACTGCGTCGGGCAACCGTTGGCCCGCCTGGAACTGATCATCGCGTTCCAGACGCTCGCCGAACGCCTGCCCGGACTGCACCGCGCCGGACCGGTGCGACGCCGCAACGCCACCACGATCCGCGGCCCGATCCAGCTTCCCCTCACCGCCGGAACGCGGATCAAGTCGGCTGCGGTGCCGAGTAGGCCGTGATAGACAGGGTGAATGTCTGACCGGGTGTGGTTGATCACCGGTTGTTCGTCCGGCTTCGGGCGAGAGCTGGCGCTGGCGGCCGTGGCGGCGGGCGACCGGGTCATGGCCACGGCGCGCCAACCGGACCGGCTCGCCGATCTGGTCGACGCGGGCGACGGGCGGGTGCGGACGGCGCCGCTGGACGTCACCGACGAGCGGCAGGTGGCCGACGCGGTCGCGCGGACCATCGACGAGTTCGGCCGGATCGACGTGGTGGTCAACAACGCGGGCAACGGCAGCGTCGGCGCCGTCGAGGAACTCGACCTCGGGGACCTGCGGGCGTTGCTGGACGTCATGTTCTTCGGCGCCGTCGCGGTGACCAAGGCCGCGCTGCCGCACCTGCGCGCCCAGGGCTCCGGAGCGATCGTCCAGATCAGCTCGATGGGTGGCCAGCTGAGCATGCCGGGTTACGGAGCGTACTGCGCGGGGAAGTTCGCGCTGGAAGGCATCTCCGAGGCGTTGGCGGCGGAGGTGGCGCCGTTCGGCGTCCGGGTGTTGATCGTGGAACCCGGTGCCTTCCGGACCGAGTTCGGTGGTCAACGCATGCACCGGTCGCGGACCATCGACGCATACGAGGTGTCGACCGCGGCGACCCGCGCCGCGGTGGAGAACATGGACGGCACCCAGCCGGGTGACCCCCGCAAGGCGGCTCTGGCCATCCTGGAGGTCCTGAACAGCCCCGAGCCTCCACTCCGGCTGGCCCTGGGCAACGACGCCGTCGACGCCATCGGTGCCCACCAGGAACAGGTGCGTGGCGACCTGAGGCGATGGGAGCAGGTCAGCCGCGCGACCGACCTCGACGGACCAGCCTGACCAACCGATCAGGAATCAAGAAGCACCGCCCGACCGACCGCACCTAGCGTTGCCGGCATGACATTCATCAACTCCGTCACCCTCGACGTGACAGACGCCAACGCCGCAGCCGACTTCTACCGCACCGCGTTCGGCCTGGGCGGCCAGGTCAACGTGCGGGTGTCCGACGCGCCGACGACCGGCTTCCGCGGCTACACCCTGTCCCTGACCGTGTCCCAACCGTCCACAGCCGACAACCTGATCAACGCCGCCCTCGACGCGGGCGCGACGACGCTGAAGCCGGCCGCGAAGTCCTTCTGGGGCTACGGCGGTGTCGTCCGGGCGCCGGACGGCGCGATCTGGAAGGTCGCGACGTCGAGCAAGAAGAACACCGGGCCGGCCACCAAGGAGATCGAGAAGATCGTGCTCCTGCTGGGAGTCGACGACATGGTCGCGAGCAAGCGGTGCTACGTCGAGCACGGCCTGGCGGTCGCGCGCGGCTTCGGCCGCAAGTACGTCGAGTTCGCCACGCCGGACAGCCCGGTCACGCTGGCCCTGTACGGACACCGAGCGCTCGCCAAGGACGCGGGCGTCTCCCCCGACGGCTCCGGTTCGCACCGGATCACCATCGACGGCGACGCCGGAGCCTTCACCGACCCGGACGGCTTCGCCTGGCAGGTGGCGCGTCAACCGCTCAACCGCTGACTATCCACACCAGACTCAGCTGGGCGTGGCCTGCGCGGCATGGTCAACGTCGGGCCACCCGGAGGATTTCGGCTGCTACGGCCGGGATGTCCGGTGGGACCGTCGTGTCCACCTCGACCAGCGGGCCGGCTCCCAACGGGAGCACCGGTTCGCCCCACAGGTCGGCTTCGGTGCGTTCCAGGTCGATGTGGGCGGCGTGCCGGTGGGTGGCTCTGGCATAGTAGCGCGACCGTGCCAGGTCCACGGACACGGTGCAGCGCACCTCCACGACCGTGCCGGGCAAGGTCGTCACGAGGGGCTTGCTGTAGTCGAACCACGTGCTGTCCAGCACCGCACCGGGACACCGGCGCGCCACCCGCAGGATGGCCAACACGGCCGCTCGGCCCAGCCGCTTCGACTCGGTCACCGTGGCCGGCCGCCCGAGCCCCTCGGCCAGCGCCTCCTTGACCTCGTCCTTCGCCAGCACCGGCAACCCCAACTGCGGCCCGAGCGCGGCCGCCACCGTGGTCTTGCCCGACCCCGGCCAGCCGCCCACCAACACGAAAACGACACCCATGGGTAGTGGCTACCACGTGCGGGCAGCGGGTACACGGCCAGGTCGACACCGTCCACAAGAGACGCGGCACGTCCAAGGGGTCAGGGTGGGTGCCTACCAGGGTCGCGTAGCCCTCGCCGGGTGTCCGGGTAGAGGGCGAATCCGGGCGCCGTGACCCACTCGGCCATGTCGTCGGCGATCGCGTGCACCAGGCCGGTGTCGCCAGGTAGGCGAACGTAGGTGCCTTGCCGGAAGGTTGGTCCGGTGGCCGGACACAGGGCGCACCGGTCGACGCACGGGATGGCCGAGCGCGGCGGCGGACCGGAGGACGTGTGGCAGCGGATGGCCGACGCCTGCGCGGAGTGCGTGCACGAATCCGGCGAGGCGATCGCGCTGACCTACCGGTCCGCCGCGGCGGACCGGTTGGTCGCGCTCCAGGAGCGGATGACGGCCGAACTGGCGAAGGTGGACACGCTGGTGCTGCTGGCCCGCTCGCAGTTCCCGCACGAACGGGTCGAGCCGTCACCGCGGGCCGCCTCGGATCCGATGTACCAGCAGCTGCGTCGCGCGGTGACCGATTTCGCCACGTGCCGGGAGCGGATCACGAGCGTCGTCACTACGATGCCGACGCTGGCCGAGCCCGACCTGGGCTGAATCGGCTCGCGAGCGGCGTTCGCTACCGCATACCGTGTCCCCATGACGGTCACCGTGGAACGACTGGCCGACCGCGAAGACCTGCTGGTCCCGCTGGCCCGCCTCCGGTGGAGCGAATGGGGTGGCCACCCCGGTCGCGAAGGCGTGGCATGGTGGATCGACACGACACGTGCCGAGTCCGGTGGTTCCGGGTTGCCCGTCACTTTCGCCGCGATTCTGGGCGGCGACGTCGTTGGGGGCGTGGGACTCGTGCCGCGCGAACATGCCGAACTCGCGGATCGGGGCCCGTGGGTGGTGGGCATGATCGTGCGCACCGACCTCCGGGGCCGCGGGGTGGGCACTGCGCTGATGGCTCGGCTTGCCGAGTGGGCGGCCGAGGCGGGGATCGCTCGGCTGTGGGTGGTCGCCGAGGTCCGGGCCGTCGACTTCTACCGCGGGTGCGGGTTCAGCGTTGTCGAGACTGTCCAGCTCTCCCCGGACTATCGGCCTACGGTCCTCAGCACCTGACCGATCAGTCGGGCACGCGGGCCAGGTCGGGTTGTTCCGGGCCGTGCGGGATGTCGAACGACTCCTCGCCGGTGCGCAGCAGTCGCAGCACCGCACCGGCCGCGTAGTCCGGGCTGTGCACCACCACGCCCGGCCGGGGTGACGCGCCGAGGGTGAACAGGCCGTTGGCGAACTCGGTCGCGGTGATCGAGGGCAGCAGCAGTGACACCGCGATGCCATCGCCGGCCAGTTCCCGGGTCATGACGGCGCTGAGCATGTTGACCGCCGTCTTCGAGGCCGCGTACGCACCCAGGCCGACGGCGGTTCGCCGGGTGCTGCCGGAGCTGATGTTCACGATCCGGCCGAAACCCCGCGCCCGCATGGCCGGCAGCACCGCCTGGGTCATCGCCAGCAGGCCGACCACGTTGAGCCGCAGGATCTCGCCGAACTCGGCAGGATCGACCTGGTCCAGCGGCCCGCCGAGGCTGGCGCCGGCATTGTTGACCAGCCCGTCGATGCGTCGGTGCCGGTCGAGGGTGGCCGCCACCAGATCGCCGACCTGCGTGGGATCGGTGACGTCGGTGGGCACCGCCAGCGCACCGCCGAGTTCGTCACTCAGCGCGCCCAGTCGGTCGGCCCGGCGCGCGGCGAGTACCGGATGGGCCCCGGCCGCGTACAGCAGGCGCGCGGTGGACGCGCCGATCCCGGACGAGGCACCGGTGACGATGACCGTCCTGCCGGCCAGGTCGATGAGATCGGTCATGTGTTCACGTCTACCAGACCGTCCGCGGGCGGCCGCAGCGCCAGCACCACCGCGGCCACGACCAGCGGGACGCCCTGGACCAACACCGCCGCCAGCGGCCACGGCAACAGGTACAACCCGACCGGCAGGGGCACCTGGAACGCGAGGTAGCCGGCCGCCGCGGACACCGCGGGCGCCACCAACACCAGCAGCGCCCGCCGCCCGGCCACCGTTCGAGGCCGGCACGCCGCGACCACGGCCGTGCCCAACACCAACCACGCCACCGGATCGGTCATCCACCAGTGGTGGCCCAACAGCCGCGCCACCAACACCAGCAGCACCCCACCGGCCACACCGGACAGTCGCGGACCGCCGACCACGGACCATCCCGACCGGGGCGCGACGGTCAACGCGACGGCAGCGACCAGGCCCAGCGACAACCAACCACCCACGGCCACCGTGGCGGGCACCAGGCGCAGGGCCAACCCTACGACCATGGCCGCCATCGCCAGCCACGCCACCACAGCGGCTCCACGCCGCCAGCCCGCCACCGCGCACCCGGCGACCACGAGCCACGCCAACCACACCGGCGCCGACTCGATCGCCTGGCGCACCGACTCGCCGGACAACTCGGTCAGCCCGCCGTACCAGAGGAACCACGCCGCCTCGTGCAACTGGTCGGCCAGTCCGGCCAGCAGCACCACCGGCGCTACGACGCCGACCACCGCCAGGCCGTCCCGCATCCGGTCGTCCCGGCCGGTCGCGCGCATCCGGGTCAGCCGCACCCGTGCCGCGCCACCGAGCAGGTCGGCCACGTCCGCGAGGCCCGGCCACCGCCGCTGCCCGGCTCGTTCTCGGGACACCGCCAGCATTTCCGTGCCGTAGCGGGCTCGGTAGTCCTTCGGGTACAGCGCCAGTAGCGTCCGGACGAGCCGGTGCGGGTCGGTCACGCGGTCCCTCCCGCCGGGTTCAGTCGTTGGGCGGCCACATCGGCCAAGGACCGCAGCCGCGCCGACTCGTCCCGCAGTATCGCCACGCCTGCCGGGGTGAGCCGGTAGTAGCGGCGCAGCCTGCCCTCGACGACCTCTTCCCGGTCGGCGGTCACCAGGCCCTGGCCGCTCAGCCGGTCCAGTGCCGCGTAGAGGGTGCCGGCGCGCAGCCGTACCCGTCCCTCGGAGATCGTGTCGACGTCGGTCATGATCCCGTAACCGTGCTGGGACCGGTCGGCCAGCGCGGTCAGGATCAGGAACGTCGGCTCCTGGATGGTCACCTGGGCAACATATACCGATGGGCGGTAGATAGCGAGACTCGGTCGGCACTGTGGCTCCTCGGGTTCGCCGACCTGCCGATCCGGGCAGCACTCGCCCTGACCACGTGGCGGCTGCTCGACACCTGAGGCGGTGCCGGAAGATGACCGCATGACCCTCGACCCGTTGCCCGACCTGACCGGCCGGACCGTCGTCGTCACCGGCGCCAACGCCGGGATCGGCCGCTTCGGCGCCGAGCAACTCGCCGCCGCGGGAGCCCGAGTCGTGCTGGCGTGCCGGAATCCCGACCGCGCATCGGCCGCCATGCAGGCGGTGCGCGCACTGCACCCGGCGGCGGAACTGGACGTGGTGCGGCTCGACCTCGCCGATCTCGGCAGCGTCGCCGCCGCGGCGGAGTCGCTGCGGTCGCTGGGCGGCATCGACGTACTGCTGTGCAACGCGGGCAACACGGGCACGTCCCGGCGCCGGACGACGAAGGACGGCTTCGAGTGGATGATGGGCGTCAACCACCTCGGGCACTTCGCGCTGACCGCGCAGGTGCTGCCGGCACTGCGGCCCGGAGCCCGGATCGTGGCGGTGGGCAGCCTCGCGCACCGCTGGTCCCCGATCGACGTGGATGATCTCCAGGCGGAGCGGCACTTCCGTTCGTTCCGCCAGTACGGCCGCACCAAGTCGGCCGTGATGATGTTCGCGTTCGAGCTGGACCGGCGCGCCCGCGAGGCCGGCCGACAGCTCACGGCGGTCGCCGCCCATCCCGGTTTCGCCCTCGACTCGCTGAGTCCGGCACGACCCGACCTCGACCGGCCCTCGGCCGTGTTGCGGGTGGGCGCGCGGGTGGCACGGGGGTGGATCTGCCAGGGCAAGGACGCGGGAGCATGGCCGCTGGTGCACGCGGCGGCCGCAGCGGGCGTGCAGGGCGGCGACTACTGGGGTCCCGGCGGTCGGCAGGAGGTGACCGGCCGCCCCGGACGGTCCACCGCCCGTGCGCACACCCGCGATGCCGTTGCCGCGAAGGAGTTGTGGGCCGAGTCGGAACGGCTCACCGGGCTGACCGTGCCCATCGGGTGAGTTTGCTATTCCAACTCAGTCAGCGGTAGCGTGCCGGGCATGGACCGCAGCCGCGAATACTCCTGGTCGGACCCGTTCGCCCTGGCCGAGGCCGGCCGCGGCCGCAGCGGGCTGGACTTCCTGACCGCGCTGGTGCGCGGCGAACTGCCGCCACCACCGATCGCGGTCACCCTCGGTTTCGAGATCGCCGAGGTCGAGGCGGGGCGGGCGGTCTTCACCGTCACGCCCGGCGAGCACCTGTACAACCCGATCGGCGTCGTGCACGGCGGCGTCGCGGCCACCCTGCTCGACACGGTCACCGGCTGCGCCGTGCACACCATGCTGCCCGCCGGCACCGCCTACACCAGCCTCGACCTGTCCGTGAAGTACCTGCGCCCGCTCACCGCGGACACCGGCCCGGTCCGCGCCATCGGCCGCGTCATCAACAAGGGCCGCCGCACCGCCCTGGCCGAGGGCGAGCTCCGTGACGCTGCCGATCGCCTGCTCGCCCACGGCACGAGCAGCTGCATGATCTTCCCGACGGACGCCTAGGGTCGCCGTTCCAGCACGAGTTCGTGGCGCAGCGCGATCCCGTCCAGGACCTCCGGAATGGACGGCTTCAGTGCTCGCGCCAGGGTCACCGCGTCGTAGGACAGGGCGGTCAGGTCGAAGCCGTTGCGCTGGTAGAAGCGCAGCGCGTGGGTGTTGTCGTTGGTGGTGACCAGCCACAGGCGTACGGCACCGGAGCGGCGGGCCCGCTCGCGCACGGCGTCGATCAGCGCCGCACCGGCGCCGATGCCGGGCGTCGTGGTGTTGATCGTCACGATCTCGCACGCGGTCTGGTCGGGATGGCTCCGGTACGTCAGCAACCCGACGCGTTCGTCGCCCCGCCAGGCGACCAGGGTCGGCTGCGCGGCCGCGTCGATCATCTCGCCGTGCCCGACGACGACGGTGTCGCCGAAACCGTCCGCCAACGTGCCATGGATGTAGCTCGCATCGTCCGACCCGGCCGGACGGACATCGATCCCGGTCATCCGCCCAGGGTGACATGCTGAACCGGCGCCCACCGCCTCGACGACCGAGGAGACAGGTTCATGAGACGAGTCGCGGACGACCTGCTCGACGTGTTGGTCGCGGCGGGTGTCCGCCGGATCTACGGCCTGGTGGGCGACAGCCTCAACGCGTTCAGCGACGCCGTCCGGCGCAGCGGCGGTGCGGCCCGCGGCGGCATCGACTGGATCCACGTGCACAACGAGGAAGCGGGCGCGTTCGCCGCCTCGGCGGAAGCGCAGCTGACCGGCCGGCTCGCCGTGTGCGCGGGCAGCTGCGGACCCGGCAACACCCACCTCATCCAGGGCGTGATGGACGCCCACCGGTCGGGCGCACCGGTACTCGCGCTCGCCTCGCACATCCCGAGCCGGCAGATCGGCACCGGCTACTTCCAGGAGACCAAGCCCGAGGCGTTGTTCGCACAGGCCAGTCACTACTGCGAAACGGTGGCCCACCCGAACCAGGTCGTCCGGCTCACCCGCTCGGCGATCCAGCACGCGGTCGGCAGGCAGGGCGCGGGCGTGCTGGTGCTGCCCGGCGACATTCTCACCGAGCACTCCGGGACGTCCGTGCCGGCGAGCGTCACCGTGTCGGCACGGCCCCGGCCGGCGCCCACCGAGCAGGACGTGCTCGAACTGGCGGAACGCGTCAACACCGCCGGCAAGATCGCGATCTTCGCCGGCATCGGGTGCGCCGACGCCCGTGCCGAGGTGCTCGAACTGGCGCGACTGCTCAACGCGCCGATCGGGCACAGCCTGCGCGGCAAGGAGATCATCCAGTACGACAACCCGTTCGACGTCGGCATGATCGGCCTGCTCGGCTACGGCGCCTGCTACGACGCCCTGCACGACGCCGATCTCGTCCTGTTCCTGGGCACCGACTTCCCGTACGACGACTTCCTGCCCACCCGCGACAACGTCCAGATCGACATCGACCCAGGCCGGCTCGGCCGCCGGGTACCGATCAGCCAGGGCATCGCCGCCGATCTCCACCTCACGCTGCGGGCACTGCTGCCCAAGGTGGCGCCACGGTCCGACCGTGCGTATCTCGACCACATGCTGCGCCAGCACGAACGCGCCCTGGAACACAGCGTGCGGACCTACAGCACCCACATCAGCAAGCACTCGCCGATCCATCCCGAACATCTCGCCGCCGTGGTGGACAGACTCGCCGCGCCGGACGCGATCTTCACCGCGGACACCGGAATGTGCTGTACGTGGACCGCCCGCTACATCATGCCGAACGGGTCCCGCCGCCTGCTGGGTTCGTGGGTGCACGGCTCGATGGCCAACGCGCTGCCGATGGCGATCGGGGCCCAGGTGTCGCATCCGGACCGCCAGGTCGTCTCGCTCTCCGGCGACGGTGGGCTGGCGATGCTGCTCGGTGAGCTGCTCACCGCCAAGACTCATCACCTGCCGGTGAAAGTGGTGGTGTTCAACAACTCCAGCCTCGGCATGGTGCGACTGGAGATGATGGCCGCGGGCGACCCGCCCTTCGAGACCGACCACGACCAGGTCGACTACGCCGCCATCGCGGCGGCAGCCGGCTTCCACACCCGCCGGGTCACCGAACCGGGCGACCTGGAATCCGCGGCCGCCGACGTGTTCTCCCACGACGGCCCCGCTCTGCTCGACGTGGTCACCACGGCCGACGCACTCGAAGTGCCGTCCCACATCCGGGCCGAGGACGCGCGCGGTTTCGCGCTGACGGTCGGGAAGATGGTGCTCACCGGCGGCGTCGGCGAACTGCTCGACATCGCCCGGCTCAACGTGCGCAACATTCCCCGTCCGTGAGCGGCGGACGGAACTGTCCGCCGTGTCCTGTACACCGACACGTACGTGATCGTGCGAAGGGAAGTGTATGTCCGGATCGGAGATCTACGAGAGGTTCCTCGCGCTGCACACCCGGGAGGGCGGCGTGGTGATGCCCAACGCCTGGGACGGGCTCTCGGCACTGATGCTGGCCGACGCCGGGTTCGAGGCGATCGCGACCTCGTCCGCGGCATTCGCCGCGTCGCTGGGACGGCTGGACGGCCGGCACGCCGTGAGCCGCGAGGAACATCTCGACCACGCGCGGCTGTTCGTCCGGTTGACCGGTCTGCCGGTCAACGGCGACTTCGAGGACGGTTACGGCGACACCCCGCACGACGTCGCCGGGACCGTCGAGGCCGCGGTCGAGGCGGGCATGGCCGGGATCGGCATCGAGGACACCACGGGCGACCCGGCCCAGCCGATTCGGGAGTTCGACGACGCCGTGAGCCGGGTGCGGCACGCGGTGGCGGCGGCGCGGCAGCGCATCGTGGTGACCGGCCGCACCGACAACTTCCTCCAGGGCCGGCCCGATCTCGACGACACGATCCGCAGGCTGACCGCGTTCGCCGAGGTGGGCGCCGACGTGCTGTACGCCCCGCTCCCGCCGGACATGGCCGCGGTGCGCGCCATCGTCGGTGCCGTCGCGCCGAAACCGGTCAACGTCGTCGTGTCGCCGGCGGACGGCGTCGTCACGGTCGCCGAACTGCAGCAGGCGGGCGTCAGGCGGATCAGCCTCGGTTCGTCGCTCTACGCCCACTCCGTGGCCGCGCTGCGGCAGGCCACCGAAGCGCTGGTCAATGGCGACCTGGCAGCGGCCACCACCGGCATGAGCTTCCGCGCGATCGCCGAACTGCTCGGCCGGGCCAGGGGCTGACCGCCGTGCGTGGCGGGGTCCGACGCCCCGCCACGCACGAGCCGGTCAGCCGATCGCGATACGCCCGTCCGTCTGGTACGTGAACGGGTTGGGCAGCGTGCCGACGTAGGCCACGAGCGGCACCAGTTCGGCGTCGGGCGTCTGGACGATGTCGCCCGCACCTTCCAGCACGGTGAACCCGTCACCGCCGCCGATCATGAACGAGTTGGCCGTACCCGTGTAGGTCTGGCCGGCGTCGTTCGGGATCGGTGTCGAGTCGTTCCCGGCGGCGCCGAGCCAGACCCCGGTGATGGAGCCGGCACCCTGCTTGCCGGTGTAGGTGAAGTGCAGGCCGGAGACCTGCATGATGCCACCGGTACCGGCCGCCAGCTGCTGGTTGAGCAGTGCCCAGACCTGCGTGCCGGTCAGCGTGAACGTGTCCACCACGTCGTCCTGGAAGGGCTGCATGGTGAACAGGTCGCCGAAGGTGACCGGACCGGCGTGCAGTCCCGCCCGCACGCTGCCCGTGTTGACGAACGCCAGCTGCGTGTGGGCGAAGGTCCGCTGGGCGTCGGCGATGAGGTCACCCGCCGGCGACTCACCGGCCGGCGTGGCGCCGCCGTCGGACTGCGACGGCACGTCGGCCGCCGCCGTGTTGACGAGCTCCTGGGTGATCGGGTTGGTCGCGGTCACCGCGGCGTCCACTATCGCCTTCACCTTCGGGTCCTGCGGGATCGCGGGTGCCGCCGGGTCGGTGGACAGCGGGATCGTGTTCTCCCACACCGGTTGGATCGACGCCCAGGTCGCGGCGATCGTCCGGCTCCGCTGGTCGAGCAGCAGGTGTACGTCGTCGAACGCGCGCCCGAACGACGACGCCTGCACCACCAGGGTGTTGTTCACCCTGGTGTCGACCACGGTGTGCGTGTGGCCGCTGATCAGCACGGACACGGCCGGGTCGAGGTGGGCGGCGATGTCGTTGATCCGCCCGTCGACCGTGCCGACCGGGAAACTCGCCTGGCCGCCACCCTCGTGCACGACCGCCACGAAGGCGCGGATTCCCTGGTGCCGCAGGCTGGCCACGACACCGTTGATCGCGGTGGCCTCGTCGGTGAAGTGCACACCGGTCGTGCCGCCGGTGGTCACGATCGTCGGCGTGGTGACCGTGGTCGCGCCGATGAACGCCACCGGCACCCCACCGACCTGCTTGATCACGAACGGCTGGAACAGCGGCTTGCCCGTCGCGTCACTGATCACGTTGGCGTTCGCGATGGGGAAGTCCAGCTTGTTGAAGGTGATCGACGGGTCTACAGTGGACTGGCCACCGTCGACCTGCCGGAGCATCTCCGGGACGCCCTGGTCGAACTCGTGGTTGCCCAGGATGCCGACGTCGATGCCCATCGCGTTGGCCGCGTCCAGCACCGGCTTGTCCCGCAGCAGGCCGGACGCCGGCGGGCTGGCGCCCACCATGTCGCCCGCCTCGACCGTGACCGTGTCGCGCGGGTCGGTCGCCTTGGCCTGCTTGAGGTCCGTGGTCAGCGTGGCCAGGCCGCCTGCCACGTCCCGCACGCCGGTGTACGGGTCGGTGTAGGTGAGCCCGTCGTCGGCCAGGTTGCCGTGCACGTCGTTGATGGCGAGCAGTTGCCCGGTGGCGAACCGGTTGCCGTCGTGCAGGATCGACGTGAGCACGTGGCCCTGGGTCTGCAACGGCGGGTTGAACCCGCCCAGCACGGCCAGGGTCGGCGCCAGGTCGACGGCGGTGACGCCGCGTACCGAGCGCGCGTGCACGATGTCCGGGCCACCGGCGACGAACGTCGCGTGCATGTTGATGTTGTGCTTGAGGTCCACGTCGTCGGGCAGATAGCCGTGCTGGCCGAAGAACAGCGACGGCGCGACCAGCGTGCCGACCGTGTTGCCGTCGAACTCGTACGGCACCTTGGTCACCACGACGACATCGCCCGAGCGGGTCGGGTTGAGCGAGTCGCTGCCGTCGACGTCGGCGAGCTGCGCCTTGGTCAGCACCTTCTCCACCACCGACTTGCCGGTCGCCGGGTCCTTCAGGCCGCGGTAGGCGGCCACGATCTTGTCGACCGTCGCCTGGTAGTCGGCCGGATCGAGCACGCCGTCCGGGTCGCGGCCCTTGAGGTTGAGGTAGATCTGCGCGGTGGCGCCTGCCCAGCAGGCCTTGGCGATCGTGGCACCGGGTGCGCTGGCCGCCGCCGGCCGGCAGTTGCCGGTCTGCTCGACGTCCTGCAGGCCGAGTTGCTTGAGCACGAGCGGCGCGTCGACCGCGTCCCACTGCGGCGCGAAGCCGTGGTCACTGGACGCGAGCACGTCGGAGCCGGGTAACGCGGACCGGACGAACGCCAACCGGGCGTCGGCGGCCTCGTACGCGCCGCGCACGTAACCCTCGCGCTGGGCCAGCCGGTGGTCGCGCGGGCCGGTGCCCGCCTTGCGGTCGAAGAACGGGTTGGGGCTGTTGTCCGGCGCGGTCGGGGTGAGCAGGCCGAGGATCTGGTGGCTCACCTCGTCGGTCTCGTCGGTGCCGGCCAGCAGCACGTTCGTGTCCGGCTGGAGCGTCTTCAGGACGTACCGGTACACGGCCAGGTCGTACGCCTGGTTGAGGCCGACCGTCTGGTCGAACCACGTGTCCTCGTCGATCAGACCGGCCTCCTCCGGCGCGAAGTCGCCGAAGATCGCCGGGGGCAGGTTGTCGGAGATGAACTTGGCCAGGTGGTCCTCACCGGGTGCACCGGCCGGGAGCGCCGCACAGGCAGCGGTGGCACAGTGCGCGTTGGGCCGGGTGACCGACGTGAAGTAGAGCTGGAACTTCGACAGGTCGGGAGCCAGATCCGTGACGTCGGCGTAGAAACCGGCGCTCTCACCGGCGGCCGGGCCGATCAGGTCGTCGTCGCCCTTCAGCTTGATCGGGCTGTAGGTGCGCGGGACGAGCTGGGCCGCTGCCCGGGCACCGTCCTTCGCCGCCGCCGTCGGCACCATGACGACCCGGTCGTAGCCGTGGCGGCCACTCGCGTAGACGTACAGGTCGTAGGTCCGGTCGGGGTTCTGGCTGGCGAACGACGTCGGCACGGTGAGCACCGACTGCTTCGCCGGCAGGCCGACGCCGGCCGGCACGTTGGTCCAGCCGGTCGCCGGGGTGAACGCCGCGACCTGGTAGGACAGGCCGAACTGGGTGGCCGATGCCTGCTTCGTGGAGTCCGCAGGGAAGTCCAGCACGCCACGGTTGGAGAAGAACGTCGAGAAGTCGACGGTCGGGCCGTTGATGTTGGCGTTCAGACCGCCGGTCCACTCGATCTGGGCGACCTTCTTGCCGGCCAGCTCGGCCGACGACGCGACCGACTGCGCCTGCAGCACGCCGGCCGCGGAGAACGACGTGGACGACGTGAACGGCTGCCGGGTGTCGAAGAACGTGTTGTTGGTGCTGCCGTGCACACCGGGGTAGGCACCGGTGGCCAGCGTGTACCAGCCCTGTCCGGTGTTGGGCGGGAAGCCCTGGGTGAGGCCGTTGTCGCCGGTCGCGCCGGAGCGCATCAGCGCCGCGTACGTCGGCAGGACGCCCTGGGCGGCGTAGCGCTGCATGAGGTCCGGGCGCATGCCGTCGGAGCTGTACAGGACCACGGGGTGGACCGTCCGTTGCTGGTGGTCCGGTGCCGGCGCTGCTCCGGCTCCCGTCGTCCCGATCGTGACCAGGCCACCGACCATCGCCACTACTGTGGCGAGGCCGATCGCGATTCGTCGGCGTATGTCCATTTCACACCTTGTCTGAGATAATGCCCTGGCAGGTGTGTCCACCCTCACGAACCGCGGTGGGCGCGTCAATGCGGACCGGGCGCGTTCAGCCTCGGTTCATCCCCGTGTCTCGTCCTGCTCAGCGCTCATCCGCTGGAGCCCGACCACCGACAGCAGCCGCAGGGCGTCGTGGGCCGGCGTGCCCGGTTCCGCCGTGAACAGCACGACATGCTGGTCGTGCTCGGGCACCGTGAGGATGTCGCAGGTCAGCGCGATCGGGCCGACCTGCGGGTGGTTGATCGTCTTCAGCAGATGCCGCTCGTCGGACACGGTGGCGTCGGCCCACAGCGTGGCGAACTCGGGGCTGTCGCGCAGGAGTTCGCGGACGAGTGTCCGGGTGGCGCGGTCGTCCGGATACCGCGCGACCGCCGCCCGCAGATGCCCGGCGGCGAACCGGCCGAAGTCGCCGCTGCCGATGATACCGAAGGTGCGGCGCCGCGGGTCCGGGTGCAGGAAGTACCGGCGGATCAGGTTGCGGTCCCGGCGCGGCTGGGCCGAGAAGTCCTCCAGCAGGGCAGCGGCGAGCGGATTCCAGGCGAGCACGTCGTATTTCGCGTCCAGCACGATCGCCGCGGTGTCCGGCAGCCGCTCGATCAGGTCGAGCACCCGGTCCGGGACATCCGCGGACGGGCCCGGTGGCTCGGCCTGCTGACCGGCCAGGGTGTAGAGCAGCGCGCGTTCGCTGTCATTGAGGCGCAGCGCCCTGCCGATCGCGGCGAGCACGTGCCGCGACGGATGCGGGCCCCTGGCCTGCTCCAGCCGGGTGTAGTACTGCGCGGAGATGTGCGCCAGCTGGGCCACTTCCTCGCGGCGCAGACCCGGCGTGCGGCGGGGCCCGCCGGCTGGCAGGCCCACGGTCGCCGGGCTCAGCCGCTCGCGGTGCCGCCGCAGGAACCGGCCGAGTTCGTGCTTGTCCACTCATCCAGGATGACCGTGCCGATGCGGATCAGCCAGGTATTGGTGGGGCCTGTCACGGAACGGGCCGGCGACGCAGGGTCGGGGCATGGGAATCCTCTCCGACAAGATCGCTCTGGTGACCGGGGCCAGCCGAGGCATCGGGGCCGCCGCGGCACGCGTGTTCGCCCGCGAGGGTGCGACCGTCGTGCTGGTCGCCCGCACCGAGAGCGCGTTGCGGGCCGTCGCGGCCGACATCCCCGGTGCCTCCTACGTGGTCGCCGATCTCGGTGACGTGGCGGGCAGTGCGCGGGCCGTGGCCACCGTGGTCGAACGGCACGGGCGGCTGGACGTCGCGTTCAACAACGCCGGGGTGGGCGTGCCGCCGCATCCCGTCGCGGCCTTTCCCGAGGACGACTTCGACCTGGTCATGCGGGTCAACCTCAAGGGCATCTTCTACGCCGTGTCCGCCGAGGTGACGGCCATGACGCGGACAGGTGGTGGCGCGATCGTCAACACCAGCAGCGTGGGCAGCCTGCGCGGCAATCCGGCCCTCCCCGCGTACGCGGCGGCCAAGCGCGCCGTCAACAGCATCACCGAGTCGGCGGCTCTTGCCCATGCCTCGGCCGGAATACGGGTGAACGCGATCGCCCCCGGACTGACGATGACCGACATGGTCGAGGAATGGAACCTGCACGACACCGGCGTGGTCGACCGGATCGTCGCCGCGACCCCGTTGGGTCGGGCCGCCGAGCCGGAGGAGATCGCCGAGTCGGCCGCCTGGCTGCTGAGCGATCGCGCGTCGTTCGTGACCGGCGTGGTGCTACCGGTCACCGGCGGCCTGGCCGTCTGACCACGCCACCGATGCGTGGTCGGGCAACACGGTCCAGGAACGCACCGACGCCACGCGCCGCTCGACGTCCGGCACCGCCCACGCTCCGGTCGTCACGCCGATCCGCACACCCGCCGGGACGGCGTCGCGCACGGCGGTGACTGCCGCCGCGACCGCCTGCGGCTCCAGCGAATGGTGTCCCGCGGAATCCTTGGGGTGCAGGTGGATGTCCTCGGCGCCCGCGGCCACGGCCTGCGCGGCCGCCAGGGCCAGTTCACCGGGCGACACGGGCAGGGACGGGCACTCCGACCGGGTACGCGGCCCGTTCAGACACACCTGCAACATGACTGGTCCCTCGGCTCGGTCCGGGGTGCTCGATGCCTGCCACGCACCGACTCTATCCAGTCGGACCGGCTCGGTAGCGTGCGCCGCGTGAGTGAACCGCTGGACCTGGCGCAGACCCGAACCTCCTACGACACGGTCGCCGTCGCCTATGAGCAGATCCTGCGGGACGCCCTCGCGGCGAGCCCGTGGGATCGCGCCGTGCTGGATACGTTCGCCGAACTGGTCGGCCCGGCGGGACCGGTGGCCGATCTCGGGTGCGGTCCGGGCCGCATCACCACCTACCTGGCCGGGCGGGGACTGGACGCGTTCGGCGTGGACCTCTCCCCGGGCATGATCGACGTGGCCCGCACGGCACACCCACACCTGCGTTTCGAGGTCGGGTCCATGTCCGCGCTGAGCCTGGCGGACGGGTCGCTGGCCGGTGCGGTGGCCTGGTACTCGTTCATCCACACGCCACCGGAGCGGTTGCCGGCGGTGTTCGCGGAGATCGCCCGTGTGCTGCGACCGGGCGGTGTCCTGGCGGTCGCGTTCCAGGTGGGTGACGAGCGGCTGCACATCGCCCACGCCTACGGGCACGACGTGACCGCGGACGCCTACCGACTGCCACCGGACACCGTGGCCGACCTGATGGCCGACGCCGGACTGGCCATCCAGGCCCAGCTGGAACGGCAGCCGGAACCACCCGAGAAGACCCCGCAGGCCTATCTGGTCGCGCGCAAGGCCGGTGGCGGGGCGAGCCCGCCACCGGCCGGCTGAACTGATCAGTGGGACAGGTGGGCCAGCAACAGGTTGGGATCGGTCATGGTCGAGTAGGCGGCGCTGGCGACGTAGAGGGTGCCGCCGCGGACCGACATCGACGTCGGGTTCTGCAACCCGTCCGCCGGGGTCAGCACGACGGACTGCGTGCCGTTCGGCCGGACCTGCGCGATCTCGCTGGCGCCGTTGATCGCGGCGAGCACCGTGTCACCCGAGCCGGGGAACACGAAGTCGTCGATGCCCGCGACCATCGCCGTGGTCCGCATCGGGCCCGCGGTGCCGCAGTGCCTGATCGGGATGCGCAGCAGCAGACCCTGCTGACTGCTCGACACCCAGACGGCACCGTTGTGCACTTTCACCCCGTTCGCGCCGAACGAGCCGTTCGACGTCAGCCCGCCGCCGCTGGCCCACGGGATCGGCGTGCCGCCGGTCTCCGGCACCCGCCAGACCACGCCGTGGACCGAGTCGGCGATGTAGACCAGGCCGGTGCGCGGGTCCAACGCCATGCCGTTGGCCAGGCCGTCGGCGGGCAGGGCCGCGATCCGGGTCGGCGTGTGACTGCCGGGCCGCAACCGCCACAGGCCGGTCAGGTCGGCCGTGCCGGTGTTGTAGAGGACGAAGAGCGTGCCGTCCGGCGCCCGAACGATGCCGAACGTCCGTGCGCTGCCCACCAGTGGGGTGTGCACACCGCCGTCGGCGGGCGCGGGCAGCACGGCGAGGACGCGGACGTGGCCGGTCCGGGACACCCGCACGATCTCGTGTGCCGTGGTGAAGCTGAGGTCGGCGCTGCCGTCCGGTTCGAGGGTGATGTTCTCCGGTTGCTGGCCAGCGGCAAGATCGAAGTGGGCCACAATGTGCGCGGCGGACACCGGCGCGGTGGCAGCCGTCGCCGGTACGGCCGCGGCGGCCGCCACGATCAGCGCCGCCACCAGGGTTTTCGCCGCGAACTTCGTTCGCATCAGTGACATGTCCTTCCCTCAGATGACAAACCCCCATCAGAGGTTGCCCCGGAGCGTCCGGGCATATCAGGACGACGGCCAACGTCGTCCCGTTACGAGATGACTCCCGGTGACAGGCGGCGTGATCAGCCGGCCTTTTCCGTCCACTGAGGATTGGCGAGCCGCCATTCGCTGTCCCAGCGCCGCATCCGGGCGCGGTTGAGCCGCCATTCGACGAGCCACAGTGCGCCGGACAACACCGCGAGGGCTGCGGCGAACGCCACCGCGCCGGCCAGCCAGCCGCGCTGCTCGGCGTCGGCCACGGTCAGCGGCGGCTGGATCCGGTCTCCCGCCAGGTCCACCCAGATCCGCATCGTGGAACCGGCGTGCGAACCCTCGGCCGCGCCGATCAGTCCGTGGTGCGGCCCGGCGAATGTCCACCGTGCGGTCACGAGATCGGTCGACGGCCGGTTGCCCAGTGACACCAGGATCGGCGCGTCCTGCGTCAGCGTCGCTGTCACCTGCCGGCCGACCGCCGCCTGCGCGTGGACCGTGGTCATGGTCGCCCGGTAGTCGAGTCCGCCGACCGCCACGGCGAGCAGCAGCGCGCCGACCGCGAGTGCGACCGCCGTGAGCCGCGCGGCATAGCCGATGCGGTCACTGCGCCTGCGCAACGAGTTACGGCCCCAGCCGATACCGCGGGCCGCCACAACGAAATGCCTCGTGACGGATGCCCACACCGCGGTCTCCCCTGCCTGGTGATTCCCGACCGCGGCCTTCCCGCCGCACTCGCCAGGACTATCGCGCCGGGCGCGAAACCCGTTACGTGCCAAGGGTCACCGCGCTCGTGCGAGCACAGTGGGCGCCGATCGCGCAGCCCCCAAAAATGGTCATTTCTCCCGGTCGGGTCAGGGCGTGCGGACCCGCTGCCAGAGCGCTTCGTCGATCGGCGGAAACCGTCGCATATCAGGGGATCCGGGCGGTGCGGCAGGCGCACCGGCGGTAGCTCGACGAACAACACCGGTCACCTGTATGCCCGGACCTGGCCCGACCGTTTGCCGGATAGCCGTTACGCCGTCCGGACTGGTTGCCTGTAGTCGGTCAGCGCCGCCGCGACCACGGGAAGGTGACCATGATCGGAAAGCGCCGGATTGTTTCATTCGTCCTGATGGGACTGGCGCTGAGCGGCGCGTTACCGGCATCACCGGCGAACGCGTCGGCCGGCAGCATCAGCTGCACCGGCTGGACCCACACCACGTACTCGCCGGGCCTGACCAACACCCCGCAATCGACCACCGTCGTCGACGACGGTGATCTGAACGTCATCGGCGAGCACAGCCCGACCGGGAGCTGCCTGGCGATCGGCTCCGGTGCCACGGCGGGAATGCGTGACGTCACCGCCCAACTCAACCCGGGCTGCACGCAACTCATCGTCGAGACCGGGGTGGAGACGATCAACTGGAACGATGGTCGGTCGACCTCGTTCACCTTCTCCGCGAACGTGACCCGCGGCCTTGCCACCACCGTCATCGCCGTCACCGTGTAGCCAGAGCTACGGGACCCTGGCCAGGAATTTCGCGGCCAGTGTCACGGCAGGGGTCGAACTGCCGGCGCCCTGCAGGAACACGGCGAACGCGACGCCACCCCGGTAGCCGACGAACCATCCGTTGGCGTCCAGATCGGGGTCGTCACCGAACTGCGCGGTCCCCGTCTTGCCGTACACCGAACCGGAGTTCGCCAGGCCGGTGGCCGTGCCGTCGGTGACGACCTCGCGCATCATCGTGCGCAACGGCGTCAGCACCGACCCGGACGGGGCCGTGTACCCCGTGTCGACCCCGGTGCTGGCGTCTGCGCTCTGCCACAGCCGGGGCACCACCGTGTGGCCGGCGGCCACGGTCGCCGCCATGAGCGCCTCGCCGAACGGGCTGACCTGCACGGTGCCCTGGCCGATGCCGTCCTCGACCTGCTCGGTGGCGTTCGCCGCCGGCACGACCTTGCCGGTCTGCGTGTTCAGGCCGGGGATCTCGAAGTCGGCGTTCAGGCCGTACTCGCTGGCCGCTCTGGACAGCCCGTCGGCGGGCAGTTGCGACGCCAACTTCGCGAACGTGGTGTTGCATGATCTCGCGAACGCGTGGTGCATCGTGGTCACGCCCAGGTCGAAGCCCTCGTTGTGAATGGTCCGGACGCCGATCTGCTCGGTGGCCGGGCAGGCCAACCGGGAGTTCACGGTGGCGATCCCGGCCTGCAGTGCGGCCGTGGCCGTGACGATCTTGAACGTCGAGCCCGGCGCGTACAGGCCGGTGAACGGTGACGACGTGCTCTGCGCGTTCTGCGCCGCGGCCAGCAGACCGCCGTCCGAGGGCCGCAGTGCCACGATCACCGCCGGGCCGGCGTACGTGTCCACCACCGACTGGGCGGCCGACTGCGTCGCGACACTCAGCGTGGACCGCACGGGCTTGGCATCGCCGTCGGGCGAGCCCACCAGCGTCTCCAGGTCGGCGCCCGAGGCGTCCACGCGTTCGACGGCGAAGGTCTCCCCCGACGTGGTCGGCACCTGGCCGACCAGGGCCGTGCGCATCAGCGAGAAGTCGTTGTCCGCCAGGCGACTGCCGCCGGCTCCACCGGTCACCAGGGTATGGCCGTCCCGGTCGACCACGGCCGGGTGGTCCACCGCCTTGGTGGTGATCACCAACCGTTGCCCGGCCTGTAACTTCGGGTACAACACGGCGGGTGTCCAGTGCACCTGCCAGTTCGGGCCGGTCCGGACGATCCCGAACGTGCCGGTGTAGGACCACACATGCCCGCCGGCGAGTGTCCATGTGGCGGTGAATGTGGCTGATGCGGTGTTCCCGGTCGTCGGGCCGACCTTGCCGGGCGTGGCGTGCATCGTCGTGGGCTGGAGGGCGTCCCAGGCGTCGGCCAGGACGGCGTACGAGCCGTCCGGGCTGTCGGTCAGCGCGCTGGCGGCCTGGAGCCGGTCGGCGGTCAACGCCTGCAGGTACTGCCGTGCCGCCGACGTCGGGTTCGGCGCCGAGGGACCCGACGACACCGGGACGCGGTTGTCGTCCGATGGCTGGGACGCCGCAGCCGAGACGGGGCTACCGCCACGGAGCGTAATCACAGCGATCACCACGATCGCGACCATGAGCACGACGCCACCGATCAGGATGGCTCTCTTGCGCGCAGGACTCATCGTGCCCCCAGTTCGCTGCCGCCCTATTCACCCAGGCCAGCACTTCGGCCGAGCATATCCACCGGTAGGTGGGGAGTGAACCCCGGATTTTGTCACCGGTGGCCGGCGAGATCGTCCAGTGTGGACAGTAGTTCCGCTTCCGTTTCGCCGCGCACGCTGAACAGGCAGCGGTTCACCCCCGCCGCGGCGAACTCGTCCAGCATCGTCGGGACGGCGCCGAACAATGTGACCGGCACCGCCGTGCCCGCCCGGTCCCGCAGGTTCGCGATGCGGGTGCGCAGCTCCTCGACACTGGCCAGCGGGCCGCACTGGGGTAGCCATTCGTCGCCGAACTCCAGGACGCGGTCCTCCGTGCCGGGGCCGTTCCCGCCGACCAACACGGGCGGCCCCGGGCGGCGTGCCGGCTTGGGCCACGACCAGATCGGGTCGAAGTCCACGTACTCGCCGTGGTACTCGGCTTCGTCCTGGGCCCAGATCGTGCGGATCGCCCGCACCCGGTCGGCGAGCACCGCCATCCGGGTGCGCGGGTCGGTGCCGTGGTTGACCAGTTCCTCACGGTTCCAGCCCGCGCCGACACCGAACATCACCCGTCCACCGGACATGTGGTCCAGCGTGGCCACCGCCTTCGCCGTGACGATGGGATCACGCTCCGGGACGAGGCAGACGCCGGTACCCAGCTTGATCCGCTCGGTCACGGCGGCGACAGCGCCCAGGGCGACGAACGGGTCGTAGGTGTGGGCGAAACCCGCCGTCGACGATCCGTCGGTTCGCCTGCTGTGTACCGGAATGTGGGTGTGCTCCGGATAGAACAACGCGTCGAAGCCGCGCTCCTCGACCGCGCGACCCAGCCTGGCCGGACTGATCGGATAGCCGCTGAACATCACGATCCCGAAATCCATCGCCAGACGGTCCCAGAAACGCCACGGCGAGGCGAAACGTTTCGCCGGATATATTCGACATGTCGCCGCTGGCTGGCCACACTGTCCGCGACAGCAAACGCCGGCAAGGAGCGACGATGAGGCAACTGGTTCTGCAGATGGGTGTCACGGTCGACGGTTACGTCGCCGGGACGGGCGCGGAGGGCGACTGGGGGCTGCCGGCCGAGCACCCGGACACCAAGGCCTGGAAGGTCGCCGCCCTGCGCCGTGTCGGCACGCACATCATGGGCCGCGTCACCTACGAGGAGATGGCCGGGTACTGGCCGAGCCAGACCGACGAGTACGCCGCCTTCATGAACGACCTACCCAAAGTGGTCTTCTCCACGAGCCTGTCGACGGCCGACTGGCCCGGCTCCCGGATCGCGAGCGGTGACCTCGCCGAGGAGATCGCCGCCCTCAAGCAGGAACCCGGCGGCGACATCATGGCCCACGGCGGTGCCGCGTTCGTCCAGTCCCTGTCGAGGCTGGGCCTGATCGACGAGTACCACATCGTCACGCTGCCGGTCGCGCTGGGCAACGGTCTGCCGCTGTTCCGGGACCTGAACAAGCCGCTCCCCCTGGACCTCGTCGAGGCCAAGACCTTCCCCGACGGCATGACGATCCACGTCTACCGGCCGGGAGTCCCCGCCGCCCGCACCGCCTGAGCGATCTGCGGGCCGACGAACGCGCCGGGCGGGCATCGGTACTCGTGGTGGCCATGCCATCAGCCGGCCGCCGCCGGGAGGTCCGCGACGCGAAGACCGCCTCAACGATCACCGCGCGGGTGTCGGATGCCCCCGGTAGCGTTTCGCCCGTGAGTGCGCGCGAACGGATCCAGGAACTGGCCGACCGGATCGGTGCGTTGCGCGATGCGTACTACCAGGGTTCGCCGTCGGTGGCCGACGCGGAGTACGACGCGATCGAGGACGAGCTGCGTGGGCTGATCGAGGCGAACCCGCGGTGGACGCCCGATCCGAACCCGTTGGAGCAGGTGGGCGCGCCCAGCGTGCTGCACGCGCCGATCCGGCACTCCCGGCCGATGCTGTCGCTGGAGAAGGCCACCCGGCCCGAGCAGGTCGAGGCGTTCTTCGACCGCTTCCCCGGCCAGCCCGTGGTGGTCATGCCCAAGCTCGACGGGTTGTCGCTGGCGCTGGTCTACTCGGACGGCCGGCTGGTGCGTGCCATCACCCGGGGCGACGGCACGACCGGTGACGACGTCACCACGCTGATCAAAGCCCTGGTCGACCGGGTCCCGGAGCGGGTCGACGCGCCCGGTCGGGTCGAGGTGCGGGGCGAGGCGGTGATGCTGCGCTCCACGTTCGCCGCCTACAACGTGGCCCACCCGGACCGGCCGTTGATCAACCCGCGCGGCGCGGCGGCGGGCACCCTGCGGGCCAAGGATCCGGCCACGGTCGCCGAGCGGCGGCTGCGGTTCTTCGCCTTCGACCTCGACGCTGCCGGCGGTGCCGCGGCCGATCTCGAGGACGCCCTGACCAGGCTCGGGTTCGACGCCGCCGACATGCGTCACTGCGCCGATCCGGCCGCCGCCCAGGCGGTCATCGCGACGATCGAGGCGCAGCGGCACGACCTCGACTACGACCTGGACGGTGCCGTGCTGCGGCTGGCCGACCGCGACGCGTTCGCGGCCGCCGGGACCCGCTCGGCCTCACCCCGCGGCGCGCTGGCGTTCAAGTTCGCCGCCGAGGAGAAGACCACGGTCCTGGCCGACGTGCTGTGGGACGTCGGCAAGACCGGCAAGATCGCCCCGGTCGCCCACCTGGAACCGGTGTTCGTCGGCGGGACCACCGTCACCCGCGCGACCCTGGCCAACCAGGAGGTGATCCGCGCCCGCGGCATCAGGATCGGCGACACCGTGCTGGTCCGCCGTGCCGGCGACGTGATCCCGTTCGTCGCGGGCGTCCTGGACCCGGCCCAACGCACCGGCGCGGAACAGGAGATCGTGCCGCCCAGCGAGTGCCCGTCCTGTGGGCAACCGCTGACCGAGCAGGGCAACAGTCGCGAACTGTTCTGCACCAACCTCGCCTGCCCAGCACAGACCGTGCGGCGCCTGATCCACTGGGCATCCCGCGCGGCGGCGGACATCGAGGCCATCGGTCCGGTGTGGATCGAGCGGCTGGCCGAGACCGGCGACCTCGAACACCCGTCCGACTTCTACACGCTGACCGCCGAGCGGCTGTTGGAGTTCGACCGCATCGGCGAGGTCTCGGCCCAGCGGATGATCGACTCGATCGACGCCAGCCGCCGGGTCGGGCTGCGCCGCGTGCTGATCGGGCTGGCCATCCCGATGGCCTCCGACGGCACAGCCGCGCGCCTGTGCCGCGCCGGGTTCGGCTCCCTGGAAGAGGTCGCGGACGCCGGCACGGACCGGCTGGTGGCCGTCGAGGACATCGGGCCGAAGGTCGCGGCCTCCCTCACCGAGCACCTCGCCCGGTTGCGACCCGAGATCGAACGCCTTCGGGAACTGGGTGTCTCGCTGGACGTGCGGGAGGAGGATCTCCCGCCCGTCGTTGCCTCCGACGCGCCGCTGGCCGGCAGGACCGTCGTGATCACCGGCGGGATCAGCGACCCGCGTTCGGGCGAGAAGGTCCCCCGCCCCACGTTCCAGCGGCTCTGCGAGAAAGCCGGCGCGACCACGGCGTCATCCGTCTCCGCCAGCACCGACTTCCTCATCACCGGCGCCGACGTCGGTGCCAGCAAGCTCACCAAGGCCGAGAAACTCGACGTCGAGGTCGTCGACCAGAGTGTGATCTGGCAACAACTGATCGACGCCGGAATCGCCTAGACCCGGACCGCCTGCTCGGTGCGCCGACCCGTGGCCGGTCGGTAGCCGCGCAGCCTGCCCAGTGGTGCCAGCGCGGCGAGCGCGGCCCTGACCAGCGGTGCGGCGGGCGTGGCCAGGCGGAACACGTCCCGGTACTCGGTGAGGAGGACCGCGAACGCCAGGACGCGGGGCATCCCGTCGCGGCCGACCCGGCCGGCGCGGTGCAGCGCGTCGATGCTGGTGAACCAGTCCTCGCTGCGGCCGGCCGCGGCGACCAGCCAGCGCACGGTCGCCGGCTCGGTGCCCTCGTTCCAGAACTGGTGCACGGTGCCGTGCGGGATGTCGACCTGCTCGCCCGCCGTGAGCACCCGGTCCACGTCGCCCGCCACGACCCGGACGCTGCCGGACAGCACCTCGAAGTGCTCGTCCTGGCTGGGATGCCAGTGACGGGGCGGCGGACGCCCTCCCGGTGCGTAGGTGGCTTCCATCTCCAGCAGTTCCGGTGTGCTGCTGCGCACCGTCACCGACTCGGACGGCGTGATCGTCAGCGTCTTCTTCATGTCCATCCCCTCCGGATTAGCTTGATGCAAAGTTACTTGGCATCAATCTACTTGGCAACGAGTTAAGTAACTCGATGTCGAGCTAAACTCCGGGCATGACCGAACCGGACCGCATCGAGCGGATCGTCGGGCAGTGGGCCGCCGTCCGGCCGGACATCGACCTGGACACGATGGCGCTGGTCGCGCGGGTCACCAGGACGGCCCAGCTGATGGACAGGAAGATCGACGAGCTGTCCGCCGCCTACGGAGCGCACCGCGGCGAGGGTGACGTGTTGTTCACCCTGCGTCGCGCGGGACCGCCGTACCGGCTGTCGCCGTCGCGACTGTCCGAGTCACTGTTGGTCACGTCCGGCACGATGACCAACCGGCTGGACCGGCTGGAGCGGCGCGGCCTGGTCAAGCGCATCCCGAACCCGAACGACCGCAGAAGCCTGGACGTCGAGCTGACCGAGCTCGGGCTGCGCATCGCCGACGAGGCGGTCACCACCCACATGGCCAACGAGCAGGCCATGCTGACCCCGCTGACCAAACGGGACCGCGAGGAACTGACGCGCATCACCCGCAAACTGATCGCCCACCTGGAAGCGCACCCGGACTGATCCGGACGCAAACCCGGCAGCGCTGCTTGACACGACAACCAACGGCGGCGAGGCTGTCGGACAGATGTCCGCCAGGCGTACATCCAGCCGCGAAGGTAGGAAAAATGGGCAGCGCTGCCGCAGCCATGGCCGAGACGGACGTGCTGGTGGTCGGTTCGGGTCCGGCGGGCGCGTCCGCCGCGATGTTCCTGGCCACCCACGGCACGCGCACGTTGCTGGTGACCAAGTACAGCCGGCTGTCCGACACGCCGAGGGCGCACATCACGAACCAGCGCACCATGGAGGCGATGCGCGACACGGGTGTCGAGGACGTGCTGATGCGCGAGGCGACGCCGTGGGAGTACATGGGCAACACGACGTTCTGCACCAGCCTGGCCGGTGACGAGCTGGGCCGGATCCCGTCGTGGGGCACGGACACCGTGCGGCACGCCGACTACGAACTGCAGAGCCCCTGCACGATGCTGGACGCGCCGCAGACGATCACCGAGCCGGTGCTGGTGAAGGCGGCGCAGGAGCGCGGCGCGCACGTCCGGTTCGACACCGAGTACCTGGACCACGAACAGGACGACGACGGCGTCACCACGACCGTCCGGGACCGCCTCACCGGAGCCGAGTACCGGATCCGGTCGAAGTACCTGATCGGTGCCGACGGCGCCCGCAGCAAGGTGGCGGCCGACCTCGGGCTGGACTTCGAGGGTCCGGGCGCGGTGGCCGGCTCGCTGAGCATCGTGTTCGAGGCCGACCTGTCCCGGTTCGTCGCGCACCGGCCGTCGGTCCTGTACTGGATGTTGCAGCCGGGCGCGGAGAAGGAAGGCGTCGGTCTGGGTGTGCTGCGGATGATCAAACCGTGGCACGAGTGGATGCTGATGTGGGGCTACGAGGTCGCGGTCGGCCCACCCACGTTCACCGACGAGTTCGTCCGCGAACTGGCGGTCAAGCTGGTCGGCACGGACGACTTCGAGATGCGCGTCAACTCGGCGGCGCCGTGGACGGTGAACCACCACTTCGCCACCACGATCGCCCGAGGCAGGGTGTTCTGCGCGGGTGACGCCGTGCACCGGCACCCGCCGACGAACGGGCTGGGCTCCAACACGTCGATCCAGGACTCCTACAACCTGGCGTGGAAGCTGTCCCACGTCGTCGCGGGCCACGCCGGTCCGGCACTGCTGGAGTCCTACGACGCCGAGCGGGCACCGGTCGCGCGGCAGATCGTCGAACGGGCCAACCAGAGCATCGCCGACACGGGCCGCATCCTGAGCGCCCTGGAGCTCACCGACACCACGGACGTCGACCGGCTCGAACAGCAGCTCGCGCTGCGCAAGGCACCCGGCCCGGCAGGCGAGAAGATCCGCCAGTCGCTGCGCGAGGCCATCGCCTACAAGGCGTACGAGTTCGACGCGCACGGTGTGGAACACAACCACCGGTACGCCTCGACCGCCGTGGTCGCCGACGGAACGCCGATGCCAGAGTTCCGCCGCGATCCCGAGCTGTACGCGCAGGCGACGACATGGCCGGGCGCCAAGCTGCCGCACACGTGGGTCACCACGAACGGCCGTCGGGTGTCCACTCTGGACATCGGTGGCCACGGCACCTTCAGCGTGTTCACCGGCATCGGTGGCGCCGGCTGGCTCACCGCGGCAGTCGAGTTCACCCGGTCCACCGGTGTGCCGATCACGCCCGTCTCCATCGGTCCCGGTGAGGCACACGAGGACCCGTACGGAACGTGGGCCCAGTTGCGCGAGATCGACGACGGCGGCGTGCTGGTGGTTCGCCCGGATCTCTACGTCGCGGCCCGCCACCTGACGGCGCCGGAGTCGCCCCAGCAGGCGGCGGAGTGGTTGGCGACGACGTTGCGCCAGGTCCTCGCGCTTGCCTAGTGCTCCTCTCGAACGCGTACGGCTAGCGTGTAGGAATGACCGAATTTCAGCCCAGCGGGATCCGGGTCGTCGCCTGTGACGTCTTCGGGACGACCGTCGACTGGCGCAGCGGTGTCGCCGATCAGGTGGCGGTGATCGCCGAGGGCAGGGCGGAACTGGACGCGGGTGCGTTCACCGACGCGTGGCGCGACCGCTACCGGCCCGCACTGCTCCGGGTCAACCACGGTGAACGCGACTGGGCGTACCTGGACACGCTGCACCGCGAGTCGCTGGACGAACTGCTGGCCGAGTTCGGGGTCGCCGACGCGTTCGACGAACCGGCTCGGCAGCGGCTGGTGCTGACCTGGCATCGGCTGCCCGCGTGGGAGGACTCCGTCGACGGCCTGGCCCGGCTGTGCGACCGGTATGTCACGGCGGCGCTGTCCAACGGCGGTTTCGCGTTGCTGACCCACCTGGTCAAGGCGGCCGGGCTGCCGTTCGACTGCATCCTGTCGGCGGAGCTGGCCAGGGCCTACAAGCCCTCCGCCGAGGTGTACCTGACCGCGGCACGGCTGCTGGACGTCGAGCCGAACCAGATTCTGCTGGCTGCCGCACATTCCTGGGACATCGCCGGTGCGCGCGCGGCGGGCCTGCGGACGGCGTTCATCCATCGGCCGACGGAGAAGGGACCCCACCGAGCCGCCGACACCCCGGACGACGTCACCAGCGACCTGTCGGTGACGAGCTTCCGCGCGCTGGCCGACGCCCTGGGCTGCTGACCCGGGGCGTCGACCCGACAGTCAGCCGTGATCCCTCGCGGCGGTCCCGATGACCTTGGTGACGGTACCGGGATCGCTGATCAGGCCCAGGTGCCCGCGTTGGACATGACGGCCTTCGCGTGCGCCCAAGCCCCCTCTGCCCGGCGAAACCGAGCCGTCCAACTACCCTCAGTGGGCTCGTAGCCCGAACCGGAGGTCACTCTGATGTCCCAGATCCAGCTCATCGCCCGCCACACCATCAAGCCGGGCCAGGAAGCCGAAGTGTTCGCCGCGTTGGACAAGCTGATCGCGGCGGCACGGACCGAGCCGGGCAACTTCGCCTTCGACGCGTACCGCAAGATGGACGACGACCGCAGTTACGTCCTCTTGGAACGGTACGCGTCCGCCGAGGCACTCGCCGCGCACCGGGACACCCCGCACTTCCGGGAGTACGTCCTCGGTGAGATCGCGCCCCGCCTGGAAAGCCGGGCCATCGAGGAATACGGCGTCAAGGACTGAACGACCACAGTGGAGCGACCGATGACCTTCTCCGACCTGCACCACGCGACGACACCGCTGCTGCTGCCCAATGCCTGGGACGTCGCCTCCGCCCTCGCCTTCGCCGACCAGGGCTTCCCGGCGGTGGGCACGACCAGTTTCGGCGTGGGCGCCACGGCGGGCCACGCGGACGGAGCGCGGGCCAGCAAGGACGCGACCGCCCGGCTGGTGCATGCGCTGGCCGCACTGCCCGCCTACGTGTCGGCGGACGTCGAGGACGGGTACGCCGACGACCCCGACCAGGTAGCCGCCTACGTGGCCGACCTCGGCGCCGCGGGCGTCAACATCGAGGACAGCACCGACGAGCTCCTCATCGACCCCGCGGCGCACGCGGCCAAGGTCGCCGCGATCAAGCAGCGGTCGCCGGAGGTGTTCGTCAATGCCCGGATCGACAACTACTGGCTCCAGCAGGACGCCACCGTGCCGGCCGTCCTGCGCCGGGCCGACGCCTACGTCGCCGCGGGAGCCGACGGCATCTTCGTGCCCGGCGCGACCGACCCGGCCGACCTGCGCTCGCTCACCGCACACATCCCGGTGCCGGTCAACGTGCTCATGATTGGCGGCCTGACCCTGGCCGACCTGGCCGGTTTCGGCATCCGGCGGGTCAGCAGCGGCTCGCTGCCCTACCGGGCGGCGATCGACGCGGCCGCCGCCGTGGCGACCACGTTCCGGGACGGCGGTACGCCTCTGCCGGCGACGCCGTATCCGCAGGCCCAGGCCCTGCTGGCCCGGTTCGACACGCTCACTCGGGACCGCTGACCGAACGCCTGCCGGGTCGGGGATTCGCCCGATCGCGGCCGCGACCCGTCCGCACCATACTGGGGTGGCCGTCCCAGTTCGAAGTACGCTGCGGTCATGGCGGAGGTCCGGCGGCTGACCCCGAAAGGACGGGCGACGCGCGAGCGAATCGTGCGGACCGCGGCCGACCTGATCTTCGAGCACGGTGTAGCGGGCACCAGCATCGACGATGTGCGCCGGGCAGCCGGTGTCAGCGGATCGCAGCTGACCCACTACTTCACCGACAAGCGGAGCCTGGTGCGGGCGGTCATCGCATGGCAGGCCGACACTGTCGTTGAACTGCACCAACTTCCGGCCTTGGGTGGGCTGGACAGCTTCGACGCGCTGGACATGTGGTGCGAGCTGAACATCGCCCGGCAGCGCCGGTCGTCCTGTCATGGTGGCTGCGGTTTCGGGTCGCTCGCCGGCGAACTCGCCGGGCAGGACGACGAGACCAGGACCGACCTCGCCCGTGGGTTCGAGCGGTGGGAGGCGTTGTTCCGGCACGGGCTGCGGCTGATGAAACAACGCGGTGCGCTACGGCCGGACGCCGACACCGACGAACTGGCGCTGGGGCTGTTGTCCGCCCTGCAGGGCGGCATGCTGCTCGCCCGGACCAGGCGGGACATCCGGCCGCTGGAAGCCGCGCTGAGGACCATGGTCGCGCAGGTCCGTTCGTTCGCCACGGACGACGCGGAGCGCACCAACACCGGGCGCGAACCCGCTGTCCGCCGGAAGGCCGCCCGACTGGTCGCGGCGCTCTGAGCGAGGCATGCTGTGCCGAGCGGTTGCGACGAGACCTGTCCGGTGGCCGGTGGTAACGTGCGGCGATGTCGGGTTTCCTGACGCCGCTGGTGGACGGGCCCACGGTTCCGGTGCGGCGGTGGCTGTCGCTGCAAGCCGAGTTGTTGCGGGACGCCGTCGACCGTGGTGACCCGTTGGCCACCGAGATCCTCCGCTTCGCCGATGTGGCGGCCGGTGCCCAACTGGGTGCCGATGCGGCGCGCCTGGCCGTGGCCAAGGATCACTGGTATGCCGACTGGGCGGACGCGCTGTCCCACCAGGACAGTGTGGACACCCGGTTCGAGGCGGCGGCGGACGCGGTGCACGCGGGCGACGTCGACACGCTGCGCGAGTTGCTGGACGCGCATCCCGCCCTCGTCACCATGCACTCCCTTCCCCCACCGGCAGACACTGCTGCACCACGTGGCGGCCAACGGGATCGAGGTCGAACGCCAACGCGACTCACCGGCCAACGCGGGCGACGTCCTGCGGCTGCTGATCGAGCGGGGTGCGGACCCGGACGCCCTGTGCGCCAGCTACAGCGGTACGACGACGCTGTGCCTGCTCGTGTCGTCGGTCTGGCCTGCCACTGCCGGCGTGCAGGCCGCTCTCGTGGAGCAGCTGTGCCGGGGTGGCGCCCGGGCCGACGGGATCGACGACGACGGCCTACCGCTGTGGACGGCCATCATGTCCGGCTACACCGCCGCCGCCGAAGCGCTCGCCCGTTGTGGGGCCCGGATCGACAATCTCTGCTTCGCGGCGGCGCTGGGCGATCTGGACGCGGTCCGGGGGTACTTCGGCCCGGACGGCCTGCGTGCCGACGTGGCGCCGCTGGAGCGGATCGGTGCGCACGGCCCGGCACTGGTGCCGGAGCTGGTGGTGGAGTACGCGCTGATCTGGGCGGCCGCGCACGATCGCCGCCCGGTGGTCGAGTTCCTGCTCACCCAGCACCCGGATCTCCAGGTCACCGAGCCCTGTTTCCACGCCACCGCGCTCAGCGTCGCCCGGTACCACGGACGCACGGAGATGGTCGCCCTGCTCGCCCGGTGATCAGGAGCACCGTTGCCGTGGGCAAGCGTCACGTTTGGCGCCGACCCGACTCGGGCCATACAGGCATGGCACGAAAGGGAACCGGCGATGACCGAGGTACTGGAGCCGGACCGGCTCGACCTGACCATGGGTGGAGCCGACGAGACGGTGACCGGGCTGCGCGACTACGTGGTCCTGGTGGCCGCCGCGCTGGGCGTCGGGTTGGAGTCGTGCGATCGACCCGTACCCGCCCGCCTCCGCCTACATCGCGCTGGACGCCCGACTGGCCCGCTTTCCGCACCGTGATCTCGCGCTGCTGTGGGACGAACGGCACGGCTGGTCGGCGGGCGTGGAGACCCACTCCGGCGAGGACCTGATCGTGGTCGCCCATCGCGGCGCCGACCTGCTACCACCGCCGGCCGCCGTGCGGGCGTTCGCCGAGCGACTGGTGGCCGGCGCGCCCGTGGGCCACCCCTACCCACCCGCGCCTGCCACCCGACGCGACGAGCTGGCCCATCGGCTACGCACCTACACGACGTTCAGCTGACCGACCTCGCGGCGGCCGACCAGACCGGGCCGACGGTGTGCACGACCCAGGTCGCCGGCAGCCACCCGCCACCGCCGAGCAGCGATGTGTTCGCGGCGTTCACCGCGACATCGACGTCCGCCCGGTGATGTCGCCAGGTGCCCATACCGAGCTCCACGTACTCCGCGCGCGCGGAGTCACCACCACGTCCGTTCCAGGGCGCGGCCCGTGCCATTGGTCTGGTCCAATCCGTCCAACGCGGCCATGTCCTCTGTGGACAGAACGAAACCGAAGAGGTCCGCGTTCTCCTGGATCCGCTCACGGTGGGTCGACTTCGGAATCACCGGCAGGCCGTGTTGGACACACCAGCGCAGCAACACCTGCGCGGGCGTCCGGCCCACCCGCTCGGCGATCTGCCGGACCGCCTTGTTGCCCAGGTGCCTGCCGGTGCCCAGCGAGCTGTACGCCTCCAGCGCGACGTTGCGCTCCACGCACTTCTCCAACAACGCACGCCGGTACTTGAGCGCACCGAACTGGATCTGGTTCACCACCGGCGCAACCGTCGCCGCGGCGAGCACCTCGTCCATGTCGTCCACGCTGAAGTTGGAGACGCCGATGGACCGGGCGAAGCCGCGTTCGCGGGCCTGCTCCATCCCCGGCCACGCCCACGTGGGACCACCCTGCGGCCAGTGCACGATGTACAGGTCGACCTGGTCGACACCCAGGCGGCGCAGGCTCTGCTCCGCCTCGGCGGCGGGATCGCGGCGGCCCGGATAGAACTTCGTGGTGATGAACACGTCCTCGCGCGGCACCCCGCTCTCCCGCAGCGCGCGCCCGACGCTCTCCTCGTTGCCGTACGCCTGTGCCGTGTCGATGTGGCGGTAACCGGCCTCCAGCGCCCAGCGGACCGCGTTCACGCACTCCGGCCCGTCCGGTATCTGCCAGACACCGAGGCCGAGCATCGGGATCCGATTGCCGTCCGCGAGCACCCGCAGGCGCCCGTCCGCCGTCACCTCACCGGTCGTCATACGCGCGAGCCTACGACGACGTGGCAGCCGGGGCAGTTCAGCGCAGTGTGTCCGGGAAGATCCGGACGATGGTCATCGCCATGGTCAGCTCGCCGACCGCCCGGCGACACCCCGCGCGCACACCCGCGACGGTGCACAGGGCGGCGGTTTCCATGTCGATGCCGAGTACGCAGGCCGCGTCGTCGTGCGGATGCGGCTTCTCCAGCGGCACCACCAGGGTGCCCGGCAGCGGTCCAGGCCCGGTGAACGGCCACCTCGGGCACCGTGCTGCCCCGGCCGAATGCCACGCCACCAACGCTACTGCGCGGGGGTCGTGCCCTCGCGGACGTAGTCGTCGGTGCGCAGCTCGCACCCGCACCAGGCGCCGGCACACGGTCGGCCGACCTCGCTGCCGTACCGTCCCAGCCCACGCATCACCGTCAGGACCTCGTCCCGTTCCAGGTCGCTCAGCGCCGGGCGCCCGGGGAGATCCCAGGCCGGCGCCCGGATCGCGATGTCCTGCACATCGCCGGCGACGATGCCCTCCATGAACAACGTGTACAGCGGATGGTCGGGAAAACCGTTGAGCCGCAACACCCACCACGCGTGATCGACCCTGGCCGCGTAGACGAACACGCGCGCGCCGGTGTGCCGCCACCCGATGGGGCGTACCAGAACGTCCACCCGTTCAGCATGTGACGTCCGTCCGGGACAGGCAAGACCGACTACCCGTCCACTAGCGTGGCGGGCAGGCCACCACACCGGGGCCGGCGGCGGGCGGGAGAGTGGTCATGGACGCGGCTGCGGCGACGTCGCTGGTGGTCGGAAGGATTCAGTCCGACGGCCTGGACTATCCCACCGAGGACCTGACGGCGGCCCAGTTCGACGGCGGCTGGTGTGTGTACTCGCCCTCGGTGATCGCCGACGGCGATGCGGACGAGGATCTGGCCGAGGACCCGGAGAATCCGGTGACGCGGTCGGTGTTCCTGGTCGGCGAGGGCTCCGGGCGCGTCGAGGAGATCTCGTCCACCGACCATCCGGAGGACGCGCGCTCGTGGTTCGAGGAGGCGTGCATCTGGTTCAGCGCCGAGGAGCCCGCCACGGGCCGGTCGCCCGGCGCCCCGTCGCACCCTGATCTCCGTGGTTCTCAGCCTCGCCCGGCCAGGCCCACCACCGCCTACGACCGCGCCGCCCTGGACGCCATGGCCCAGGCCCTGGGCCAGGAACGCGATTTCGCCGGCTGGCTGGGCGCCCGCCTGTGCGAACTGGCCGATCTCCTGGGCGGCAGCAGCCGCCTGACCACCCGACGCCCGCGAACCCTGGCGGCCAAGCAGCTCGCCGAACTCGCCATGCCGGACGACACCGAGGTGGACGGCCCGACCGGCGTGTGGCGGAGGTGGCCCGCCGCCGACCCGGCGAGCCTGCCGGACGTCGACACCGCGGGCTGGCTGCTCATCCCGGGCGTCGTGGCGTGCGAATACCTGGAGGCCCTGGAGTCCGAGACGGACGCCGCGACGCGCCTGGCCGACGCCGTGGCCGACCGCGTCCGGCAGGCACCCCTGTGGCGGGCCTGCCACGTCGCCGAACTGTTACCCCAGCTCGTCGCCCTGCGCCGCGCCGACCTGGCCGACGCCGACCTGGACACGCTGCGCCGGCTCGCGGCCGAGCACCAGGACGACGAGAACTATCTCGCCACGGTGCTGTTGCCACCGGACGACCCGGATGTCGATGCCCTGCTGCGCTTCGCCGTCGACGCCGACACTCGGCGCCACGACGTCATCGACATCGACGCCGTGGCCACCGCCGCCTACCGTAGGGTCCTCGACCGCCTCGACCTGCCCTTCGAGAACTACGCATGGGAAGCCATGTTCGAGTGACGCGAGCGTCCGCAACGAGATGGAAGGGTGGTGCGATGCGTCGTCCGGTGCGGATCGCGAACTTCTCCGGCGCCCTGGGCGACCGGTTCAGCGCGTTCGAGGAGGCGGTCACCGGCGAACCGGTCGACGTGGTGATCGGCGACTCGATGGCCGAGATCACGATGTCGATGCTGGTCGCCGGCTTCCGCGCCCATCCCGATGCGCAGCACCGGTTCTACTCGGAGTTCTTCCTGCGGCAGCTCCGTCCCCAGTTGGGTGCGATCGCCGAGCGTGGCGTCAAGATCGTCACCAACGCGGGCATCTACCACCCGGCCGGTCTGGCCGAGGCGATTCGCGGCGAGATCGCCGAACGCGGCCTCGACCTGACAGTCGCCTACGTCACCGGTGACGACCTGAGCGCACAGGCCGCCCGACTGCTCGCCGACGGCCAGCTGTCCCATGTGGATACTGGTGCACCCCTGACCAGGGACCCGGCCGAACTGCTCGCCGTGCACGCCTATCTCGGCGGCTGGGGCATCAGGTCCGCTTTGGACGCCGGAGCCGACATCGTCGTCACCGGCCGGGTCGCCGACGCATCGCTGGTCACCGGTCCGGCGGCATGGTGGCACGACTGGGCACGGGACGACCTGGACCGGATCGCCGGGGCGACCGCGGCGGCCCACGTCATCGAGTGCGGACCACAGGCCACCGGCGGCAACTTCGCCGGGTTCACCGAGATCGCGGACAACCTGCTGCCCGGGTTTCCGATCGCCGAAGTGGCCGACGACGGTTCCCTGGTGATCACCAAGCGGGCGTCGGACGGCGGCACGGTCACCGTGGACACCGTCACCGCCCAACTGCTCTACGAAATCCAGGGCCCGCGCTACCTCAACCCGGACGTCACCTGGCACACCGACTCGATCACGGTCACCCAGGACGGACCGGACCGTGTCCTGGTCACCGGCGCCGTGGGCGGTCCGCCGTCGCTGACCACGAAGGTCGGCATCAACGTGCAGCACGGCTATCGCGGCTCGGTGTGGGTGTACCCGACGGGACTGCGCATCGACGACAAGATCGCCGTGCTGAGGGCCCAGGCCGAGCGCGCCGCCGCCGACCACGAGCTCGACGACATGCGGATCACCGTCTGCGGGAAGCAGGTGGACGACCCGGCCGACCAGTGGCAGGCGACCGTCCCCGTGCAGATCTCGGCCGCGGCGCGGGAAGCGGGGACCGTGTCCCGGTTCCTGTCCCAGTTCTGTTCCTACGGCCTGGGATCGATCCCCGGCTGGTACATCGACATGACACAGATGTATGCGATGGGCGGGCAGCCGCGCATCGACTACTGGCCGGGACTGGTCCGCCAGGCGGACGTGCCGCACGTCGTTCACCTGCCCGACGGCGGCGTCCTGGACATCGCGCCGCCGCCCGCGATGGCGCGGTTCACCGGTCAGCCAGGGCAGCCGGCTGCCACCCCGGCCGAGCCGGGCGCCTTCGGCCCGACCGCCCGCGTACCGCTCGGCGAGGTCGCCTTCGCCCGCACGGGCGACAAGGGTGCCAACGCCAATCTCGGTGTCTGGGTGCGGAACGACGATGCCTACCAGTGGCTGACCGCCTACCTCACCGCCGAGGAGCTCGCCCACCTGCTCGGTGCCCCCGACCACGTCACCATCGAACGCTACCCACTGCCGAAGCTGCGCGGCCTGTCCTTCGTGCTCACCGGATACTTCGCGCCGAGTGGCTCGGCGAACCTCGCGCTCGACCAGATCGGCAAGTCCCTCGGCGAGTTCCTGCGCGCCCGTCACGTCGACGTCCCCGTCGCACTTCTGTCCGCCGACTCCTCGATCGGGAAGTGAACGTTCTCATGGAAACCACTGACCCCGGCCGGTTGCGGGCAGCCATGCTCAGCGGCGTCCACGACCGCGCCACCGACGACGCCTTCGACGCGCACGCCGAACTGCGCGACGTGCTGGCCCCGCTCGGGCTCGTCCCGGAGGACTGCGGCGGCGAGGTGACCTTTCTCAAGAAGGACCCGCTGATGCCCAGCGCGACCCGCCTCGGCGGTGCCGCGGCCGTCGCGCTGGTCCAGCAGTCGGTCGTGGCCGCCAAGCTGTGGCGGATGCGCGGCGGGCTCGGCCAGGACGTCACCGTCGACCTCGGCCAGGCCATCCGGCGGGTCGCGCCGGCCAGCGAGTTCCGGTGGGAGACCCTCAACGGCTACCCGGCCGACGTCGCGGACCGCCTGATGCCCGCCTACTTCCGCTTCTACCCCACCGCCGACGGCCGCCACGTCATCCCGCCCAACTTCTACCCCGGCCTCAAGACGAAGATGCTCTCGGTGCTCGACTGCGCCGACAACCCGACCGCGCTGGCCAAGGCGATCTCCGGACACACCGCGGACGAACTGGAGCAGCTCGGCGAACAGCACGGCATCGTGTTCGCCAAGGTCCGCACCGTCGACGAGTTCACCGGCGAGCCCGTCTTCGACCACCTGGCGGCCCACCCGCTGATCGAGATCGAGAAGATCGGCGACAGCGACCCGGAGCCGTTGCCCGAGTGGGGAACCCATCCGCTGTCCGGGATCCGCGCGCTGGGCATGGGCCACGTCATCGCCGGTGCGGGCATCGGCCGGTCGCTCGCCTCGCTGGGCGCCGACTGCCTCAACGTCTGGCGGGTGATGGAGCTGGAGCAGGACATGCTGCACATCACCGCCAACGTCGGCGTGCGGTCCACCCGCCTGAACGTCCGGGACGCGGACGGGCGGGCGACCCTGCACGAGTTGCTGCGCGGTGCGGACGTGTTCTACGCCAACCGCCGTCCCGGCCTGCTCACCGAGCTCGGCGTCGACGTCGACCAGGCCCTCACGGTGCGCCCCGGACTGATCCACGTCACGGTCAGCACCTTCGGCACGGACGGCCCCTGGGCCAACCGGGTCGGGTTCGACCAGGTCGCCGGGACAGTCACCGGCATGGTCGCGGCAGAGGGCAGCCTGGAGCGGCCCCAGCTGCCGCCCACCCAGATCATCAACGACTACCTGGTCGCCTGGCTCGGCGCCACGGGTGCCATGGCCGCCCTCGCCCGGCGCGCCGTGGAGGGTGGCAGTTATCGCGTGCACGTCAGCCTGACCCGCGTCGCGATGTGGGCATGCACCCTCGGCTTCTTCGACTGGGACTACGTCCGCGCGACCGTCGGCACCGGTGGTGAGCACGAGCTGATCGACCCCCAGCTGTTCACGTCGCTCACCCCGCTGGGCATCTACCAGGGCGTCACCGAGAACGTGACCCTGTCCCGCACCCCGCACCACTACCTGACCGTGCTCTCGCCCCGAGGCGCCGACCAACCCGTCTGGCTGCCCCGGCCGAAGCAGGTCGACATGGCGGCACTGCGGACGATCCTGCAACGCTGACAGCAGTGTGGCGGCCCGGCGCCCGGCGACACCTGACGCCGCTCAGGACAGGGCGGCGAGGACGGTCGTGAGCACGGCCTGCCGGTCCAACCGCGGGTCGAGGAACAGCAGCTTCGGGTACGGATACCGGCCGTACAGCTCGTCGACCACGCCTTCCCAGGCCTGCCAGAACCCGACCAGTGCTGCCATGCCGGTGAGGTGCCGTGCCCTGGCCCATGCGGAGTCGGTGATCGAGGCCAGATTCCACGACGACCACGGTTCGCCCCGGTCGGCGTGGGCGCGGGCGAGCGACGCCCCGATGTCGGTGGGTCGCAGGTAGACCAGCAGTGGTCGGGCGGGCGACAGGTCACGCTCGATGCGGGCGCAGTGCTCGACCACGTCGGCGATCGGAGCGCCGTCGAGGAACGCGGGGAGGACCGAGTTCTGCAGGAAGGTGGCCTCCACCACGATCGTGTCCTGACCGGCCGCACAGCACTGCGCCAGCGTGTGCCACGGGCGCTCGTCCGGCACACTCGGTACCGCCGCCGGCGCCGCAGAGGGATGGGTGGTGCGCAACCGCTCCACGGCGGCGGTGCGGATCGGATGGTCGGAGGCGAATTCGTGGTAGGCGCGGCCACCCGTGGCCTCGGCGATGTGTTCGGCCGTCGTGCTCTTGCCGATACCGATGATGCCCTCGACCAGCACCAGCCGGGTAGCGCCCATGCGCACGTCCATCCGCGGCCGACAAGAGCAGGGAAGTATCCCCCTCCCTTTCAACTTATAACGCATCCCGGGGCTTGCGGCAAGACCCGGGTCCTGCCGCACAATCGCCAATCTGCGGAAATGTGGGCTCGCAGGACATCGGTACCACCATTGTTGAAGGGGTCTCATGATCGACGTGATCGTTGCCGGGGGTGGACCGACCGGCTCGATGCTGGCCGGTGAGTTGCGGCTGCACGGCGTGCGGGTGGTCGTGCTGGAAAAGGAGGTGGCGCCGCCCGTGCGCGCCGGCGCGCTGGGCCTGCACGTGCGCAGCGTCGAGGTGATGGACCAGCGTGGCCTGCTGGACCGGTTCCTCGCGCTGGGCACGCGGTACCCGCTCACGACCTTGTTCGCCGGTCTCCGCACGCCGGCGCCGGAGCGAATGGACACCGCGCACGGATACATTCTCGGTATCCCGCAGAACATCACCGATCGCCTGCTGGAGGAGCACGCGGTCGAGCTGGGCGCCGACATCCGGCGGGGCAGCGAACTGGTCGGGCTGAGCCAGGACGACCAGGGGGTGACCGCCGAACTGGCCGACGGCACTGCGCTGCGCGCGCGCTATCTCGTCGGCTGTGACGGCGGCCGCAGCACGGTGCGCAAGCTGCTCGGGATCGACTTCGCCGGGGAGCCGGCCAGCGTCGAATGGCTGTTCGCCGAGTTGGAGGTGGGGGTGTCACCGGAGACGCTGGCCGCCGGGGTGGCCGAGGTCCCGGACAAGCTGATCCAGTACGGTCCCGCGCCGGACACCGAGGGGGTGTACCGCATCGTCGTGCGCACCGAGGTGGCGGAGGACCGCGCGGTCGCGCCGACCTTCGAGGACCTCACCCAACGGCTGCGGGCGCTCACCGGCACCGATTTCGGCGTGCACTCACTGCGCTGGATCACCCGCTTCGGCGACGCCACCCGGCTGGCCGAGCACTACCGGGCCGGCCGTGCGTTCCTGGCCGGTGACGCGGCGCACGTCCACGCGCCGTTGGGTGGGCAGGGCCTCAACCTGGGCATCCAGGACGCGTTCAACCTCGGCTGGAAACTGGCCGCCGAGGTGAACGGCTGGGCTCCGGACGGGCTGCTGGACACCTACCGGACCGAACGCCGTCCGGTCGCCGCCGCCGTGCTGGACCACACCCGGGCACAGGCCGAACTGCTGTCCACCGAGCCGGGTCCGCGGGCCGTGCGCAAGCTGCTGGCCGAACTGGTGGAGTTCGAAGACGTGAACCGGTACCTGATCGAGAGGGCGACCGCGATCGGGGTGCGCTACGACTTCGGCGACGGCCCCGCGCTGCTCGGTCGGCGGCTGCGGGACGTGGAGCTGAAGCAGGGCCACCTCTACGGGCTGATGCACGACGGCCGAGGAATGCTGCTCGACCAGACCGGCGGGCTCTCGGTGGCGGGTTGGGCGGACCGGGTCGACCATGTCGTCGACGTCAGCGAGGAACTGGACGTGCCCGCCGCGCTGCTGCGACCGGACGGCCACGTGGTGTGGGCCGGCGACGACCAGCAGGACCTGGAGCGCCAACTGCCCCGGTGGTTCGGCGCCGCCGGCTGAGCGCGGCCGGTGCGGCCGGCGCCCGCACCGGCCGCGTCGTCGCTCCCACCCGCGCGGAGCAACAGCAGCACACCGGGTTGTTCCTGTGCCGCTCCCCGCGCGGCACGTGACAGCACCTGTGGCCGCGCCTGCGCACCCTCAGCCGGCGCTCGCCTGTCACATCGCCGCTTCGCGATCCGTCAACGAGGTGAAGCCCATCATGAGCACCGGCGACCACGCCGGGCTCGAGACCCTGTTGGAGGACACCGTGGGACCGCGGATACCCGACGTCAACGCGATCGTGCCGGAAATCCAGGCAGTGGCCGGTGCCCTGGTGAAAGCCACCGTCAACGGCTCGCTACCGGTGACCACGGTCAGCCTGGTCTACCTGCGCGCCGGCCATCTTGTCGGCAACACCTACCAGACGATTCGGCACTCGACCGACCTGCGCAAGGCCGGCGAGTCCGAGGAGCGGATCGCCAGCGTGGCGACCTGGGGGGACGCGCCCTACTTCACCGAGCCCGAGCGGGCCGCACTGGCACTGACCGACGCCGTGTTCCAGCCCAACCCGCGCGGCCAGGAGCGGGTGCCCGACGACCTGTTCGCCGTGGCGGCGAAGCACTTCGACGAGAAGGAGCTGGCCACCCTGCTGGTGGTGCTCGCCGCCGCCAGCTTCTGGATGACCGTCGCCATGGTCCTCAAGCCGCCCGTCCCGGCCTGACCGGCGAGCACCGTGTCCGGTTTGGACAACCCGGACACGGTGCCGTCCCTCACCGGTGGCGGGCGACGAACACGTATTCCCGACTGTCCTCGGTGGACGGCTCCGCCGTACAGCGCTGCCACCTCCAGGCCGGCGACGTCCACCAGCCCGAGCCATTCGTTCTTCGTCGCCCACCACCACGAACTCCGGGCACCGCCGTCGTCCAGGATGTCGATCCTGTTGTCCCCCAACGAGTACCGCAACGTGTGCGGTTCCGGCTCGTCCAGTGGCCTCCGGCCTCCCGCACGAGCTCGACGTAGAACGGGATGTCCTCGGCCATGTGAGCGACCACCCGTCGTAGCCGCCGGCCAACGCCTCGTCCCAGCTCATGTACCGACTGCCAGGCCAGGACCCGGTCGGGCCAGCCAATTCGCGGTCAGTACCCGGCGAGCAACGCCTGCAACCGCGCGAGCATCGGAGCGGGAATGTGGCAACGGAAGCGGCCCCGCTGATCGGGCCGGCGCCCCCAGATGACCAGCGTGCGGGCCGCCGCGTCGAAGTCGACCCAGGGTTCGTCCCGGTCGTCGGTGGCCATCTCCAGGCGAGCCCGCCCGTCCTCGACGAGCACGTCGGTGGCCCCTCGGCGCGCAGCCGGACGTGGAAATCCTCGTCCGGCAACGGGTCGTGCGTCCGGCCGCGCCGCACCAGGATCTCGCCCAGCACGCCGACCGCGTGTTCGGTGAGTTCGGGTTGGCTGAGCAGTTGGGTGGACCTCCTTTCGGCCGGTCGACCGGGCGCCACCACGGCCGCCGTCGCCAAACGCGATCTCGATCACGAGTGCTCGGCGTAGACCGTGCGTCCGATCGCCGGGTCGATGTCCCAGAGGGCGGCGTAGCGCTCGTGTACCTGCGGCCAGAGGCTCAGGGAAGCCGCACCGTCCATCGGCTGCCCGGCCAACAGCGCGTCGACGCTCGCGAAGCAGCGGTCCCACCCGGCCGCGGTCAGTGCGGCCTGGTCGCGGTCGGTGAAGGTGTGACTGAACACCAGCACGCAGCCGTCCGCCTCGGCTCGCAACTCGAAACGCAGCGTGCCCTCGTGCCACGAACCGACCAGCAGCCGCGGCGGATCGCTGTGGCTGACCCGGAGTTCACCCGGGAACCAGTGCCGCAACTCATCGGGATCGGTCAGAGCTCGCCAGACCCGCTCGGCCGGGTGCGGGTAGCGGCGTTCGAGCCGCAGCACCGGGCCGTCGTGCAGCGTGAGGCCGCGGAAGTCCAGGCCCGCGACGAACGCACGGCCGGGCGCGGGGTCGAGCCCGAAACGGGCGGCGTAGTGCTCGTGCCGCTCGCCGATCGGGTCGTGAGCGGCTTCTTCCGACAGGGGTTTGCCGGCCAGATGTGGCTCCAGCCGGTCGAAGTAGCACTCCCACCCGGCCGCGGTCCTGGCGGCGACCACCCGATCGTCGAAGACATGGGTGAACACCAGCGCGCAGCCGTCCTGCTCGGCCCGCAGGTCGAACCGGAACACCTGGCCGGCGAAGGTCCACTCGATCAGGTGCGGCGGCTCCAGGGTGGTCACCTGCCCGGTCTGCCCGCCCGCCTGGAACACCTCACCGGCCTCGGGCGTCCAGTCGGCGGCAGCCGGAAACCAGCGGCTGAGCTCCGCAGGCACGACGATGGCCCGCCACACACGTTCCACCGGGTGCCGCAGGTGACGTTCGAACCGCAGCACTTGCCGGCCGTCGACGGTTTCCAGGGTTCCGTTCATCGTGGGTCGTCCTCCAGGTGTCGCTCGAGCGCGTCCAGCCGGTCGGACCAGTAGGCGCGATACGGCGCCAGCCAGGCATCGACCTCGGCCAGGGGCTCCGCACGCAGCCGGTACCAGCGCCGTTGGGCGTCGGTGCGCACATGCACCAGGCCCGCCTCGCGCAACGCCCGGAGGTGCTTCGACACCCCGGGCTGGCTCATCGCCAGCTGATCGACGAGCTCCCCGACCGACCGTTCCCGAGTGCGCAGGAGGTCCAGGATCAGGCGCCGGTTCGGCTCGGCAAGAACCTCGAACGTACTCGTCACCCAGCGAGTATGCCCCAACGGGTATATAACTGTCAAGCTATACGAATGGGCCCCGGTGCCGTCAGCTCCGCCGGCAGCGGGCCTCGACGAAGCAGTACCCGCCGTAGCAGGCCAGACCGAGTGCCGCGACGACGAGCAGCCCGATGCCCAGCGGCTGTCCGGCGAGCGTGCGTAAGGCGCCGTCCAGACCGACCGCCCGCTTCGGGTTGAACTGGATCGCGGCGACCAGGACCAGGACGCCCACGATCGCGTAGACGACGCCCTTGGCCGCGAAGCCGATCGCGCCGAGCAGCTCGGTCAGCCGGGCCGTCTTCGGCGACACCCGGCTCAGGTCGAGGTCCTCCACGAAACTGCGTCCGACGCCGCGCCAGGCGATCACCGCGGCCGCGACCACGATGCCGACGCCGACCGCGCCGACCAGCAGCCGGCCGCCGGTGACCGACATCAGCTTGGCGGTGAACGTCTGCGACTCCCCGTTGCTGGACTTGCCCGCCGACGAGGACACCAGCAGCCGGAAGGTGGACACGGCGATGAACAGCACCGCGACTCCGCGCCCACCCACGCCGATGCGCCTGCGGATCCGCTTGCCCTCGTCCTCGACGTAGCCGAACCCGGTGGTGGCCATGAGCAACTGCCAGACAGCGAAGGCCACCAGCCCGATCGCGACGAACCAGAGCACGACCTCGCCGAACGGTTCGGCGGCGATCGTGGCGACCGCGCCCTTCTGGTCCACCTCGTGGCCGGGGCGACCGAAGATCAACTGGACGGCGAGGATCGCCACCACGACGTGGACCACGCCGTAGCAGATGTCCCCGAACCGGCCGAGGACCTGCATCGCCCTGCTGTGCCGGGCCTCATCGGCCTTGTCCTCGGTCTCGTGCGCGGCATGTTCTGCCGAGCCGGTCGCTGAGTGTGCTTCGTCGATGGCCACGTCACTGAATGCCCCATGGGCACCGGATTCAACCCGAACGACGAATGTCCACAATGTACCGTCAGGTCGGCAGCACGCTGCGCTGTGCCTGGCGCTCGAAGATCCTCGTGATCTCCTCCACCGAGTGGCCCTTCGTCTCGGGCAGGAACCTGCCCACGAACAGGATGGCGAGCACGCACAGTCCGGCGAAGCACACCATCACCCAGCCCAGCCCGATGCCCGCCTGCCACACCGGGAACACCTCGACCAGGGCGAAGTTGGCGAGCCAGTCGGTGGTGGCGCCGACGGAGGCGGCCTGGCCACGCACGTCGGTCGGGAACACCTCGCCCTGGATCAGCCAGCCGGTGCCGCCGACGCCCGCGGCGAACGACGCGATGAACAGGCTCAGGCCGACCATCACGACCACGATCTCGGCCGTGCCGTGCAACATGAGCAGGCCGAACGCCGCGACCAGCGCGAACACGGTCATGCCGGCATAGCCGCCGATGGCCAGCTTGCGCCTGCCGATCCGGTCGATGTACCGGAACGCCAGGTAGGTCGCGGCGACGTTCACCGCCGTCATCAGCGCGGTCACCTCGACACCGGCGACCGTGGACGCCACCAGGCCGTGCTCGTTCTGGAACAGCGGTCCCAGCAGGTGCGGGCCGTAGTACAGCGGCACGTTGATGCCGGTGATCTGCTGGAAGATGAAGAACATGCACACCACGAACAGGGCCCGCCGCACACCGGCCGTCCACTTGGTCCGCCGCTGCGCCTGCCGCTCCGCCTCGTCCAGTTCGGCGGCGGTGCGCTCGACGTTCTCCAGCGACACCTCGATGCCCAGCTTGGCGAACGCCTTCCGGGTGTCCTCGTAGCGGCCCTTGCGCAGCAGCCAGCGTGGTGACTCGGGCATCCGGCTGCGCAGCACGACGCCGATCAGCGCCGGCAGCGCGCCGATGCCCAGGATGAGCCGCCAGTCCACGGTGCCCGCGCTGCCCGGGGCCACCTTCAGGATGACCAGCGCCACCAGGTACGCGACCAGGATGCCGACGGTGATCATCCACTGCTGGAGCATGGACAGCGAGCCGCGCCGGTTGCTGGGCGCGTACTCGGCGATGTAGGCGGTGGCGATCGCGGAGTCGGCACCGATCGCGATGCCGATCAGCGTGCGGGCGATCAGCAGCACGGCGGCGTTCGGCGTGACGGCGGACAGCAGCGCGCCCAGCGCGTAGATGGACGCGTCCGCGACGAGCAGTGCCTTGCGGCCCAACCGGTCGGTCAGCGGACCGGCGATGAGGGCACCGGCCGCGGCGCCGAGCGACGCGCCCGCCACCAGGTAGCCCTGCGCGAACCCGCTCAGGTGATAGGGAATGAAGTTCAGGGCCGAGCCGATGTTGCTGGTGTCGTAGCCGAACAGGAAACCGCCGAGCGTGGCCAGGAGGGTGAGCGACCAGATGAACGACGTCGGGACGTGCCGGTCGAGCTGACCGAGGACGTTCGTGTCGCTGGTACCCGGGCCGGCCATCGGCGCCTCACCGTCCTGTCTCACACCAGAGGGACACCACCACAGTCGCCAATACCCCGACCGGGAAGAAGCGAAACACCTGGTGGGCGAACTCAGCCGGGGAGGTCGGGCGCGCGGTCGTGGTCGTCGTACCTGGCGGCCAGGTCCGCCCACCGCCGGCGGCGTCGCTCGCACTCGCGGCGGTAGCAGGTGGATCGCGGGCGACCGGGAATCGGCCGCCTGCCCTCCTGGGACAGTGCCGCTGCCTGCCGCACGAGCTCGTTGAGTCTCCTGTCGCAGTGGTCGATGTATCGGAGCACGGCGGACTCGACGTCGTCCCTGGTCGTGAGGGGTGTGCTCGGTTCGTCGCGGTAGGAGCAATAGGCCAATGCTGTCGTGGCACGATGCGGAGGAAACCCGAATATCAGCGGCAGGCGCCCGGCCTGTCGTGCCCACATTCTGGAGGCGACGACGGCGGTGTTGCGGGAGGACCAGTCCTGGCGGCTGACCGCGAGGGCGTGCAGGTCCGCCCAGGCCCGACGGTCGGCGGCACGCCAGCCCGCCACGGTGTGGTCTTCCGGCGGCTCGTCGTGCGCCCTGGCCCGCCAGAAGTCCGCACGGTAGGTGGCGATGTCGTGCACCAGCCGGCTGACGTAGGCGACCTGCTCCCACACGTGCGCGCGGCGCGGCCGGATCCGTGGCCCGGCGGGCGCGAACGTGACCATCTCGAACACCTGGAACAGCTCGTGGTCACGGAGCGCGTCGATGTCCGGATCTTCCTCGAGCAGCCAGGACTGATGCTCCGCCAACCATCCGCTGTGGCTGGCCGTGGTGGCGTGGTACAGCTCGTTGACCGCGCGGCAGGCGACCTTGGTCCGGTCGTCGCCCCGCAGTGCCTCGTCGGACCTGGCGCGCCACCGATCGTCGGGGGCGCCACGCTTCCCCACCGCCATCATGGCCACCGCGTAGACGCACGCCGCGTTGTAGCAGGCCGTCCAGGACCGCTGGTGGCGCGAGCGGAACCACGACATCGTGTGGACCGCCTTGGCGAGCCGCTCGGGATCAGGCGGCCAGCGATCGTTCACGAACAGGTCCGGCACGCGCGGCCGCCATCGCGTCGTACCGGCGGGTGGCCGCGGCACCATCCCCGTCCTCCGGTCGACATCCGCCATCGCGCGGCGCAGCAGGATCCAGACCAGGCACAGGCGCAGCGCGTTCATCGGCAGCACCCTGGACATGCGCCGCCACCGGATCCAATGCAGCAGCCGGATGAAGCGGCAGTCGGCGATCAGCCGCTCGATCTCGTACTGCGACAGGGCACACAGGTAAGACCGCAGTCCCACCCGGTTCGCCCGCTGCCGGCATCGAGCATCCGAGTCCGATGTGGACCGGCTGAGTTCGACGACGTTGTCGGCCAACAGATCGTCTGCCACCCCGGTGACCAGATGCGCGCCGCGCCGGCCGCCTCCGGTGACCACGGGCTCGAGATAGCGGGCGAAGCGAACCCGGACCGCGCAGCGCAGCGTGGCGCGATGGCGCACCCGCACGTCACCGGCGACGGGCGCGGCAGGCAGGGTCGGCCACCAGGTACTCGCCAGCGCGTCGCCCAGCCCGAGTACCAGCGCATGCCGGTAGCGGGCCACCAGCAGGGCGACGTCCTGTTGTCGACGCACCCGTCGCGACGATCGCTGCGGGCTCGGCGTGACCTTCCACCACCTGGCCAACCGACGCCGACCCTGGCCGCAGATCGTGATCACGTCGTCGTAGGTGACCAGCGCGTCGAGGTGCAGGTCCAACTTCTCCTGTACGGACGCGATCTCCAGCCGGATGTACACGTTCGACGGGTCGTGGCCCAACGCCGCGTGGTACGCCGCGAGCGCCTCGTCGTAGCGGCGTTGCGACACCAGCCAGGTGGCCCGCTGGTAGAAGTCGAACAACTGGTACGGGATGGCGGCATCCCGCCACGCCGTCCAGTAGATGTTGGTCCTGCCGTAGCGGCTGCGCGGCAGGACGAGCGCCGCCACGGCGTTGGCGGCCTGGTGCAAAACGTGCATCCAGGTGTCGTCCTCGAAGACGATCGGACTCGCGGCGAACCTGGGCATCCGGACCAGTTCGAGCACCAGCCGGCAGCGGCCCTTGGGCGCCGACCAGACCGACGCGGACACCTGGAAGGCGGCGGGCGGCTGCACCAGCCTGACCAGCCGCGCCGCCACCTTCCACCAACCGTCGGCGGCCTCCCCGGCGTTCTCCACGATCTGCAGGAAATCGTACGAACTGCCGACGCCCGGCACCGCGCTGGGAGTGTAGAGCCGGGAGGTGTTCAGAATCCTGGTGAAACGAGCGGTCAACTCGGTCGCGGACGGTTCGTCACCGCGGCTGTCCCGATGTTCGGCGAATGCGTCGATACGGATCCGGTCCGCACGATACGCGGCGTGTTCCAGCCTCGCCTTGCCGATGAAGAACAGGGTGAGCACAGCGAACATCACGCTCGCCGCCACCTGCAGGGCGACCAGGGTGATCGTGCCGGATACCGACGATCGCACCGCGAACAGTGACGTCAGGGGCGAATTCGCGGGCAGATGAGGAACGTACAGGACCGCGACGAGGACCAGAAAGGCGCCGGCCACCGCCAACCACCAGCGGATACGCTGCGCCCGGGGAATCTCGGCCGGAGTGGCGTCCTCCAGCCGTCTTCGTGGCATCGCGCACCACCTCTTCCCCTACGATCCCTCTGGAATCTCGCAACCCGAACAAAGATCGTTACACCACCATTGTTCGTCTGCAGTGCGGATTTATGGGCCGGTGCGATGGTCCATTTGTGGATCACCCACGCCGTCATCCGTGCCGTAGTCTGACGTCCGTCATCCGGACGAGGGGGTGTGGCGTGGAACTGCCTGAGTGGGTGCCCGAAGGCGTCCAGGTGACCGTGCCGAACGCGGCCCGGATGTACGACTACACGCTGGGTGGCTACCACAACTTCACCGTGGACCGGGAGTACATCGAGCGGGCCGAACGGGCGATGCCCGGCATCGTCGCAGTCGCCCACGCGAACCGGGCGTTCGTCGGCCGGTCGGTGCGCTGGCTGGTCGGCGCGGGCATCCGGCAGTTCCTGGACATCGGCTCGGGCATTCCGACGCTGGGCAACGTGCACGAGGTGGCCCAGCAGGCCGCACCGGACTCGCGGGTGGTCTACGTGGACATCGACCCGGTGGCCGTCGCGCACAGTCAGGCGCTGCTCGCCGGCAACGACCTGGCCGGCGTCATCCAGGCCGACCTGCGGCACCCGTCGGACATCCTGTCCCACCCCGATGTCCTGGCGCTGCTGGACTTCTCCCAGCCGGTCGCCGTGCTGCTGAACGCCGTGATGCACTTCCTGCCCGACTCGGACGACCCGCCCGCCATCACCGCGCAGATCAGGGACGCGCTGGTGGCGGGCAGCTACCTCGTGATGACGCACGGTAGGAAAGCGCCGGAGACCGCGCACGAGCAGGAGAAGGTGGCCAAGCTCTACGAGTCCACACCGACGTCCTTCCACCTACGGGACGAGGACTACGTGGGCCGCATGTTCGACGGCTTCGAACTCGTCGAACCGGGCGTCACGACGGTGACCCGCTGGCATCCCGATCCGGATGAGCAGGACGAAGCGCCGCAGGACAGCATGCTCACGGCTGTCGGTCGCAAACCCTGAACGGCGGCCGAATACTTTCGGCTGAAGCCGTCACCCCTCCCGCCCGAATCATCAACCATCGTGTTGTCGTGCCTTGGTCAGGCGATATTCGCGACGTCCCACGTGGCTCACATGGCCGAACGTCACCAATTCCACCGCACACCAACGCAGCAGCGCGCACACTGAACGCTCGGTCCGAAGAGTACGAACTATCCGCGCGAAAACACCACACCACTCCGACATCCGAGTGACTCCGATATCTACGATGGTCACCGTCCTCTACTTTTCCGAGTGTCGGTTCCCACTGTGAAAGGAGTGGTAATGCGTCGAAGACTCGCCCTGGTCGTGTTCGCGACCGCGGGCGCTCTACTTCTACCGGGTACAGCAGCACTGGCCGCACCAGCGGCCGGTGTCGATCCATCCACTGTGGATGTCACATTGCTGCCGGGGCAAAGCACCACAATCACCAAGAATGTCACGACGTCGCCAATCCCGGCGAATCCGGACCTGGTCCTGCTCGCCGATACCACGGGCAGCATGGGCCCGGCGATCGACAATGTGAAGGAAAACGCCGGCGACGTCACCAGCGCCGTTCTCGCGGGTCAGCCGAACGCGGAGTTCGGCGTCGCCTCCTACAAGGACGTGAGCGACGGGGCCGATCTGTTCCGGGTCAATCAGGACATCACGGCCGACACCGCCGCGGTGCAGGCCGGCATCAACCAGTGGTCCGCGGAGGGCGGCGGGGACACGCCGGAATCCGCGGTCAACGCACTCTTCCAGGTTGCCTCCGGAGCGGTGACCTTCCCACGGTCCCGGCAAAGTCGTTAGTGCTGGTCAGGGGTAGATTCCCAGGAGTGTGAGTGGCCGGGTGGCCTCGCGTGCGGGTCGCGCGAAGCGCGGCGGCGATGTTGGTGTTCCCGGCCAGCCGTAGGATGCTGACCGCCAGATTCCGGAAGCTGGCCATGACGCGCGGTGCGTTTCGGGTGCGCACCCGGGAGGCGTCCTCGCCGTAGGTGACGTCTCGGACGTAGTGGAGTTTGTTCTCGATCCGCCAGTGTTTCCGCACGTGGGAAGCGATTTCCGCGGCATCGGCTCGGGTAGCGGTGAGGCTGGTGACGCCCAGGGCAGCGACAGCGCTGTTCTTCCCGCCGGCGGTGTCGGTGACGTAGCGTTCGATCAGGAATACCTGTGCCGTGTAAGGAAAAGCAATGTCCTCCGGCGCGGGTTGCACCCGGATCGTGCGCCGCTCGACACGGCCATGTCCCTTGTTTTCCGTGGTGTGCACCGGGATTTCGGTCCAGGGCAGGGCGTCAAGCTGGGCGAACAAGGCGGGTTGATTCTCCTTCACCGTGAGCACGTAGTCCGCGCCGAGTTCCTCCACGAGGTGGCGGGCGTGGGCACGCTGAGTGTGCAGTGCGTCAGCCGTCACCACGACCCCGGCCATGTCCATGGTGGACAGTAGAGGCTGGAAACAGGTGATCTCGTTGGTCTTTCCCTCGACTTCTCGTTGGGCCACCACGATGCCACTGTCGTGGGTCATCGCCGCCAGCAGGTGCACGCCACCCTGCCCGGTGTCATCACAGGTACCCCGCAGTGTCTTGCCGTCCAGCGCGATCGTCGGCACGCCCTCGTCCTGGCCGGCCAGCCAGGCACCGATCGCGCCATCCAGCGCGTCACCATCGACCAGTCCCAGCACGCGTCGCAGGGTGGCTTCGGTGGGGGCCTGGTAGAGACCGCGTCGCCGGTCCAGGCGTGCTCCGAGGGTGGCCAGGAGGTGTTGGGGGAGGTCAGCGGCCCATTCGCCGATCGCGGTGAACGAGCGCGCTCCGGTCAGCACAGCGGCTGCGGTGACCAGCAGGATCGTCATGATCGGGTGCCGTGTCCCGCGTCGGTGGCGTGGATCGGGCACGGCCGCGAGGTGTTCGCGCAGATCAGCGACCTTGCGCAGGGCGGTCGCCGGGCTGTCCGGCAGGTCGGGGGTCAGGTGGTCCAGGGCGGCGGGGATCGGGGATGATGCGACAGCAGGCACGGTTCTCTCACGTGATCATTAGGACTCGACACCCAGATGATCACTGACGGCCGTGCCTGCCTCTCACTCGGCCTGACCAGCCACTAGCCGACTTTGCCGAGGCCCTGGGTGACCTTCCGACCCGGTGACACGAAAATCGTCGCCTGGTTCGGCGATGCGCCGTCGCACGACCCGAGCAACGGCCACACCCTGGCCCAGACCATTGCCGCGCTACGGGCGGCGAACATCCGCGTGATCGCGGTGAACGTAGGCGACGGATCGGTCGGCCGTCCCGGGCTGGACGGTGCGGCGGACGGCGACACCATGCAGGCGACCCAGATCGCGAACGCGACCGGCGGCATCGTCCTGAACGCCGCGGACAACACGGTGGCGCAGGCGATCCTCGAAGGCATCCAGGCCATCAAGTCGGCCGTCACCCCGCACGTCACGGACTGTGACCCGCAGTTGAGCGTGACCAACGCGCCGGCCGGCGTCACGGTGGCCAGCGGCGACACGGCGAGCTTCACCGAGACGGTCGCCGCGGCGGCCGACGCGGCACCCGGCGACTACCACTGCTCCGTGGACTACCTGGTCGACGGCGTGTCCCGGGGTTTCGTGGAGCACACGACGGTGCACGTCCGCGCCCTCGCGGTCAACGACGTGACGGTCACCGAGGGCACCGGCGGCCCGGCGACCCCGGCCACGTTCACCGTCTCGCTGTTGGGCGGCCCGAGCGCGACACCGGTCACCGTGCACTACGCGACGGCCGACGGCACCGCCACCGCACCCGCCGACTACGCCGCCACCAGCGGCGACCTGACCTTCGCGCCCGGTGACACCACCGAACAGGTGACCGTCCCGGTCGTGCCCGACTCGGTCGACGAGCCGAACGAGACGTTCACACTGAACCTGTCCGCGCCCAGCACCGGCGTGTCCGTCCAGGACGGCCAGGGCGTCGGCACGATCATCGATGACGACCGGGACGGCGCGTTCTCGTGCACCGCGACCGCCGCCGACGTCATCGGGATCACCGCGGGCGTGGCGAACCCGAACGACATGCCGTGCGCCGATGACAGCCAGACCGTCGCGTCGGCCACGCTCAACGCTGGCCTGATCAGGGTCACCACCAGTGCGCTGACCGCGCGGACCGATGTCGCCCCGAACGACGTGACGGTGGCACCGGCGATCGGCGATCACGGATCGTCGTCGGCCCGGATCGACAGGACGACCATCAGCACGCTCGGCCTGAACATCCAGCTCGGTGTCATCCAGTCCCAGGCCAGCGCGTCGTGTGCGGCCGGGCCGGGCGGGCCGGCGCCGGCGTTCGCCGGCAGTTCGAGCATCGCGTCGCTGTCGATCAACGGCGTCGCGGTGACCGTCGGATCCCAACCGCTGACGATCCCGCTCGTGATCGGTTCGCTCAGCCTGAACCGAACCGTCGTCGCGAACGGTGCGGTGACCCAGGAAGCCGTCGCTCTGGACACGCCGATCGCACACATCGTGCTGGCGAAGTCCCAGGCCGACGTGCACGGCACGGCCGCTCACCCCAACGGCTCGCCCTGCACGCGTTAGACACGCCTGACGAGTGACGAGGGGTCCTTCCCGGGAGGCACAGCCCGGGAAGGACCCCCTTTCCGTCGGCGCGAGTTGATCGGTCGCCCGGATATCGGGTACCTGATCAGCCGTGACCCGCGACGCGTTCGTCCTCGGTGGCGGTGGCATCCTCGGTGCCGCCGAGGCCGGCATGGCCAAGGCACTGGCCGAGGCCGGCATCGTGCCCGACCTGATCTTCGGCACGTCCATCGGCGCGATCAACGGCGCCGCCATCGCCGCCGACCCCACGCCACGCGGTGCGCAGGACCTGCTGACCACGTGGGAACAGCTGGCCGCACACGACGTGCTCGGCGGCTCGATGCTGGGCAGGGTCGTGAAACTCGTGCGCAGCGGCACCGCACTGCACGGCAACGGTGAACTGCGCAGGGCCCTGAGCGGGCGGTTGCCGGCCAGCACGTTCGAGGAACTGGCCGTGCCGTTCGAATGCGTGGCCGCCAGCATCGAGGGTGCCCGCGAGCACTGGTTCAGCACGGGTGACCTGATCGAGGCGGTGCTCGCGTCGTGCGCGTTGCCGGGCGTGTTCCCGCCGGTCCGCGTCGGCGACGAGCATTTCGTGGACGGCGGCCTGGTCAACAGCATCCCGCTGGGCAGGGCCGTGCAGCGCGGCGCGGACACCGTGTGGGTGCTGCACGTCGGACGCGTCGAGGACCAGTTGACGGTGCCGCGCTACCCGTGGGAGGTCGGTTTCACCGCGTTCGAGATCGCCCGCAGGCACCGCTTCCACACCGACCTGAGCCAGGTGCCCGAGGGCGTCACGGTGCACGTGCTCCCCACCGGCGCCACCGGTGGCCGGCCGGCCACCTGGTCGAACCTGCGCTACCGGGACGGGCGGCGGATCAGCGCGCGGGCCGAGCAGGCGTACGAGGCCACCCGCGACTACCTGACGGCGTTGTCGTGACGAGGTTCCGGCGGGCGGTCATGGTGCCGGTGGTCGCCCTGCTGGACGTCGTCGTGCTGTTGTTCAGCCCGGTGGCGGCAGCGGTCGCGCTCCTCGTGTCGGCACTCGCCCGGTCGACCCGCCCGGTGCGCAGCGTCGCGCTGGTCGCGGCGTATGCCGCCGTCGAGTTCTCGCTGCTGCCCAGGGTGCTGCGCGCCGACCAGGACTGGGACGCGCTGGTGCGAGACGTACTCGCCCGGTCGTACGCGATCCTGCGGTCGCTGCTCGACGTGCGGGTCGTCCTTGAGTCGGGATCGGCGACACCGGAGCAGGTGGCCACCGGGCGTCCGCTGATCGTGCTGGCCCGGCACTGTGGGCCGGGCGACTCGCTGTTCGTCGCGTGGCTGCTGTCGGTGCACTACCGGCTGCGCCTCGGCGTGGTGCTGAAATCGGCGCTGCGCTGGGAACCCGTGGTCGACCTGGCGGCCGCCCACCTGCCGCTGTGCTTCGTCGACCGGGACCGGGCCAGCACCCGGCGGCGGATCACCGAGGCCGCGGCCACGCTGTCGGCGGGTGACGCGCTGCTGCTGTTCCCCGAGGGCGGCAACTTCAGCTGGCCGCGCCGGCGGCGGGCGATCCGATCGCTCATCGCGAAGGGCGCCTACCGGCTGGCCAGGCAGGCCGGGCGGCGGACCCACACGCTGCCACCGCGCATCGGCGGCGCGGCGGCGGCGTTGACGGGCGCGCCGACCGCCGACGTGCTCGTCCTGACCCACAGCGGTTTCGCGGCCGACGGCAGGGACCGGCCGTGGTGGCTGTTGCCGGTGCACCGGACCCTGCTGGTGCGCACCACGCTGGTGCCCTCGGTGTCCGTGCCCCGGGAGGCCGAGGCCATGGCCACCTGGCTGGCCGACACTTGGTCCGCTGTGGACACCTGGGTGGCCGGCCACTCGACAGGGTGAACCCGCCCTGCTGGTCGTCACAGCCGTGGGGGTCGGCCGCGGAGTTGATGAAGTACAGACCACGGGCGTGGCATGGACACCTCGGGCTACTCGGCGGCGAGCCAGGCGTCGAGGTCCGTGCTGGTGGTCCGGACGCTCGCGTCGGGCAGCAGGACGTCGCCTGCCGTGTCGGTGCCGAACGGGCCGAATCCCCAGGCCGGTTCCAGGGTCGGGTGCTGGCCGCGGGCGGTGAGGATGCGCCTGGTCATGTCGACGAAGTCCTCGCGGCGCGGCCCGGCGACCTCCGCCGTGCCGTTGAGCGGCGCACCCGCCGCCAGGTCGGCGAGTTCGGCCGCGATGTCGCGGGCGGCGGCGGGCTCGATCAGCAGCGGTGGCACCGTCGCGGTGTCGCCCTGGCGGGTCCAGCCCACCACCATCTCGGCGAACTCGAAGAACTGGGTGGCCCGCAGCACGTGGTGCCCGACGCCCACCTCCTCCCCTGCCCGCATCAGGTTCCGCGTGACGGTGGTGAAGAACTCGCTGGCCTCGTCCTCGTCGGTGGACGCGGTGCTGGTGACGTCGATCACGACCTGCGCTCCGGTCAGGGTCTCGACCAGTCCTTCGCCGGTGACGGCGTCGGGCCGGCGGACCGGGCCACCGCCACCGGCTCGTGCCCGTTCCGGCGCAGCGCATCGACAAGGTGACGGCCCACCAGCCCGGTGCCACCGGCAACGGCGATCTTCATGGTCGTGCTCCCCTTCCCGGGTCCGGTCCGAGGCAGCATCTCACCCGTTCACGTGGTTCGCCGGGAGAGAGCGGCCCAGGTCGCTCCCCTTCTCATGGCACAGTCGTCACCATGCCGTTGAGCGGCTTGCACGGCGACCACTGTGAAGGGAACCCCGATGCTGGAACATTTCGTGCGACCGGACGGGATGCCGCCGGTCAACGGCTACAGCCACGCGGTGACCTTCGACGGTCGGCTGGTCGCCGTGTCCGGCCAGGTCCCCCTGAACGCACAGGGCGAACTGGTCGGTCCTGGTGATCCCGAGGCGCAGGTCAGGCAGGTCTTCGACAACCTCACCGCGGCGTTGACCGCAGCCGGCGCGACCATGGCACACGTCGTCAAACTCACCGTGTTCCTCACCGACATGGCCGACCTGCCAACGTTCCGCCAGGTCCGCGACGACCACATCGACCACGCCAACCCACCGGCCAGCTCACTGATCGCGGTGAGCGGCCTGGTCAATCCCGCCTTCCGGGTTGAAATCGAAGCACTCGCGGCCGTTCCGGCCTGACGGCCGCCTGCGTGGAGGACGTCCTCCCGCACCGCCGCGGTACTCGACGGGCTGTTCGGAGTCAGTACCCGAGCGCCGCGCGGCCCGCGTCATCACTGCGCAGTGCCGCGCCGAGTGCCGCCGCGACGGTGACCTCGTAGATCTGGTCCTCGGTGTACCCGGCCGCGGTGAGCCGGTCCAGGTCGGCGTCGGTGATCCGGTACGAGGTGTCGCGGACGGCCGTGGCGTAGGACTGCCACGGTTCGGGCAGCGGGTCACCGGCAGCGGCCGCGGCGCGCAGGCCGGGGTCGGTGGTGGCGGGCGCGACCAGCACCGCGTGGCGCATCGCGGCCACGACGTCACCATGATCCACAGCCGCTCCGTCGGCGAGCAGGAAACCAGGGAAGCGATAGCCGAACCGGTGCAGCGCACGGGTGCCGCTGTGTAGTTGACCGTCGCGGAGGACGAAGCCGAACGCGTTGGCCAGTCTGTTGACGATGTTCCACACCAGGGTGACGTGCAACGCCTCCCGCAGCGCGTCCTCCGGCAGGTCGGCCACCCCAGTGGCGTCGACATGGTCCGGAGTCCGGATGGTCGACTCCAGGAACGCGCGGACGGCGCGCAGCTGCGGCCGGGCCGAGCCGGGATCGTCCGGGTCGATCTCGCCGTGGCCGGCGATGCGGGTCAGCTCGGCGTGCGAGTCGATGCAGAACGGGCACTGGTGCAGTTGCGCGGTGCACATGGCGAGGTACTCGCGTTCCCCGGCGGTCCAGTACGACGGCCCGCGCATCGCCTCGGCGGTCAGGTCCAGCAGCGGGCGAGTGAGAAAGCCGGGCCGGTACAGCAGCATCTTCACGATGTCCGGACTGTCCACACGAGACATCGTGGAGGTCATGGCGAGGAACACCTTGGCGCGGCGGCGGTGGCCGTTGTCGAGCACAGACAGTCTCATCGGGACTCCGGGAGGTCGAGGTCATGGAGCCGGCCGGCGAGGAATCGCCGGTCGGCCGGGTTGGTGGCCAGTTCGTGTGCGCGCCGGTAGGCGGTGGCCGCCTGCTCGGTGCGGCCCAGCCGGCGCAACAGATCCGCGCGGGCGGCGTGTAGCAGGTGGTAGCGGTCCAGGCCGTCGATCCGGTCGATCAGCGCCAGCCCCTCGTCCGGGCTGGTGGCCATGGCCACGGCGACCGCGTGATTCAACGCCACCACCGGCGAGGACGTCACGGCGAGCAGTCGGGCGTAGAGGGCGGCGATGCCCGGCCAGTCGGTGTCGTCGGCCGATGTGGCCTGGGCGTGCAGTGCGGCGATCGCGGCCTGCAACTGGTACGGGCCCGGTCGGCCCAGGCGCAGTGCCCGGTCCAGCAGCCCGATGGCCTCGACGATCTCGGCGCGGTCCCATCGGGACCGGTCCTGGTCCTCCAGCAGCACCACGTCACCGGCGGCGCTGTAGCGGGCGGCGCTCCGCGAGTCGTGCAGCAACAGCAACGCGACCAGGCCGAACGCCTCCGGCTCGTCGGGCATCAGGGTGGCGATGAGCTTCGCGAGCCGGATCGCCTCCTGGCGCGGTGCGCGGTGCTCCGGCTGGTCGTGGGCGGCGGTGTAGCCCTGGGTGAAGATCAGGTACACCACGGCGAGCACGCCGGACAGCCGCTCGGGCAGCAGGTGGTCGGCGGGCACGTCGAGGCTGATCCCGGCGTCGCGGATCTTCCGTTTCGCACGCACCAGGCGCTGCGCCAGGGTCGGTTCGCCGACCAGGAACGTGCGGGCGATCTGTCCGGCGGTCAGCCCGGCCACGGCCTGCAACGTCAGCGCGACCCGCGCGTCCTCGGCCAGGGCCGGGTGACAGCAGGTGAAGATCAGGCTCAGCCGCTCGTCCCCCACGTCGAGCAGGCCGTCCGCACCGGCAGCCGTCATCGTCGGCACCGCCTCGGGTCGCCCGAGTCGGGCGAGCTTCTCCCGGCCGAGCCGGGCCCGCCGCAGTCGGTCGATCGCACTGTTGCGGGCCGTGGTCAGCAGCCACGCCACCGGGTCGTCCGGCACCGTGCCGTCCCACTTGTCCAGCGCCACGGCACACGCGTCCTGGAGCGCCTCCTCCGCGAGTTCGAAGTCGCCGAGCACGCGGACCAGTGCGGCGAGCATCCGGGCCCGGTGCTCGCGATAGACCCGCTGCAGGACACCTCCGGCAGTCATTCGCCGGTGGCCGCCAGGTCCGCCGGACTGTGGTCCAGACCCGGCACCGCCACGATCGGCCGCACCTCGATCGAGCCCTGCTCGGCCATCGGACACAGCGCGGCCAGTTCCAACGCCTCGTCCAGGTTGCGGCAGTCGAGGACGTAGACGCCGCCGAGGTGCTCGTGGGTCTCCGCGAACGGGCCGTCGGTGATCAGCGTCCTGCCCTCCCGCACGCTCACGGTGGTGGCGGTGTGCTCGTCCCGCAGCGGATGCCCGGAGACGAACACGCCACGGCGACGACACTCGTCGGCGAACGCGTTCACCCTGGCCAGCGACTCGGCGAACCCCGGGTCGTCCGGTTCGGGCCGCTCGCAATTGTAGATCAACAGCATGTACTGCACAGGTCCTCCACTCACCCGCGTCCGGATCGGTCGACAAGATGACGAACGGGCCGACCGTATCTCGACAGGCCGGTACCAGCCGGTTCGCCGCCATGGTCCATCTGGCTAACATGACCTGCGCGAACCCGGCCAGTGGGTCCGCACCAGGGGAGGATCATGAACGAGCACGGCGAGCAGGTCGATCCCGCGGACCTCCGGGTTTCCCACGCCGAACGCGAGCATGTGCTGGGCCTGTTGCAGGAGGCACTGTCCCGGGGCATGCTCGACACGGCCGAGTTCGACGAACGCTCCGGCCAGGCACAGGCCGCCCGCACCCGTCGTGACCTGAATCAACTGGTGGTCGACCTGCCGGTCCGCGCCTCCGGGGTCCGCACGGCCGCGGACAACGTCGTCGACTCGGCCGACGCCGTCGAACTGCGTGGCTGGTTCTCCTCGCTGAAGCGGCGCGGCGACTGGGTGGTGCCGCGCAAGCTCGTGCTGCGACCCAGGATGGGCTCGGTCGAGCTGGACTTCACCGAGGCACGCATCGAGCACGACGTGGTGGAGATCGAGCTGGACCTCGCGGGCGGCTCGGTGGAACTGCGCCTGCCCGATGGTGCCAGCGCGTCGATGGACCGCGTGGAGGTCGTCGCGGGCAGCGCGGAGGACCACCGCAGGAACACCAACCCACAGGGCAGGCCGCATTTCCAGCTCACCGGCCAGGTGCGCTGGGGCTCGCTGGAGATCCGCGGCCCGCGCCGCAAGCTGTTCGGCCGCTGACCGGAGCGGCACGGTGGGCGGGTGGCCTGCCGAGCCGGTCCGGGTGACCATGATCTGTCCAGAGCCTGACCAACCGGCCCGCGCACACTGAACCGACATCCAGCCGCATACTGGCGACTGTTGTGGTAGCGACGACCTGGAGGCCGGCCATCGAACCGCCCGACACCGCCCGGCATACGCCCACCCCGCGCCGGGTCCTGATCTCCTACGCGCACGACCCGGACGAGCCCGAGCACGGCGAGTGGGTACGGCGGCTCTGGGAGTTCCTCCGCTCGTGCGGTGTCGACGCCCGGCTGGACCTGCCGGCCGCCGGTCGACGCCAGGACTGGTCGCTGTGGATGGCCGACGAGATCCGCGCCGCCGACGTCATCCTGGTCATCGCCTCCCCCGCCTACCGGGAACGCGCCGAGGGCCGCGCCGATCCGAACGTCGGCCACGGCGTCCAGTGGGAGGCACGGCTGATCAGGGACGCCTTCTATCGCGACCAGCGGGCACTGGACCGGTTCGTCCCGGTCGTGCTGCCCGGCCAGACCATCGAGGGCGTACCGGACTTCCTCGCCCCGCACACCAGCACCGTCTACGAGGTCTCGGACTTCACGGTCCCCGGCGCCGAGCCGTTGCTACGACTGCTCACCAGCCAGCCGGACACCATTCCGTCACCGCTGGGCCCGACGCCGACGCTGCCGCCCCGGCCCGCGACGACGCCCACCGACCGGCCCGCCAGGCGGCCCGAGCCGGCACGGTACGTGCACAACGAGATGACCGGCGACGTCAACGGCGGCATCATCATCCAGGCCGGCCACATCGGCTCGGTCGGGAAAGACGGATCGGACCGCTAGCACGGGTGGCCGGCCCCACCCACAACGACTCGGCGACACCGAATCGGTGTAACCCCCATGCGTACCCCTGTGCTGGGCGAGCTTTCTCCGGAACATCCCCGATGCCCGTGGACCCGCTCGCCGGATAGCTCGGACTGGCTCTTGATCGACAATTGTTCACAGGGGAGACACATGCGACTCGCATGGCAGCTCACGTGCGCGGCGGCGGCGGTGACGGCAGCGGCGGCACTCGCCGTACCGGCGTCGGCCGATGCCACGACGAACTTATCGACGACCACGCTGCACTCGTCAGACCACTATTCCGCCGTGATCCGGCGGACCGAATTCGGTATCCCACACATTCTCGCCACCGATTTCGGTGATCTCGGATACGGCTACGGCTATGCCTTCGCACAGGACAACATGTGCACGCTGGCCGATCTCGTGGTCACCACCGACGGTCGGCGTTCCGAGTTCTTCGGGCCCGACGCGCAGGACGACGACCCGCTCGACGGGAACCCGTCGAACCTGGACAGCGACGTGTACCACCGCTGGGAGAACGCCAGCGGCATCGCGCAGCGGACGCTGGGCCAGCCGGCGCCGCTGGGCATGACACCGCAGGTCCGCCAGATCGTGAACGGTTACGTGGCCGGTGTGAACCGCTACCTGGCCACCACCGGCGTCGCGAACCTGCCGGACCCGACGTGCCGCGCCAAACCGTGGGTCCACCCGGTCACCGCGGTGGAGATGGAACGCGTCATCTACAACGTCAACCAGTTCGACGCCCTCAACGACGTGCAGCCGCAGATCGCGGAGGCCGTGCCGGCGGCGTCCGCCGCGAACAAGCCGTTGGCACTGCCGAACATGAACCCGACCGGCGCCGGCAGCAACGGCATCGCGGTCGGCCGTGCCGGCACCCGCAACGGTGACGGCATCCTGCTGGCCAACCCGCATTTCCCGTGGCAGAATGCCGGTCGCTTCTACCAGGTGCAGTTCACCATTCCCGGCGTCCTGGACGTGACCGGCGGCAGCCTGTACGGCACGCCGGTGATCGAGATCGGCCACAACCAGGA
>DASXCQ010000062.1:0-39579 GCA_036491115.1 Pseudonocardiaceae bacterium
CTGCGACTCCATGGACGGCGGAGCCGGCGGGAAACTGGGCAGACCGGACTGGTTGCCGTAGCCACCGGGTTGGTACCCGGGGTTGCCGCCGGGTGGGGTCATCCCCGGCTGGCCGCCGTAACCGCCCGGCTGGCCGCCGTATTCGGGCTGGTTGCCGTAGCCACCGGGCTGGTTCGGATCGGAAGGAGTCGTCATGACGGCAGAAGATAGACCACGTCGTTCACCGCCGCTTCACAGTTGGCACAACCAGGACAGGACTGTGACCTGACTCGCCGGATCGGGTGAACCCGGAGGTCACCGCGCCGGAAGTGCCGTGCCGGCACCGAAGATCGGCCTTGTCCGCCGGGCCGGGGTCTTCTACGTTCGATCCGTCGATGCGCTTCGACAGTCCTGGGGAGGCGCTGTGGTCACCATCGCGGACGTGGCGTCGGACGCCGGGGTGTCCCCGAGCACCGTTTCGTACGTGTTGTCCGGCAAGCGGTCGATCTCGTTGCGCACCCGCAGGCGGGTCGAGCGGAGCATCCGCAAGCTGGGCTATCGCCCGCACGCCGGCGCACGGGCGCTCGCCAGTAGCCGGACGAACATCCTGGCGTTGGTGGTGCCGCTGCGGGCGGACCAGAACGTGCCGGTGGTCATGCGGTTCGTCGCGTCGACCGTCACCGCGGCCCGGGTGTACGACCACGACCTGCTGCTGCTCACCAAGGACGAGGGCCCGGAGGGCCTGCGCAGGGTGGCCGCGTCCAGCATCGCGGACGCGATCATCGTGATGGACGTCGAGGCGGCCGAGCCGAGGGTGCCGGTGCTGCGTGCGCTGCGCCTGCCGGTGGTGCTGATCGGCGTGCCGGACGAGCCGTTCGGGTTGGCCTGCGTCGATCTGGACTTCGCCGCCGCCGGGTCGGCGTGTGTGGCGCACCTGGCCGATCTCGGGCACGCGGAGATCGCGCTGATCGGCCCGTCGCCCGCCGTGTACGAGCGGGGCACCAGCTACGCGGGCCGGTTCCTGCGGGGTTTCACCGCCACGGCGGGCGAACGCGGCCGGTCCGCCGCCTCCTACGCGTGCGCCCCGTCCTATGACGCGGTGCACGCGTGCGTGGACGACGTGCTGCGCGAGCACCCCGGCACCACGGGCCTGGTGGTGCACAACGAAGCCGTGCTGGCCGCGCTGCTGGCCGATCTGCGGCAGCGCGGCCTGCGCGTGCCCGAGGACGTCTCCGTGGTGGCGGTATGCCCGGAGGACATGGCCACCAGCCAGTCGATCGCGCTCACCTCGGTGGACATCCCGGCCGCCGAACTCGGCGGCGCCGCGGTGGAGCTGGCGATGCGTCAGCTCAACGGTGAGTCCCGGCCGGAGATCCGGCTGCTGGCCCCCCGGCTGACCGTGCGGGCCAGCACGACGACGGCCGGTTAGCCGACCTGCTCCGCGTACCAGGGTGACGCGACGTGTTCGGCGATGGCACGGATCGTCCAGTGCGGATCACGCGGCTTGTCCCACTCCGCGGGCCCGGCGGCGGCCAGCCGCTGCACGTACAGGTCACCGAGGCGCAGCAGGCTCTGCCGGGCCTCGTTCAGGTCGGGTTCGGTGAACAGGGCGAGGTCGGCCGGCGTGGTGACGACGCTGGCGTGCCACTCGTCCGGGCGGCTGTCCCGGCCGTCGAGCAGCGCCTCGATCTCGGCGAGGTGGTCGATCAGGTGGTGGGTGTGGCGGCGGATCGCCTTGTGCGGCGTGTACAGGCGTTCGCCGTCGTCGGCCATGCGCGGCGTGCCGTCCCAGGCGAGCCAGGTGCGGGCCAGTTCGAGGGTGCGCGCCACGCCGACCGCGACCACGCTGCCGGGGTTGTCGTCGTCTGTCATGCCCGGATGCTACGTACGGGATGCTGCGGTCCCGGCCGAAACGTGTTCCACCGTCCACACGATCGCCGCCATCACCATGAGGGCCGCGCCGAACAGCATCACGCCGAACCAGCCGTAGGCGTCGCCCAGCCAACCGGACACCGCGGTCGCCGCGGCGCCGCCGACGAACACCGTGGTCATGAACACCGTGTTGATCCTGGCCCTGGCGTTGCCGTGCAGGCCGTAGATCTCCCGCTGGCTGAACGCCTGGTGGCTCTGCACGGCGAGGTCGAGCAGCACGCCCGCCAGTCCGAGCAGGATGATGCTGCCGGCACCGAACGCGGCCAGCAGCATGGCGCCGATGCCGATCACGATGGCCGCGGCCCGGCCCCCGTAACCGTGGCCCCGGTCGGCGAGCCGGCCGGCGATCGGTGCGACCGCGGCGCCGGTGGCGCCGACCAGCGCGAAGATCCCGACCTCGGCCTGGTTCAGGTGGTGGTGGCCGATCAGCTCGTAGGCGATGGACGTCCAGAACGCGGTGAATCCGCCGAACATCATGGCCTGGCAGAACGCCCGCCTGCGCAGCAGCGGCTCGGTGCGCACCAGGTCCAGCACCGACTTCATCAGCCGCCGGTAGGTGGCGGAGTGCGCGGGCGGGACGTCGGGCAGGATGCGGGCCAGCGCGATGGACATCGCCACCATCAGCACGGCCGAGATGACGTAGATGCTGCGCCAGCCCCACGCGGCGGCCACCAGGCTGGACACGGTCCTGGCCAGCAGGATGCCCAGCAGCAGCCCACTCATCACCTGGCCGACCAGCCTGCCCCGGCTGGCCTCGGGCGCCAGGTGCGCGGCGAAGGGCACCAGGATCTGGGCCACCACCGACGTGACGCCGATCAGCACGGACAACCCGAGGAACAGCCCGAAGTCCGGGGACACGGCGGCCAGTGCGAGCGCCACCGCGGTACCGATCATGGTGCGCGAGGTGAGCTTGCGGTTGTTGACCAGGTCGCCCAGCGGCAGCAACAGGATCAGGCCCACGGCGTAGCCGAGCTGGGTGGCGGTGACCACGACCGTCGCCGTGCCCTGGCTGACGTGGAACGCGTCGACCACCAGGTCCAGCAGCGGTTGCGCGTAGTACAGGTTGGCCACGGCCAGTCCGCACGCCACGGCCATCGTCGTGATGACGAACCCGAGCCGACGAGCAGGAACCAGGCCCGGATCCGTCTCCGCGATCTGCTGAGTCATATTAATGACCGTACCGTCTAGAAATTAACAGCACGTGACTTGACGGCACGAAAGTGGTCAAGGCAACACGGCGTCGGACCTGGCCGGACACAATCCGGCCACGGCTTGATCAACGAGCCGGTCGGCCAACTCGTCGTCCAGCGGCTCGTGCCCGAAGATGAGGCGGTGGTAGATCGGCGCGAACAACTGGTCGGACACGGCGGCCGGGTCCAGGTCCGGCCGGAACTCGCCGGCGACGACGCCGGCCCGGATGATCTCCATGGCGACCGCGCGGCGCGGCGCCAGCCAACGCTCGCGGACCGCGCGGGCGATCTCCGGGTCGCACTCGGCCTGGCTGACCAACGCGCGCATGAGTGGACCGGACGGGGTGTCGCGGAACAGCCGGATGAGGGCGAGCACCTGGAAGTGCAGAGCCTCCCTGGTGGACAGCCCCTCCGGTACGGCGATGGTGTCCTGCGCCTGGGCCAGGAAACCGTCCAGCGCGACGGCTCCCCGGGAGGGCCACCACTTGTAGATGGTCGCCTTGCTGACGCCCGCCCGCTCGGCGATCGCCTCCATCGAGGCCGCGTTGATCCCGCCCGCCAACATCAGCTCACCGGCGGCAGCCAGAATGGCCAGCCTGGCCCGCTCGCTGCGCGGTCGGCCCCTGCCCCGTCCGGGCTGCTGGGCGGTCATGACCCCTCCGATAGTTCCTGGTCGAAGCGTTTAGCATATCGTCACTCTGGGCAGCCGGCCAGGCGCGGCGACGACGCCGTGCAGTGCAGTACACAGGAGGCATCGTGAACCAGGCGATCGGCGTTCCCACCCGGCCGCTCAACACCGGCGGCCAGATTCCCCTGATCGGGCTGGGCACCTGGCCGATGGACGACGCGCAGGCCGCGACGGCCGTCCGCACCGGACTCCAGCTCGGCTACCGCCTGGTGGACACGGCGGCCAAGTACGGCAACGAGGTCGGTGTCGGCCGGGGCCTGCGGGACAGCGGGATTCCCCGGTCCGAAGTGGTCCTGACGACCAAACTGCGCGGTGCCGACCACGGCTACGACAAGACCAAGGCCGCCCTGCACGCCAGCCTGGAACGGTTGGGCGTGGACTACGTCGACATCTACCTCATCCACTGGCCGCTGCCCCGGTTGGAGCGCTACGTCGATTCGTACCGGGCGATGCTGGCGATGCGCGGCGAGGGCCTGATCCGCTCGGTCGGCGTCTCCAACTTCACCAAGGCGCACATCGAACAGCTGGACAGGGAGACCGGCGTGTTGCCCGCGGTGAACCAGATCCAGCTCTCCCCCGCGCTGCCCAGGACCGCGCTGCACACCTACCTGGAGAGGCACGGGATCGTCACCCAGTCCTACAGTCCGCTGGGCCGCAAGGAGGACGCGCACCGGGCGCCGGTGGTGCGCGAGCTGGCCCAGCGCTACGGCCGTACGCCGGAGCAGGTCATCCTGCGCTGGCACGTCCAGCAGGAACTGGTGGCGATCCCCAAGTCCAGCGACCAGCAGCGGCAGCGCGCCAATCTCGCCGTGTTCGACTTCGAACTGTCCCCGGAGGACATGTCCCGGCTGCGCGCGCTGGACCAGGGCGAGGCGGCCGCGATCGATCCCGACCGCCACGAGGAGTTCTGATGCCGCTGTTCGACCTGTCCGAAGCCGAGTTACGGGAGTACCGGCCGGAGCCCGCCGCGCCCGCCGATCTGGCCGACTTCTGGCGGCGCACGTTCGCCGAGACCGCCGCGACGCCGATCGACGCGCGGTTCACCCCGGTGGACACGGCCATGCCGAACGTGGTCGCGCACGACGTGCGGTTCGCCGGCTGGGGCGGCGCGGACATCTCGGCGTGGCTGCTGGCACCGAGGGACGGTCCGGCCAGCGCACCGTGTGTCGTGCAGTACCTGGGTTACGGCATGGGTCGCGGCCTGCCGCACGACCACACGATGTGGCCGGCCGCCGGGTGGGCAACGCTGGTGGTGGACACCCGGGGCGTCAGCGGCCGGTTCGGCGTGCCCGGTGACACGCCCGACCCGCACGGCGGCGGCTGGCCGCACGTGCCCGGCTTCCTGACCGACGGCATCGACGATCCGGACCACTACTACTACCGGCGGGTGTTCACCGACGCGGTGCGCGCGCTGGCGGCGGCGGGCACCGCACCCGGTGTGGACCCGGCGCGGCTCGTCGTGGCGGGTGCCAGTCAGGGTGGCGCGATCGCCCAGGCGGTCGGCGCGCTGCACGGGTTCGCCGACGTCCCGGCTCCGCTGGCGGCGTTGATCGACGTGCCGTTCCTGACGCACGTTCGGCGGGCCGTCGACGTCACCGACGAGCAGCCGTACTACGAGCTGGTGCAGTACCTGTCCACCCGGCGGGCGGACGTGGCGCGGGTGTTCGGCACGTTGGGCTACTTCGACGGGTTCCACCTGGCGCCGTTGGGCACCGTGCCGGCCCTGTACTCGGTGGCGCTGCGCGACCCGATCTGCCCGCCGTCCACGGTGTTCGCCGCGTACCACGCGTGGTCCGGGCCGAAGCGCATCGAGGTGTGGCCGTTCAACGAGCACGAGGGCGGCGGCCCGCACCAGCGCGGCATCCAGTTGCGCTACGTGCGCGAGGTGCTGGCCGGCGAGGTCTCGGCAGCGGGCTGACCGCACCGGCATACTGGCGGTTCGTGCATGGTCCACATCACCGGAGGTGACCAGTCGCATGCCGGTTCCGCCGTACCTGGAAGACCCTGTGCCGTCGGGCATCCTGCCGCCCAGGGCGCCCGCGGCGTCGGACGCGCCCCGGCTGTCCCTGGACGGTGCGTGGCGGTTTCGCCACCACGAGACTGCGGCCGACGCCAGCGCCGATTTCGCCGATCCGGACCTCGAGGACGGCGAGTGGGCGACGCTGCCGGTGCCGGCGCACTGGCAGTTGCACGGGTACGGCAGCCCGGCCTACACCAACGTGTACTACCCGTTCCCGATCGACCCGCCGCACGTGCCGGACGAGAACCCGACCGGCGAGTACCGCAGGACGTTCGACCTGCCGGCCGACTGGCCGGCCGGCGGCGCGGTGCTGCGGTTCGAGGGCGTCGACTCGTGCTACCGGGTGTGGTGCAACGGCACCGAGGTGGGCGGCGCGACGGGCAGCAGGCTGCCGGCCGAGTTCGCGGTGGGGCCGCTGCTGCGGCCGGGCCGCAACGTGGTGGCGGTGCGGGTGCACCAGTGGTCGGCCGGCAGCTACCTGGAGGACCAGGACATGTGGTGGCTGTCCGGGATCTTCCGCCGCGTCTCGCTGCGGGCACGGCCGGCGGGCGGCCTGCCGGATCTGTTCGTGCACGCCGACTACGACCACGTCACCGGGACGGGCACGCTGCGGGTGGACACCGGTGGCGTGCCGGCGGTGCTGAGCGTGCCGGAGCTGGGTCTGGTGGACGTGCCGGCGGCCGGTCCGCACGAGATCGCCGGCGTGCAGCCGTGGTCGGCCGAGCTGCCCCGGATGTACACCGCCGTGGTCACGACCGCCGGCGAAGAGGCGACCCAGCGGTTCGGGTTCCGCACGGTCGCGGTCGTCGACGGGCAGCTCACGGTCAACGGCAGGCCGCTGCTGCTGCGCGGGGTGAACCGGCACGAGTGGCATCCCGAGCACGGCAGGGCACTGGAGACCGAGACGATGTTTCGCGACGTGCTGCTGATGAAGCGGCACAACATCAACGCGGTGCGCACCAGCCACTACCCGCCCGATACCGCGTTCCTCGAGGTGTGCGACGAGTACGGGCTGTGGGTGGTCGACGAGTGCGACCTGGAGACGCACGGGTTCCTGATGGTCGGCTGGCAGGGCAATCCGAGTGACGACCCGGCGTGGCGGGACGCGCTGCTGGACCGGATGGCCCGGATGGTGGAGCGGGACAAGAACCATCCGTCGGTGATCATGTGGTCGCTGGGCAACGAGTCGGGCACCGGAGCCAACCTGGCCGCGATGGCCGACTGGACCCACGAGCGCGACCCGAGCCGGCCGGTGCACTACGAGGGCGACGGGAACTGCACGTACACCGATGTGTACAGCCGGATGTACCACCCGCACGAGGACGTGGCCGCGATCGGCCGGCACGCCGAGCCGCCGACGGACGACCCGGCAGCCGATGCGCACCGCAGGTCGCTGCCCTTCGTGCTGTGCGAGTACGCGCACGCCATGGGCAACGGGCCGGGCGGGCTGAGCGAGTACCAGGAGTTGTTCGAGCGCTACCCACGCTGCCAGGGCGGTTTCGTGTGGGAGTGGATCGACCACGGCATCCGGCGCACGACCGAGGACGGCACGGTCCACTACGCGTACGGCGGTGACTTCGGCGAACCGTTGCACGACGGGCATTTCGTCACCGACGGCCTGGTGTTCCCGGACCGCACGCCCAGCCCCGGCCTGCTGGAACTGGCCACGGTGATCGCGCCGGTCCGGATCGAGCCGGACCCGAAGGCCGGGACCGTGCGGGTCACCAACGGCTACGACTTCCTCGACACGGCGGGCCTGGCGTTCGAGTGGTCGGTGGACCGGGAGGGCTCGCCGGTGGCGACGGGCACGCTGGCCGTGCCGGTGCTGGCACCCGGCGAGTCGGCCGACGTGCCCCTACCCGAGGCGGTCGCTGTGGGCGGTGCCACGGAGACGTGGCTGACCGTGCGGGCGGTGCTGGCCCGAGCGGTGTTGTGGGCGAACGCCGGTCACGAGATCGCCAGGGGCCAGGCACCGGTCACCCAGCCCACGGTCCGCGAGGTGCGGCCGTCCGCGCGGACATCGGCCGGCGGCCGCCGGTTGGGGCCGGGCGAGTTCGACGACCACGGCAGGCTCACCGCGCTGGCCGGCATCGAGGTGACCGGGCCGGCCCTGGACCTGTGGCGGGCGCCGACCGACAACGACGAGGGCTACTACGGTGCCGGCGAGACGGTGGCGCAGGAGTGGCGCCGGGTGGGATTGCACCGGTTGCGGCACCGACTGGTGTCCCGCGACGACGGCGGTTCGGCGCTGACGGTGACCACCAGGGTCGGCCCTGCGGCGACCGACGTCGCGTTCACCGCGGTGTACCGGTGGACGTCGGACGGCGACCGGCTGCGGCTGGACCTGGACGTGCGGCAGGACGGCGGCTGGTTGTCGGTGCTGCCCAGGGTAGGGGTGCGGCTGGCCGTCCCGGCGGGCATGGACCGGGTGACGTGGTTCGGCGCCGGACCCGGTGAGTCCTATCCGGACAGTCGCCGGGCGGCGCTGGTCGGCAGGTACTCGCTGAGTGTCGACGAGTGGCAGACGCCGTACGTGTTCCCGCAGGAGAACGGCAACCGGTCCGGGGTGCGGTGGGCGACGTTCACCGGGGCCGGACGTGAGCTGCGGATCGAGGGCGACCCGACGGTGAACCTGACCGCCCGCCGGTGGACCAGCGAGGACCTGGCCGCCGCGAAACACACCCACGAACTGGTGGCGGGCGATCGGATCTGGCTGAACGTGGACGCGGCCCAGCAGGGTCTCGGGTCGGCGTCGTGCGGTCCTGGTGTGCTGCCCGAGTACCGGCTGGCGCCCACGCCGATGACGTTGCGATTGGGGCTGTCCGGGTCTTGACTGGACCGTCCGGCACTGCGAACGTCAGTGGATCGACGAACGTGCCAGGTGATGGACAATGCCGAGTCCGGGATCGCGGTTGGTGATACTCGGTGCGGCGGGCGTCCTCCTGGCGACCGGATTCGGCCTGATCGCCGTGCGGGAGGCACCGAAGGCCGCCCCGGCGGCTGCTCCCCTGGCCACCGCTTCCTCAGCGCCGACAGCGACGCGGCCGGCCACCCGGTTGACCGACGACGGGGTGCAGGCGTCGTGGGTGGTCAAGGAGAACGAACTGCCCGGTTCGTCCGAGTGGCGGATCACGGGCGCGCCGGCCACCGGGTTCATCGCCGGTTTCGCCGACCGGACATATGCCACGATCGGCCAGCCGGTTCGGCTGTTCGTGTCCACTTCGGCCACATCGTTCCACGTCGAGGCGTTCCGGGTCGGGTACTACCGGGGCGCCGGTGGGCGGCTGGTGTGGGTGTCACCGGACTTCCACGGCGGGGTGCAGGCGGCGTGTCCGCTGGTCAAGGGCATCAACCTGGTGTCGTGCGCGAGCTGGGCGCCGTCGCTGACCGTGCAGGTCACCCAGAGCTTCCCGCCGGGCGACTACCTGCTGAAGCTGGTCGGCGCGGGCCACGAGCAGAGCTACGTGCCGCTGACGGTGTGGGATCCGGCCAGCCGTGCCACGTACCTGGTGAAGAACGACGTGTTCACCTGGCAGGCGTGGAACCCGTACGGCGGGTACGACTACTACCAGGGTGTCGGGACGTGCCCGCCCGGTGTGTATCCGCTGTGCACGCGGGCCAGGGTGGTGAGCTTCGACCGGCCGTACGGGGACGGCCACGGCGCCGGGGACTTCCTGTCGATGGAGGCGCCGCTGGTGCGACTGCTGGAGCGCGACGGCCTGGACGTCACATATGTGGACGACCTTACGGTGCAGGATCATCCGAATGTCCTTTCCGGACACAAGGTGTTGCTGTCGCCGGGTCACGACGAGTGCTGGTCGCTCGGTGAGCGCAACGCCATCCAGCAGGCGAACCACGCCGGGTTGAACATCGCGTTCTTCGGCGCGAGTGCCGTGCTGCGACATGTCCGGACGCAGCCGTCGCCGCTGGGCCCGGACCGCGAACTGGTCGACTACCGCGACTCGGCGGCCGACCCGCTCGACGGCAGGGGCGACCCGAAGCAGGTCACCGGCAACACGTGGGCGTCACCGCCGACGAACCTGCCGGAGGACGACTTCGTCGGCGAGTCCTACAACGGCTTCCTCGAACCGGGCGTGCACGCCGACCTGACGGTGGCCGACCCGACCGCGTGGATCTTCAAGGGCACCGGTCTGACGAAGGGCTCCAAGGTACCCGGTGTGATCGCGTCCGATGTGGACAGCCTGGAGCCGGTGGCTGCGCATCCGCCCGACGTGCAGGTGCTGGCCCACTCGCCGCTGCCGGTCCGCCAGGGGGAGGCGGCCAGCCGCGACGGACCGGTGTTCTACTCCGACATGACCTATTACACCGACCCGGCCGGCCAGGCCGGGGTGTGGGACAGCGGCACCAACAACTGGATCCCGGCGCTGGCCGCCGGCTGCGCCGGCACGCCCTGCCCCGTGCCGACGATGACCACCAACGTCCTGCGGCTGTTCGGCCAGGGCCCCGCCGCCCACCAGACCCCGTCCCGCCCCAACTGGCGCACGTACTACCCCTCGGGGTAGAGCACCTGACCCGCGCGCACACGCCGTACGGCGGCGTCGGTGCCGAGTTCGGCCCTGGCGTCGGGATGTCGGTGGTAGAAGCGGAGTGTGTGGTAGACCAGCGCGGGGTTGACGCCCAGCACGGTGCCGGAGATCAGCGGGGTGTGGTCGGCTTGCTTCCGCAGCGGTCGCCAGAACAGGGAACGCGGCAGGTAGGTGGCGGTCGCGTTCGCGTAGGGGGTCAGCCGGATGAGCTGGGCTGGCGGCCCGTTGCCGTAGGCAGTCGCGACGGTCCGCTCCTCGGGCGTCACGGCGAACACCTCGTCCCAGCCGATGGCGGTGTCAGCACCCCACGTCCGGTGCACGACACCGGTCGGCGAAAGGAAGACAGCTCCCCGAACCAGCCGTCGACGGGCGATACCGTAGAGAGAGGCCAATCCCAGGAGATCCGTCAGCCCGAGCACGGCGACACCGAACCATGCCTCAGCGTCGCCACCCAGTGCGCCGAGCAGTTCCGCGGCCAGGAACGTGGTACCGACGGTCACCAGCCCGACCGCTTCCAGGGAGATCGCCACGGTCAGCCGCAACGAGTAGGGAAACATCAATGCGGCGAGCCCGTCGGGCTGCAGCCGGGTGCGCACCGACCGCGCCGACCGCCTCCGCACGCCGATCCCCATGGCCACAGTTGCCAACGCGAAACCGGCGAACAGCGGCGTCCACAAGGCAGCCACAGGGAATCCCAGGAAGCCGGCGGCGATGCAGATCGCCGCGGCCACTCCGAAGAAGATCATGAAGCACACGCTGAATCCCGTGGGCGACCGTCGCCAGCGCGTCGGCCACGGTATCGGGTTCGTCGGCAGCATCGCCATGTCGTCCGTCAGAAGACGCTGACCAGGGCGTGCCATGCGGACTGGGCACCGCCGATGAAGTCGTGCCCGGTGAGCTTGACGCACTCCTCGATCGCCTGGTCTGTGCCTTTGGGTGCCCGTTGGTTCCACTGGTTCCATGCGAAGTCGGCCAGTGCCCCGGCGGCAAGGCCCGCGGCGATCCCTGCCGCGACCGGACCGAGCAGCGACAAGCCCGGGACGGCCACCGCCACCGTCTCCAACTGCGAGAAGGCGAACGCCTCCGTGGCCATCGCCGCTCCCGTACTGGCTGTGCCGGTCACGATCGTCCGGGTCGGGGGCGTGCCATGAGCGATGTCCCAGCCAACGCCGCCAGCGGCGATGGCCATGCCGATCCCCGGGATCCGACCGGCGATACGGGCCATCAGGCCCTCGTCCGCCGACGTGGCGTCCTCGGCTCCCAGAGCGGCCTTGTTGCGCAGTTGCTCGTTGAGGCGGGCGGCGTCGCTGCCGGCGGGCGAATGGAGGTAGTTGCGCTCGAACTGGTCGGCCTGCGCGCGGAGGTGGCTGGCCTGGTCACGCAGGACATGCCCTTGGAGTTCGATCATGCTGCCGGCCACGCCGTCGATGAAGTCGGCGGCGTATTCGTAGCGGTGGTCGAGGAGGTCACGCAAGGTCTCCTGCAGGGCGTTCGTGGCGCGGACGTGGATGGCGGTGGCGCGGCTGGCCTCGTCCTGGGCCTCGGTGAACGCCTGGACCTGGCGCAGGTGGTCGGCGCCGAGCGCGGACGGCAGCACGGCCGGTGCCGATCCCGGGTCCTCGATGGTGTTGCTGGTGAGAGTGAGGCCGGCGTGCTGGGCGATCTCCCTGGCCCTGGCCATGCCGGCCTGTGCGGTGTGCAGGCCGTCGGCGTAGTCGTCCAGCGCGGTGCCCAGGGTGCCGCCGTCGGCGTACAGGGCGTCGATGGCGCGACCACCCCTGGCCATCGACACCTGGAACCCGATGCCGGCGTTGCCCTGCCAGCCGCTTTCCGCATCCGTGCTGGCGCGGAAGACCTGACTGCCACAGTAGTGCAGCGCCGGTTGGAATCGGGTCCGCAACCAGGTCGCCGCGGTGTGGATGCTGTTCGGATCACCTTCGACGGTGGTGTCGATCGGCACCGCTCCCCCTCATTTCGGCTTCGGCAGTGAACGTTTCGCCGCGTCGTCCGTTTCCCGATATGCCTTACCACCCTCGGCGACCGCCTGCCCGGCGGCGGCGACGCCGATCGCGTATTCACCGGCAGCTTCCACCTGGTGGGCGATAACGTTTGCCATATCCGCACTCACGGGCCCGGCGTTCGGTACTCCGGGAACCGAGCCGGCGAGCTCATTGAGTGAGTCAGCGCCGCCGTGCAACATTGCGGCGACGCCGTCCAGGAGGCCGGGGTCCACGCTGAATCCGCTGGCCATCACCGGTCACCACCATTCCGCACCGGCTCGGATTCGACCTTCATGTCGAGCAGAATCACGTCGTACGGCGTGTGCTCGCCGATCTCGTCGAGTTTCGCGGTGGGCAGTAGAACCCAGGGCTGTGCGGTACCGCAACCCGCGATCAGTCGATCAAGTGCCGTATAGGCAAGGAGGGCCAGTCGGCCGTCCGGTAATCGCCGGAAGTCAACTGTCAGATCATGGACATTGTCCGCGTAATCATGGACCGGCACATACAACATCGGCGGTACGACCGGTCGATCCGTCGCCGACTGAGTCATTGATGCCCCCATCATCGCAGGTCACGCGCATACGTACGGTTGTGCGATGTACACCGACAGTCACGATATCGAGATGTGCGCGACCGGGTGGCGAACACGTCGCGGACCACCCGGATGGATGAGTCACAGGGGCATGAACCTTACAGTCGACGGGATTTCGCACTACCGATACAGTCAGCAGGCCGCCTGCCTGAATCAACGGAATCGGACTGCCAGGATGTCGATCACGTCGAGCCCGACCGCGCCTGGCGACGTCAGTCCCGAGCCTGCGCCCCGCGCCACCGAACCGATCATCCGATCAGGCGTCTCCTGGCAGTTCCGGGCCACGATCGGCGGCGCACTCGTCGCCGTCGCCGTCTTCGCGATCCTCGCCTACTCCAGCCGCTGGATCAGCGACGACGGGCTGATCGTGGTGCGCGAGGTTCGGCAGATCCTGGCCGGTAGGGGCCCGAACTACAACCCGTTCCAGCGCGACGAGGTGGACACCAGCGCGTTGTGGACGTGGCTGCTCGCGTTCGCCGCGTTGATCTTCCGGGGCGACGTCGCCGTGGACGCCGTCGTGCTGGGCATCGAATGCACGATCGCCGGATTGTTGTTCGCGCTCGGCGGTTGTTTCCGGTTGCAGCGGCTGCGGGGCGCGACCGGTCTGCTGGCCCCGGCGGGTGTGCTGGTGCCGGTCGCGGTGGCGACGTTCTGGGACTTCGCGTCCTCCGGGCTGGAGACCGGGCTGGCGATGTTGTGGCTGGGGCTGAGTTGGTGGCTGCTGACCGGCATCACCGAGCGCGCCGGCACCGCCCGCATGGTCACGGCGGCGGTGGTCATCGGGCTGGGTCCGCTGGTCCGTCCCGACTTCGCGCTGGCGACCGCGATCTTCGGTGTCGCCGGCCTGCTGCTGTACCGGCCGAACTGGCGCCGCGGCCTGGTGCTCAGCGCCGCCGGACTGGCGATCCCGGTGGGCTACGAGATCTTCCGGGCCGGCTACTACGGCATCCTGGAGCCGATGCCCGGCCTGGCCAAGGAGGCGTCCGACCCGTTCGTCAGCCGCGGCTTCCAGTACCTCAACGACTTCGTCGGCGCCTACCAACTGTGGATCCCGCTGGCGCTGATCTGCGTGATCGGCACCCGCCTGCTCAGCCGTGGCCGCATGGACAACCGCGCCACCATCCTGGCCGCCGCACCGGTCGTGGCCGGGCTGCTGCTGGGCGCCTATGTGGTGTGGGTCGGCGGCGACTACATGCACGGCCGGATGTGGGTGCCGGTGGTGTTCGTGCTGCTGCTGCCGATCATGCTGGTGCCGGTGCCCAACCTCCGCTCGGTGGAGGCGGTGGGCGTGGTGGCGTTGCTGGTGTGGGCCGTGGTCGCCGGTGGTTGGGCGCGCACGTCGTACCAGGGCATCGCGTTCGGCGAGAACGGGATCACCAACGAGCGCAGCTACGAGGCCGCCGCGTACCAGGACCACGACCCGACCACCAGCGCCTCCCGCACCCGCGACAACACGCTGCTGCCCACCCTGGCCCGCTTCACCACCAACGGACGCATCCTGGTGATGAGCGCCGGCACCGCGGCCAACGGTTCACTGTGGACGATCAGACTGGCCGCGGACGTCCCGGACCGCAGCGGTTTCTTCTACGACAACATGGGCATCACCGACGAGGTGGTCCCCCTGGACGGCACGGTGGTCGACGTCAACGGCCTGGCCACCCCGCTGGCCGGCCACCTCCAACTCACCCAGCGCGGCCGGCCGGGGCACGAGAAGTGGCTGCCCGCGGCCTGGGTGCTCGCCGAGTACGCCGACCCGGCCGCGGTCGCCGCCATGCCGGACACCCAGGACGTGACGAAGGCCCAGGTCGCGGCCGCCCGCCACGCCCTGACCTGTGGCCGGCTGAAGGACCTGATGGACTCGGTGAACCAGCCGATGTCCGCCGGCCGGTTCTGGCACAACCTGACCGGCTCCGTGTCCCGCACCAGCTTCCGGATCCCGGCCGACCCGTTCGCCGCGGAACGCGAGTTCTGCGGCTGACCGGTCGGGACGCGCGGACGGCGCCGGAATCGACCGTTATAACATTCTGTCGTGGTCAGCGCTGACGTGGCGGACGACGAGTCGACCACAGGGGACACACGTCGGGAGCCGGAGGACGGCACCGGTTCGCTCGGTGTGCGCGGATGGTTGCCGCAAGGGAATCGCTTCCTGGCAGTCGCCTCGGTGGTGCCGGGTCTGCTCGTCGGGTCCTGGGTGGTGGTCGCGTTCCCGCTGGCCGCGCTCGGGCTGTTCCGGCCGGCGATCGTGTTGCCGTTGGCTGTCGTGGTCGCCGCCGTCGTGGTGCCGTTGGGTCTGCGCCTGACCCGGGGCGCCGGAGACGACGGGCCCCGGTGGCCGGCCGTGGCGACGGCCGCGGTGGCGGTCGGGTTCACCGTGTTCGCCGCGCTCACCCACAGCTCGCACGTGGTGCCGCGCCGGGACGCCGGTTCGTACGCGCAGATCGGCTACTGGCTGGCGCATCACCCGAGCCCGTTCTACCGGGTGCCGCTGGCCGCGTTCGGCACGTCACCGGGCCGGCTCGGCTTCGCCAGTCCCGCGTTCTACCAGCACGGTGCCACGGTGGTGCCACAGTTCATGACCGGCTGGCCGACGATGCTGGCCGGCGCCTACTGGGCGGGCGGCTGGACGGGCCTGCTCGTGCTGCCGGCGATCGTCGGCGGCTGCGCGATCCTCGCGGTCGGCGGCCTGGCCGGGCGGCTGATGGGTGCCCGGTGGGCGCCGCTGGCCGCGCTGCTCACCGCGGCCGCGTGGCCGGTGCTGCGCTCGGCGCAGGAGACGCTGTCCGAGCCGGCCGCCCTCGTGGTGCTGGCGGCCAGTGTCTGCCTGCTGGTCGACCTGGTCACCGCCCCGAAGGGCGCGCGGGGTGCCGGCAGGCTGGCGTTCGTCGCCGGTCTGGTGCTCTCGGCGGGCGAGCTGATCCGGGTGGACTTCGGCGTCGACTACGCCTTCGTGCTGCCGGTGATCGGCTGGTTGTGGCTGACCCGGCGGCCGGGCTGGTGGCAGTTCCTCGTCGGGTCGGTGATCGGCGGCGGTCTCGGGGTGCTGGACGGCGCGTTCGTCACCCGCACCTACATCCAGGTCAACTGGTCGTCGGTGAAGTTGATGTTGCTTCTGCTGGTGGTCATGTCGGTGGCCGTGGTGGTCGGGGCGGTGGTGCTGCGCCGGTACGGCACGGCGTGGTGGCGGCGGGTGGCGCCGGTGGCCGCGGCGGCCGTGGTGTTGGTGGAGATCGGGTTGTTCGTGCGGCCCTACGTGTCGACCGACCACTCGAACGCCGATCCGGGCGTGCGGAAGTTCGTGGCGAACGCGCAGCGGGCGCTGGGCCTGCCGGTGGACGGCACCCGCGGCTACGCGGAGAACAGCCTGCGGTGGGTCGCCTGGTACCTGGGCTGGGTCACGCTGGTGGCCGCCGGGGTCGGCGCGGTGTACCTGACCTGGCGGGTGCTGCGCGGGCAGGACCGGCAGTGGCTGCCGGTGCTGTTGCCGTTCGTGTGTACCGCGGTGTTGACGCTGGTCCGGCCGGGTATCACGCCGGACCATCCGTGGGCGGACCGGCGGCTGGTGGCGGAGGTGCTGCCGTGTGTCGCGCTGCTGGCCACCTGGACCACGGCTGTGGTGGCGGAGCGGGTGCGGTCGCGTGGCTGGCGGATCGGCGCGGTCGCCGTGCTGGTGGCCGCCTTCGTGGTGCCGATGGCGGTGGCGTTGACGCCGGTGTCGGTGGAACGCACCGAGCAGGGTGAGCCCGCCGCGACCGATCAGGTGTGTGGCACGCTGGGCGGGAACGACACGGTGTTGCTGGTCGACCAGCAGTGGATGCCGATCGTGCGGGCGCAGTGCGGCCTGCCGGTGGCACAGTTGCCGCACCCCTCGCCGGCCACGATCGCGCGGGTGGCGGCGAGCGTGCGGGCGGCCGGGCGGACGCCGGTGATCGCCGGGTCGCAGACCGACAGCCCGACGCCACTGGGTCTGACCGCCTACGCGAGGAGCACGCTCGACACGCGGGAGGATGCCCGCGAGCTGCTGCGACGCCCAGGATCGACCCTCCCCCTGCGGTTGGTGTTCTGGGCGGCACGGCCATCATGACAGTCCCGCGCACACGGTAAGGAGTCGAGCGGATGCTGGTGGACCCGAGCAAACCGGTCGTGTCATCGGGTCTCGTGCCCGAGGCGGACGACCCGGATCGGCCGTACGTGACGATCGTGCTGCCCTGCTACAACGAGGAGGACCACGTCCGCCAGGAGATCGAGCGGATCGTGGCGGCGATGGACGCCTCCGGCTACCCGTACGAGGTGCTGGCCGTGGACGACGCGTCCACCGACGGCACGCTGGACGTGCTGCGCGAGGCCGAAGTGGACTTCCCGAACGTGCGGACGTTGCCGTTCCGCCGCAACAGCGGTTCGGGCACGGTCCGCAGGGTGGGGTCGCAGACCGCCCGCGGTGACATCGTCGTGTGGACTGACGCCGACATGAGTTACCCGAACGAGCGCATTCCGGAGTTCGTGGCGATCCTGGACAAGGACCCGACCGTCGACCAGGTGGTCGGCGCGCGCACCACGGAGGAGGGCACCTACAAATTCCTGCGGGTGCCGGCGAAGTGGGTGATCCGCAAGATCGCCGAGTGGCTGACCGACCAGCGCATCCCGGACCTGAACTCGGGTCTGCGCGCGTTCCGCAAGGACGTGGCGCAGCCCTACCTGCGGCTGCTGCCGGCCGGTTTCTCCTGCGTCACCACGATCACGGTGGCGTTCCTGTCCAACCAGCACGACGTGTTGTACGTGCCGATCGACTACGCGAAGCGGGCCGGCACGTCGAAGTTCAAGTTCGTCCGGGACGCCTACCGGTACATCCTGCAGGTGCTGCGGATGGTGATGTACTTCAACCCGCTCAAGGCGTTGATGCCGTTGGCGTTGACGTTGCTGGGGATCGGCGTGGCGAAGGCGGTCTACGACATCGCGACGCACCCGGTGCGGGTGGCCACCAACACGATCCTGGTGTTCCTGACCGGCCTGATCATCGCGTCGATGGCACTACTGGCGGACCTGATCGTCCGTTCCCGCAACGACTGACAACCGCTGCGCCAATCCGCTGACGACGTGGTCGGCGGAGAACCGCGCACTCGCCACCTGGTGCGCCGCCATCCGCAACCGGCTCAGTTCGGCCCGGTCGGTCAGGCGGCGCAACGCGTCGGCCAGCGCGACCGGGTCGCCCGGCGGCACCAGTACGGCAGCGTCACCCAGCGCGCGACGCTGCGGCGGGGTGTCCGACGTGACGACGGCGCAGCCGGCGGCCGCGCCCTGGTAGACCTTGTTGGGCACCACGCGGAGCGCCTTGGCTCCGGTGCCGAAGATGCCCAGGCACACGTCGTGTTCGGCGACGAGGGCCGGGAGTTCGTCGGTCGCCACCCAGTCCAACCAGCGCGCCCGGGAGTTGGGCCGCGCCGCCGCCTTGGTGGCCGCTTCGTCCTGGCCGGTGCCGATCATGGTGATCTCGATCGGGTCGTCCGCGAGTTCGGCCAGGGCGGCGCCGATCACCGGGGTGCCCTGCAGGGGTGTGTAGAGGCCGTAGAACACCACGCGCAGCGGACCGGGGCCGGTGTCGGGCGTGTGGAACCAGGCCGCGGGCGCGCCGACCGGGACGACGACGGCTTTCCCCGGGTCGGGCAGCGTGGCCAGGTGTTCGTCGGTGTCGACAACGACGATGTCGGCGGCGCGGAGCGCGGCGCGGTCGATCACTGCCAGCAGCGCCTGGCGGGGGCCGCCGGTCAGCCTGCGGTCGCGGGCGGTGTCACTGGCGCCGACGAGGTGGTCCAGCACGATCGGGGTCCGGCGGAACAGCAGCCGGGCCAGGTGCACGTCGAAGTGGCCGAGGTAGCCGACCAGCACGACGTCCGGTGTGGGCAGCCGCCGCGCGGCCCGCGCCAGGGTCCACCAGCGGCGCAGCACGGTCGCCACGAACGCCGGCACGCGGGAGGGCCTGGCCAGCGTGTCGACCCTGGCGGCGGTGTCCAGGCCGAGTGGGGCGTTGCACTCGGTCACGGCCATGCCCCGCGCCCGCAGGCCCTCGGCGATGGTCGCGACCCTCGGGTGCATGGCGGTGTCGTAGGTGCCGAACAGGAGAACGCGCATGATGGCGGGCAGCCTAACGCGGCCGGTCCGCCGAGGTTGGCGGCCATTAGGCTGCGGTCATGTCCGATCTGCCCGTCGCGGTCCAGGCGCCCGGCAGGATGCCGACCGCGACACCGGCCGGGCAGCCGGTCGCCTCACGCAGGCACGCCGAGGCCGTTGCGGTGCTCGGTGTGCTGGCGGCGGTCGGGTACGGGGCGGTCGAGTTCTGGAAGTTCACCACGTTCCGGGCGAGTTCCTACGATCTGGTGATCTTCGACCAGGCGGTCCGCGGCTACAGCCGGTTCCGGCTTCCGGTGTCCGTTGTGGACGGTTTGCATCGCGGTTTCGGCTGGCACTTCTCGGTGTTGGGTGACCATTTCTCACCGATTCTGGCGTTGCTGGCGCCGCTGTACTGGATCCACGACGGGCCCTCGACGCTGCTGGTGGCGCAGGCGCTGCTGTTCGCGGCGGCGATCCCGTCGCTGTGGGTGTTCACCCGCAGGGAGTTGGGTCCGTTCGCCGCGTACTGCGTGGCCGTGGCCTACGCGGTGTCGTGGCCGGTGGCGCAGGCGGTGGCGTTCGACTTCCACGAGGTCGCGTTCGTGCCGGTGCTGACGGCGGTGCTGTTCGAGCGGTTCTCGGCCTATCGCCGCGACCGCGGCCGCTGGTGGCACCTGGTGTTGCCGGCGGTGGGACTGCTGGGCGTCAAGGAGGACATGGGCCTGCTGGTGGCGGCGTTCGGCGTGGCGATGCTGATCCTGGCGTCGCGCTGGCGGACCCCGCGGCGGCACCAGGCCCGTTGGCTGGGCGCCGGTCTCGCGGTCGGTGGGCTGGCCGCCGTGGTGGTCAGCACGGTGGTGCTGCTGCCGGCGATGGGCAGCAAACCCCAGTTCTACTGGCGGTACGGCGCGTTCGGCCCGACGCTGCCGACCGCCGCCTGGCACCTGCTCACCCACCCGGCCGCGACCGCGACCACGTTCACCCAGCCGGACGTCAAGATCCACACCATCGTGCTGCTGGGGACGGTGGCGGCGTTCGCGTGCGTGTTGTCGCCGTTCGTGCTGGTGGTGCTGCCGCAGTTGGCGGAGCGGATGCTGTCCGACGCACCGAACTGGTGGACCTCCGGATTCCACTACGACGCGTTCCTGGTGGTGGCGCTGCTGTGCGCCGGGGTGGACGGGGTGGCGCGGGTGCGCCGCTGGTCGGCCCGCCACGGCGGGTGGCGGGTGGCCGGGGAGCGGTTCGCCGCGGTGTGGGCGGTCGCGGTGCTGGTGATCGGCGGGTGGAACGTGCCGGGGTTCGGATTCCACCCGCTGCTGCACCTGTCGTCGTGGCGGCACGACACGACGATGCGTGCCGAGGCGGCCGCGGTGGCGCACGTGCCGTCCGGGGTGACGGTGGAGGCGGCGAACCCGCTGGGGCCGGCGTTGACCGGCCGGACCACGGTGGTGTTGTGGGACCAGGTGCCGCGCTGGGCGCCGTGGGTGGTGGCGGACACGACGACGCGACGGTTCCCGTTCTGCGACGTGGCCCAGCAGCGGGCGCGGATCACGTTCCTCACCGGGCACGGCTACCGCATCGTGTTCGCCGAGGACGGTTTCCTGGTGCTGCACCATCCGGGTGCGCTGCCGCCGCCTGCGACCGAGCAGGCACCCGGCTGCCCGTGAGTCAGCGGCCGACCAGCGTCGTGACCTGGGAGGCGACCCCGATCGGGTAGAACACCGTGCGTTGGCCGTTGGTCGCGGTCCGGCAGCCGGTCATGTCGAGTTGGACGTCGACGTGGTGGCCGTCGGGGAAGCCGAACAGCAGGAGATCGGCCTGGCCGAGGTCGATGCCGCAGTTGTAGGCGACGCCGACCGGGAACGGCTTGGCGCGGTCGAGGTCGCGGGCCAGCGTGGCGGCCTGGGCGGCGCCCATGGTCGCGGACTGCACGAGGGCGTGCGGGTGGGGGTCGTTGAGGCCGGCGTAGCGGCAGACGGTGGCCTGGTCCGGGGTGCCGGACACGATGGTGGCGCGGGATGCGGCCGGGTAGACGAGATGGGCCACCGAGGCCGGGCAGGTGGCCGGGCGGGCCGGGGTCGCCGAAGCGGTGCCCACGCCCAGTGCCGGCTGGGTCGCGGGCACCGCCCGGTGGGCGCAGCCGGCGACGAACACCAGGAGGGACGCGGCCACTGCGGCCATGACCGCGGTTTTCGGGCTCATCGCTCACCACCTTCTCGCTGCGCTGTCGTGGAGACGGAACAACCGCGGCGGCGGGTTGCACCGGCAGCCGATCGGGGCATGATGCGGCGGGCGGCACAGCGGTTCGGTCGGTTCGGGAGGACACATGGCGCAGCGGATGCCGGTGGACCGGGCGTGGTTGGTGACGGCGCTGCTGACGGTGACGGCGGCGACCGGGTTGATCGACGCGGTCAGCTTCCTGCGGTTGGGCCGGGTGTTCGTGGCCAACATGACGGGCAACGTGGTGTTCCTCGGGTTCGCCGCCTACCAGGGTTCGGGCCTGTCGCCGGTGGCGTCGGTGGTGGCGATCGCCGGGTTCGCGGCCGGCGCGGTGGCCGGTGGGCGGGTGGCGAGGGTGCTGTCCGGTGGGCCGAGGCGGTGGCTGTGTTCGGTGTTCGCGGCGCAGGCGATCGTGTTGGCGGTGGTCGCGGTGCTGGTCGCGGTCGGCGTGCTGCGGACGTCCGGGCACGCCACGCTGGTGACGGTCGCGCTGCTGGCGATGTGTTTCGGCCTGCAGAACGCAACGGTCCGCAAACTGGCCGCGCACGACCTGACCACGACGGTGCTCACCAACACGATCACCGGCCTGGTGGCCGACAGCGTGCTGGGCGGCGGTGGGAATCCGCAGGTGGTGCGGCGGTTGGGGTCGGTGCTGGCGATGCTGGCCGGGGCACTGGTGGGCGCGTTGCTGCTGCGGGTGGGGGTACCGGTGGTGATCGGACTGGCTGCGGTGCTGGTCGCCGGGGTGGCGTCGGTGTTCGGCAGGGCACCAGCTGATACAGCCGCGGATACCCCAGACGGGCACCGGTAACCGGACACTCCCGCCGTCGACGGCGGTCACTGCGGCCATTTGGCCGAGCCACATACCCGGAACGTGATGACCGGGGTCCCGTTCGGCCGAAATTTCCGACACGCAACGGCACCCGTCACCCGATTGGCCGAATGAACGTTTTACACTTCACTAGGTGAGCCGCCCAGCGCTCTGGTGACGGCCTTCGGCCTCGGAGAGAAAGACGCAAGGAATCACATGGCACAGAAAGTTCTCGTACAACTGGTGGATGACCTGGACGGCACGTCCAGCAGTGACATTTCGACCGTCACCTTCGGGTTGGACGGCGTGACCTACGAGATCGACCTCAACACCGACAACGCCAGCAACCTGCGCAATCACCTCCAGGAGTTCATCACGGCCGCCCGCCGGACCGGTGGTCGGGTGCGGCGTGGTGGTGCCCCGACGGGTGGCAGCGGCCGCAACCGCGAGCAGACCCAGGCCATCCGGGAATGGGCCAAGAAGAACGGCCACGAGGTGTCCGACCGCGGCCGCATCCCGGCCGCCGTCATCGACGCATTCGAGGCGGCTCAGGCCGCGCCGGCCAAAGGCAGGAAGGGCAAGTAGCGACCAACCCCGCGCTGTGACAGCGCGGTCGCGGGGGCCGGAGAACGGCCGTTGATTGCCGCTTGGGGCCGCACCGCCGACACTCGGCGGGGCGGCCCCGGCCTTTCTTAGGAACTTTCCAGGAACGGCCGGGAACGGTTCAGTCGGGCACGACCAGCGCGCGCAGCGCACCGCGGAACTGGTCGGCGGCCCGGTGCGAGAGCGGCGCCAGGAACTCGCGTTCCACCTCGTCCGTGGTCTTCATTCCCCGCTGCAACGCGATGCGGCCGGCCGCCGTCAGTTCGACGACATTGCGACGCCGGTCGTGCGGGTCGGGCGTGCGCGCCACCAGGTCCTTGTGCTCCAGCACGTCGAGCAGCGCCACCATCGTGGTGCGGTCGACGCCGAGCCGGGCCGCGGCCTCCTGCTGGGACGCAGGCTCGCCGGTGGCCAGCACGATCAGCACGGCCAACTCGCGGCCGTCGATGCCGTGGTGCGCCAGGGCCGCGTTGCTCCTGGCCCTGAGCTGCTCCTGGGCGTGCTTGAGCAGGTAGCCGAGACGGCTGGTCAACTCCGGACTCACCCGAGGAACTTTACCCGCCACCTGACTGTCAGCTAGCCTGACAATCACAGAAGCTGACTGATTGGAGGGCTGATGATCCTCATCACGGGCGGTCTCGGTTTCGTCGGGACACACACCACCAGGGCGTTCCTCGACCGGGACGAGTCCTGCGTGCTGGTCCAGCGCAGCACCACGACGCTGCCGGACACGCTGGCCGGCGCACCGGGCAAGGCGGTCGTCGAGCAGGTGGACATCACCGACCGGGCCGCGTTCCTGGACGTCGGCCGGCGCCACCCGGTCACCGGCATCGTCCACCTGGCGGGCGCCTTCGGCGGGACCGACCCGATCGAGGACGCCCGCCGGGAGACCGGCGGCCTGCTCACCGTCCTGGAGGCCGCGCGCGACTGGCGCGTGCCCAGGGTGACGATCGCCAGCACCATCGGCGTGTACGGCGGGGCACCGGGCACCAGCCCGTTCCGCGAGGACGTGCCGCTGCCGCTGGCCGCGGGCCCACTGATCCCGGCGGTGAAGAAGATCGACGAGCTGCTCGCCGATCTGGTCGGCGACGCGCTGGGCGTGGAGGTGGTGCGCTGCCGGATCGGCGCGGTGTGGGGGCCGGGCGGCCGGCCGTCGTCCCGGTTCCTGGCCGCGCCGGAACTGGTGCACGCCGCCGTTCGCGGCATCCCGGTCGACTCGCCACACCACGCGGACGACGGCATCGACCTGTGCTATGCGCCGGACTGCGGTACCGCGATCGCCCTGCTCCAGTTGAGCGGTGGCCTGAGTCACACCGTCTACAACGTCGCGTCCGGCCGGCCCACCAGCAACGGCGAGATCGCCGACGCGATCCGGCGGGTCGTGCCGGACGCCCGGATCGAACTGGCCCCCGGCACCCGGCACGGCTCGACCTGGCTGGACGTCACCCGGCTACGCGAGGACACCGGCTTCACCCCGGCGCGGGACACCGACAGCGCCGTCGCCGACTACGTGGCCTGGCTGCGCGCCGGCCACGAACACTAGGTCGGCTAGGGTCCGACACGTCGACACTTCGCAACGCGAACGAAGGACGGGATCACGTGAAGTACGTGAAGCTGGGCTCGACAGGGCTGGACGTGTCGCGGATCTGCCTGGGCTGCATGAGTTTCGGCGCTCCCGACCGGGGCAGCCACCCGTGGAGCCTGGACGAACAGACCAGCAGGCCGTTCATCCGCCGGGCCGTCGAGGCCGGGATCAACTTCTTCGACACGGCCAACACCTACAGCAACGGCAGCAGCGAGGAGATCACCGGCCGGGCCCTGGCCGAGTACGCCAACCGGGACGAGATCGTCCTGGCCACCAAGGTGTACATGACGATGCGGCCCGGCCCCAACGGCGGCGGCCTGTCCCGCAAGGCGATCATGACCGAGATCGACAACAGCCTGCGCCGGTTGGGCACCGACTACGTCGACCTCTACCAGATCCACCGCTGGGACTACGGCACGCCGATCGAGGAGACCCTGGAGGCGCTGCACGACGTGGTGAAGGCCGGCAAGGCCCGCTACATCGGCGCTTCCTCGATGCACGCCTGGCAGTTCGCCAAGGCGCTGTACCTGTCCGACCAGAACGGCTGGACCCGGTTCGCCACCATGCAGAACCACTACAACCTGCTCTATCGCGAGGAGGAGCGGGAGATGCTGCCGCTGTGCGGCGACCAGGGCATCGGCGTCATCCCGTGGAGCCCGCTGGCCCGAGGCAAGCTCACCCGCGACTGGGACGACACCAGCGCCCGCAGCGAGACCGACGAGTTCGGCAAGCGGCTCTACCAGGACACCGACCGGGCCATCGTCGAGCGGGTCGCGGCGATCGCGAACGAGCGCGCGGTGCCCAGGGCGCAGGTGGCGATGGCGTGGCTGCTGCGCAACCCGCTGGTCACCGCCCCGATCGTGGGCACCACCAAGCCGCACCACCTCGACGACGCCGTGGCGGCGCTGGCGATCAGCCTGTCCGACGACGAGGTGACGCAGCTGGAGGCTGCCTACGCGCCGCACCGCGTGGTCGGCTTCGTGTGACGTCCACAGTGGACTAGATCAACCCGTTGAGGATGTCGGCGACGGTCTGGTCGGGAGTCCGGTCGGTTGTCCAGCCACCGGCCCGGCCGCGGAGTCTTGTTGCGCGACCGACCAGCCGTCGCCGTGGCCGGTCCTCGCCCGCGCCGCCTCCCGGCGGGCCACGTCCCCGGTCACGGCGTGGCCAGGCCCTCGACGCCGATCCCGCCGATCACCAGCCGCTCCTTGCGATTGCCCAGCAGCAATCGGGTCCATTCGACCAGGCCGCCGTCGCCGATGTCCCGCCGCGTCCCGTCCCGCACCGCGAACACCTTGTAACAGAGGCCGTCGTAGTAGCCGTGCGCCGCCACCCGATCCGGGTCGTCCACCACTGTCGCGCCCAACCCGGCGACCGCGGCCCGCACCGCATCGGCCACCGGCGCCAGCCCGGGGCGCGCCACGCTCAACCGCAGTTCGGCGCCGCCACCACCCAACTCCAGCACGGCCCGCACCAGATACCGCACGTGCTCCACCACGTGCTCCCGCTCGAACGCCAGATCCCCGGTCTCCCGACCCGCCGACACCACGCCCAGCAGGCCGAAGTGCGCGAACCGCCCCACGGCCGACTCCCGCTGCGTGCACCGCACGCATCACCGAATGCGTCCCCAACGGCACCACGGGTGCCAACGTCACCGGCTCGAACCCGCCCGGCAGCAACGACAACAGCCGATCCTCGGTGCGCCGCAACAACTCGAACGGCACCGACGCGGGCGCGGTGAACCGGTCGGCACGATGGCGCCGCAACACGTCCGCCGGACGCAGCCGCTCCGCGCGCAACCGCATCACCCGCAGCAGCAACGTGGTCAGCTCGGCGCCGGACAGCTCCACCAGCCGGTCCACGACGCCGTCGCCGCCCGCCTCGCGCACCACCCGGTCCGTCGCCGTCGGTGTCTCCATCGTCCCTGCCTACCACCGGCAACCCCGAACGGCGATCGACTTTGCCCACCGGCCAGGCCGTAGACTCGGTCCGGTGCGCAGCGACCGCTTGCCCTGGACCAGGACACGTGTGGCGCTGGCCGTGGCAGTGCTGGTGGTGCTGTTCGGCGCCGTCGCCGACCTGATCGTCCCGGGTCCCGCGCCCGCCCCGCCGAAACCCGGTCCGCCGCACGGGCCGCTCACCATCGTGTCGCTCGGCGACAGCTCCCTGTCCGGTGAGGGCACCGGCGACTACACCGTGGCCACCAACGGCCAGGGCGGCGACTGGTGCCACCGCTCCCCCAACGCCGAGATCGACCACACCCACGTGGCCGGCGTCGTCCGCACCGTCAACCTGGCCTGCTCCGGCGCCAGCACCACCCAGGTGGGCCCGGGCGACGCCCGCCAGTACGGCGAATCGTCGCAGACCGAACAGCTCGCGAAGCTGGCCAAGCACGACAGGGTGGTCGCGGTCGTCGTCGCGGTCGGCGCCAACGACGACCCCCACTTCGCCCAACTGCTCAACAACTGCGTCCAGGCCTGGGCCCGGCAGGGCAGTTGCAGCGCGGGCTTCGAACCCCAGTGGCAGCGGCGGGTCAACGCCATGGTGCCCAAGGTCACCAAGCTGCTGGGCGAGATCCGCGCCGCCATGGCGGCGCTCCACTACGCACCCGGCACCTACCAGCTCGTGCTCCAGTCCTACGCCGCACCCGTCGGGCCCAACGCGGTCGGCAACCTGCTCAGCCTCGCCGGGTGCCCGTTCCGCCCGGTCGATCTGAACTGGGTGCGCAACACCGGGATCCACGCGCTCGACAACGGCTTACGCGAAGCCGCCGACAAGGCCAAGGCCCGCTACCTCGACCTCGCCGACGCCGGACTCGGCCACGAGGCGTGCTCCGGCGGCCGCGACACCCGCAACGAGTGGTTCTCCCGGCTCACCGTCGCCTGGCAGGACATCACCGACAGGCAACGCGTCGGCCACGCCCTGCAGGCCTCGTTCCACCCGAACGCGCGTGGCGCCGCCGCCTTCGCCGACTGCCTCGGCCAGTTCCTCGCCACCACCGACCGCGCCGCGGCCTGCCTGGCCGGACCGGGTGGCCAACTGCACCCGGCGGCCATCGTCACCACCACCGGCTGACGCGCTACTCCCCCGGCGCCACCACGTCCCGGACCAGTTGACCCCGGCCGCCGGTGATCTGCGCCGCCCCGAGCACGTTCATGTAGTCCCGGAAGCCGACCACCTCGCCATCCCGCACCGTCACCACCGACACGCCCGACCGGAACCGGAACGGCTCCCCCGTGGCCAGCGTGGTGCCCAGGACGTCCGACTCGGTGATCACCACGTTCGGGTCGGCCGTCTCGTGCACCGTGGACACGATGTCGTCGACCGCCAGCAGCGCCGTGATGTCCCGCCGCGACTCGACCACGTGCTGTCGGATCGTCTCCCGGCCCCGGAACACCGCCGGCATCCCCGGCACGCCGAACGGATACTCGAACACCCCGTCCTCGGCGAACAGGTCGGCGAACCCGGACATGTCGACCCGCATCAGCCGCTGCCGGATCAACTCCACGATCTCCACCGCGGTACGCGCCATGATCACTCCCCTGTCGGATTTAGCGGGGCGATCGCCCCGCTGCACTATACGGAGATAGCGCCCCGCTTGTCACGTTGCGGCCCCCGCCGAACCGTCCCCGACCTACCCTCGACCCTGTGGAGACCACCCAGCTCGCCGAGGTCGCCGCCGTACTCGCCGAACCCAGCCGCGCCACCATGTGCCTCGCCCTGCTCGACGGACGAGCCTGGACCGTCGGCGAACTCGCCACCACGGCCGGCATCGCACCCTCCACCGCCAGCGAACACATCCGCAGGCTCACCACCGCCGGCTTCGTCACCACCCTCCGCCAGGGCCGCCACCACTACGTCCGCCTCGCCGACCAACGCGTCGCCGAACTCATCGAACGCCTCTCCGAACACGCCAACCACCAACCACCCCGCGGCCTGCGCTCCACCCTCCGCGCCCGCCGACTCGCCTACGCCCGCACCTGCTACGACCACCTCGCCGGCCGACTCGGCGTCGCACTGCGCGACGGCATGCTCCGCACCGGCCTCATCGACCGCACCGACGGCCTCGTCCTCACCCCGACCGGCCGCAACACCCTCACCGAGCTCGGCGTCACCCTCCCGGCAGGCCACCGCCGGCCATCACTCAAGGAATGCCTCGACTGGACAGAACGCCGCGAACACCTCTCCGGCGCCGTCCCCACCGCACTGCTCACCCGAGCCGTCGACGCCGGCTGGGTCCACCGCGACCACGACCGCGCCGTCCACGTCCACCCCGAAGCCGAACAACCCCTGTCCTGCCTCGGCGTCACCATCGCCGACCTCAGCGACGCCGACTAGATCACCAGGAGGAGCTTCCCGCGCGCGCGACCGCCCTCGCCGACCCGATGCGCCTGCGCGACCTCGGCGAGCGGGAACGTCCGCGCCACCGGGAGCGAAAACCGGCCCGACCCGACCAACCCGCCGATCTCGGCGAGCGCGTACAACGCGCGACCAGCGTCCCCACTGCTGAACCGCACCCCGTGCTCCCGCGCACCCACGAAATCGGCGATGGTCACGACACGCTCCGGGCCGCCGGCCAACTCGACGAGCTCAGGCAGGACACCGCTCCCGGCCACGTCGAGCGCGACATCGACACCATCCGGCGCGACCGCACGCACCCGATCGACCAGGCCCTCGCCATACGCGACCGGCTCGGCCCCCAGCGAGCGGACGTAGTCGTGGTTCAACGGACTCGCCGTGCCGATCACCCGCGCACCACGCGCCACTGCCAACTGCACCGCGGCACCGCGGCACCGCGGCACCGCCCACGCTGCCGGAAGCACCGTTGACCAGCAGCATGCCGCCGTTCCCGACACCGAGCTGGTCGAGCGCGCGGGCGGCCGTCTCGACAGCGGCCGGCAGCGCAGCGGCACCGGCGAAGTCCAGCGACGACGGGATCGGCGCGTAGTGCGACAGCACCGCCAGCTCGGCCTGGGCCGACCCCTCCGCGGACAAGCCGAACACGCGGTCGCCCACGGCCACGTCCGCGACACCCTCGCCCAGCTCGTCGACGACGCCCGCCGCCTCGTGGCCCAAGGTCTGCGGAAGCTCCGGATCCATCAGGCCCTGGCGCTTCTTCCAGTCGCTCGGGTTCACGCCTGCCGCGCGCACCGCGATCCGAACCTGGCCCCGACCCGGATGCGGATCGGGCAGAGCCACGATCTCCAGGACTTCCGGTCCCCCGAACCGATCGAAACGGACAGCCTTCATCACTCGCTCCCGGTGTCGCGATCAGCCGTAGAGCTGCTCGCCGTAGCCCGGCCCGTAGTACCGCTCCAGCTCTGCCAGACTCACCCCGGGCCGCTCGACCGCCTGCACGATCACCGGCCGGGACGGCGCATCGTCGGGCCGCCACGACTCCGACTGCCACAGCTTCGACCGCAGGAACGCCTTGGAGCAGTGGTAGAAGACCTCGTCGACGTCCACCAGCAGCGCGAGCGCCGGCCGATGACCCCGGACCACCAGGTCGTCGAAGAACGGCGCGTCGCGCACCAGCCGCGCCCGCCCGTTGATCCGCAACGTGTCACCCCGGCCGGGCACCAGGTAGATCAGGCCGACGTGCGGATTGGTCAGCACGTTCCGGAATCCGTCCACCCGCCGGTTGCCCGGCCGGTCCGGCACCGCGATCGTCGTGTCGTCCAGCACCAGGGTGAAACCCGGCGGGTCACCCTTCGGCGACACGTCGCACGAGCCGTCCTGATCGGACGTCGCGATCAGGCAGAACGGCGACCGGGCCAGCCACTCCCGGTCCACGTCGTGCAGTGACGTCCGCACCTTGTGCGCCGCCCGGGGTGTCGGCTCGCCGACCAGTTCGGTGAGCTCTCCGGGTGTGGTGATCTCGACCAGTTCTCCGGTACGCGACATGACTCCCCCTGACGATTAGTTTCAGTCCCCACTGAAGTTATAGTATTTAAATTGCCGGCGGCCGCCCCTCGAACGGCGTGGACAGGACGACCGTCGTCCGGGTCGACACGTTGGCCGACTCGCGGACCTGCCGCAACAGCTCCTCCAGCGCCACCGGGCTGGCCACCCGGACGAGCAGCACGTACGACTCGTCACCGGCCACCGAGTAGCACGCCTCGATCCGCGACAGGTGCTGCAGCCGGTTCGGGTAGTCGTCCGGCGCCGCCGGGTCGATCGGGGTGAGCGAGATCAGCGCGGTCAGCGGCAGGTTGAGCTGCTCCAGGTCGAGCCGGGCGGCGTAGCCACGTACCGCGCCGCGCTGCTCCAGCCGCCGCACCCGCTGGTGCACGGCGGACACGCTGAGCCCGACCCGCTCGGCCAGGTCGGTCAGCGTCTTGCGCCCGTCGGTCACCAGCTCGCGCAGGATGGCCCGGTCGATCGGCTCCAGCGGCGACGTCACAATGCGACCAGATCGTGTGGTCGGTTGTTCAGCGACGCGACGCCGTGCTCGGTGACGACCACGATGTCCTCGATCCGGGCGCCCCAGCGGCCGGGCAGGTAGATGCCCGGCTCGACGCTGAACGCCATGCCAGGCTCCAGCGGCAGGTCGTTGCCGGCGATGATGTAGGGCTCCTCGTGCACGTCCAGGCCGATGCCGTGGCCGGTGCGGTGGATGAACCGGTCGCCGAACCCGGCGTCGGTGATGATCCGCCGCGCGGTCGCGTCCACCGTCTCGGCGGTGACACCGGGCCGGATCACGTCCACCGCGGCCTGCTGCGCCCGCTGCAACGCCGTGTAGGTGGCGGTCACGTCGGCGTCCCGCGGTTCGCCGAGCACGTAGGTGCGGGTCGAGTCGGAGTTGTAGCCCTCGGCGACCGGCCCGCCGATGTCCACCACGACGACCTCACCGCGTTCGATCACCCGGTCGGACAGGTCGTGGTGTGGGCTGGCGCCGTTCGGACCGGAGCCGACGATCACGAACGCGGCCAGCTCGTGTCCCTCCGCCACGATCGCGGCGGCGATGTCCGCGCCGACCTGCGCCTCGGTCCGGCCGGCCCGCAGCCACTCGCCCATGTTGGCGTGCACCCGGTCGATCGCCTCGCCCGCCGCCCGCAGCGCGGCCAGTTCCACGGCGTCCTTGCGCATCCGCAGTTCGCGCAGCACCGGACCGGCCAGCGACTGCTCGGCGTCCGGCGCCTCCCTGCGCAGGCCCAGCACGTGCAGCGCGGGCATCATGTCGGTCACCGCGACCCGGTCCGGCCGGCCGCCCAGCGCGTCGAACGCCAGCCGGAACGGGTCCTCGCCGTCCACCCAGGTGGCCACGCCGACCCCGAGGTCGTCGGTGGGCACGTGGTCGTAGCCGGGTCGCTCCAGCGCGGGCACCACCAGCGTCGGCCCGGCGGCCACGTCGGCCGCCGGCAGCACCAGACAGGTCAGCCGCTCGAACGACCCGCCCGCGACGCCGAGCAGGTAGCGGAGATCCGATCCGGGCGACACGAACAGCGCGCCCACCCCCGCGGCGGCCGCGGCCTCCCTCGCCCTGGCGATCCTGGCCGACAACGAGCCGGTGTCCGGCAGATGACTCGACATGGCCGGAGCCTATCCGCACGGCGCGCCGCGCTCGCGTGCCATTCGGCCGTGGTGGCACGCTGACCGCGTGAGCGAGCCTGCGAGCGAACCATTCAACACAGCCCTTCCGCGAATGCGGCAGCCGAGCGCCGGCGAGGCGGTCGTATGACCCCACCACTGGTCCTGATGGACTCGGCCAGCCTGTACTTCCGGTCGTACTTCGCCCTGCCCGAGTCGATCACCGCGCCCGACGGCACCCCGGTCAACGCGGCACGCGGCTTCCTCGACACCGTGGCCAGGATCATCACCGACCGGGGACCCGCCCGGCTGGTGGCGTGCCTGGACGCGGACTGGCGGCCGGCCTTCCGGGTGGAACTACTGCCCAGCTACAAGGCCCACCGGCTGGCCGACGAGGCCAGGAACATCGAGGAGGTTCCGGACACACTGACCCCGCAGGTGCCGATCATCCTGGACCTGCTGGCCGCTGCCGGCATCGCCACGGCCGAGGCCGACGGCTACGAGGCCGACGACGTGATCGGCACGCTCACCGCGCTGGAGACCGACGACCCGGTCGAGGTGATCACCGGCGACCGGGACCTGTTCCAGGTGGTGCGGGACGAGCCGAGCCCGGCCCGGGTGGTCTACGTCGGCAAGGGCTGGGCCAAGGCGGAGGTGCTCGGGCCGGTCGAACTGGCCGCCCGCTACGGTCTGCCGGCCACCGATCCCGGCCCCGGCTACGCGGACATGGCCACGCTGCGCGGCGATCCCTCGGACGGGCTGCCCGGCGTGGCCGGCATCGGCGAGAAGACGGCGGCCAAGCTGATCACCGAGTACGGCTCGCTGCACGGCCTGCTCACCGCGGCGGGCGACGGCAGGCTCTCCGGCACCGTCACCGCGAAACTGGTCGCGGCGGCCGACTATCTGGCGGTCGCGCCGACCGTGGTGCGCGTCGCGACGGACGCCGACGTCGTGATGTCCACAACGGACGATGGCGTACCGCGCGAACCCAGACACCAGGCGGATCTGGATGAGCTGGCGCACCGCTGGGGCCTGGAGTCGTCGGTCAAGCGGCTCACCGAGGCGATGGCGGCCAACCGGGCGTACGGCTGAGCCGTCTCATGGCGCGGTGAGGACCACCGGGCCGTCCTCGGTCACCGCGACCGTGTGCTCGGTGTGCGCCGCCCGCCCACCGTCGCGGCTGCGCAGCGTCCAGCCGTCCGGGTCGGTCCGGTACTCGTCGCCGCCGCCGATGATGAACATCGGCTCGATGGCGATGACGATGCCCGGCCGCAGTCCGATGCCCTGGCCGGGCGTGCCCTCGTTGGGCACGTGCGGCAGCTCGTGCATGGCCCGGCCGACGCCGTGGCCGCCGTGGCCGGCGAGGATGCCGTACCCGGCGGCCCTGGCGATCGGGCCGACCGCGTTGCCGATGTCGCCGATCCGGTTGCCCGGGACGCAGGCCGCGATGCCGGCGGCCAGCGCGCGCTCGGTGGTCTCGATCAGCACGGTGTCCCGCTCGTCGGCCCGGCCGACGGTGAAGCTCGCCGCCGAGTCGCCGCACCAGCCGTCCAGGTGGGCGCCGCAGTCGATGCTGACCAGGTCGCCCTCCGCCAACCGGTAGCGGGTCGGGATGCCGTGCACGACGGCGTCGTTGACGCTGGCACAGATCACCGCCGGGTAGGGCGTGTCGGCGAAGTGGGGCAGGTAGTTCAGGAACGACGGCACCGCACCGGCGTCCGCGATCACCCCGGCGGCCACCTCGTCCAACTCGCGCAGCGACACGCCCACCGAAGCGGCCGACCGCACCGCCGCGAGCGCGTCGGCCACGACCCGGCCGGCGGCCCGCAGCGCGTCGATCTCGCCCCGCGTCTTCAGTTCGATCACACGACACTCCCGGACCGGTTTCGCACAGTCCGGCGACTTTAGAAGAACGTGCCGCACCACGGCGAACCGGACACCGCGAACAGCCGGTCCGCCACCGGCAGCGCGTCGGCCTTGACCACGCCGATCCGGCCGGCGGCGGCCAGCACCGACGGCGACACGGCGCCCAGGTACAACTCGGCGAGCACGTCGACGTCCAGCGTCAGCGCGGCCGGTTCGCTCACCCACCTGGCCGGACCGTCACCGAGCAGGTAGCGGCCGGAGTTGGCCGGCAGGAACGGGTCGTGCACCTCCACCACCACCGAGCCCGCGCCGGGCGACAGCTCACCGAACCCGCGGGCGGCCAGTGCCGCCGGCACGTCGGCCAGCCGCAGCCACGTCTCGTCCTCGACCTCGGTCGTCTGTACCTGGCCGCGGTCGGTCACCAGCTCCTCGACCGGCTCGTCCAGCGGCCGGAAGTTGCCGCGCACCCGGTCCACCAGGTCGACCGTCATGAGGAACCGCCACAGCGCGCCCCACACCTCCGGCCGCTCGAAGAAGAAGTCCTGAATGCTCAGCACACCCTGGTCGTCCTTGTACTCGACGGCGTAGTTGACGTACCCGTCGTCACCATCCGGCCCGTAGTGCACTGCGACCACGATGTGCTGCTTGCTTTCCGCGCTCCAGGTCCGGGTCGCGTTCCACCAGCCCGCCGGCCGGCTCGACCACCCCGGCCGGCGGGCACTCACCCGGTCGTAGAGTGCCGGCAGCAGCTCGAGGGCCTCGTCCAGCAGCAGCACCCGCACCGAGCCCGCCTCCGGCACGCCGGGACGCAGGGCGGTGTGGCGCCGATTCACCGCGACGGTCCGGACGCGGGTGGCCACGCCGTAGCCGAACCGGCCGTAGATGACGCTCTCGCTGGCCCGCAGCGTCGCCACGGGCTCGGCGATGCCGGTGAGCTGCGTCCGCATCAGGCCGGTCAGCACGCCCCGCCGGGTGTGGCCGGCGCGGACGCCGACGGCGGTGACCATGGCCATCGGCAGCAGTTCACCGCCGGGCACGCAGAGTCGGCCGGGATAGGACAGCGCGGTGCCGACCAGCGTGTCGTCACGGAAGGCGCCGTAGACCCTGCCCTCCTCGTACGACACGCCACGCAGTTCCCAGGCGTCGTCGGTCACGGGTGCGTAGTGCAGGCTGCCGCGGAACAGCGTGTTCGCGGCGCGGAACTCGTCGGGACGCAGGAGCCGGATCTCGGCCGCGGTCGGCACGTCGTCAGTCATACCCGCATCGTCGCGTACGGAGGCGCCGGATGCCGACCGGATATCTCGGCCCGCGGCGCCCCCGTCACGCGACTACTTGGGTTGTGCGACCTCGTAGAGGCCGTCGGTGGACTTGATCGTCACGTCGACCTCCTTCTGCTGGCCGCCGACGCTGACGTGGCACTGGTACACCTTGCCGACCGACACCTCGGGGTCGGACGGGCAGGTCACGTTGCTCACGTTGATCTTGTAGTCGTTCTGCAGCACGGTCTTCACGCCGTTCTCCAGCGACGTGGTGTCCAACACCTTGGTGTTGAACCAACCCGGCCACACGAAGCCCAGCACCGCCACCGCGGCCGCGATCACCACCACGGCTACCACGATCGACCAGATCAGGCCGGTACGCCGGTGCGGCGTGGCCTGGTCGCCGGGGAAACCGGTCTGGTAGCCCGGGTACTGCTGCTGTTGCTGCTGGCCGTAACCCGGGTACTGCTGGGTGGCCTGCTGCTGTCCGTAGCCGGGGTACTGCGGCTGCTCACCCTGGCCGGGCTGGCCGTAGCCCGGGTACTGCGGCTGCTGCTGCTCGGGCTGGCCGTAGCCGGGAGCCGGCTGCTGCCCGTAGCCCGGCTGCGGCACCGGCTGCTGTCCGTACCCCGGCTGGGGCTGCTGCGGCGGCCAACCACCCTGACCCGGTGCGGGCTGCCCGTAACCGCCCTGCTGGGCGGGAAACCCACCCGACTGCGGGTTCTGGTACTGGCCGCCGTAGGTGGGTTGCTGGCCCCAGCCGCCCTGCTGCGGATCGGACCCCCCAGGCGGGCCGTAGGGGCTGCTCATCGTTCGCCTCCGAAATCGGGATCGGCGACCGTCGTCCAGCCGCCGTCCTGCGTCGCCATCGAGCCGGTCCGGTTCGCCGAACCGTTCCCCTCGCGGGGGGATCAAACCACAGGTCGGCCAGGATTCCCCACCCAACCGACCAACGTTCCAGCCCTATTCTGGTCACCTCCGAGGCGCATTCAAAACGAAGCCCGGCGGCGTGCCGTCAACAGGATCCCACGGTCAGGGGTTTCAGACGGTGCCCATCGCCACCACACCGCGGCGGATCGCGGCCGCCGCCTTGCCGGCCACGGCGCCCACCGGGTCGCCGCCACCGCGCACCACGTCCCGGATCTGCTCCAACAGGTCGATGACCTGCCGGCACCAGCGCACGAAGTCGCCGGCCAGCAATTCCTGGCCGTTCGCCTCGGCGGCGGTGAGCACCCGTTCCAGCGGTTCGCCCCTGGCCCACCGGTAGACCGGCCAGGCGAACCCGGCGTCCGGTTCCCGGGTGGTGTCCAGGCGGTGCCGGCGCTCGTCCTCCTCGATGGCCGCCCACAGCCGCGCGGTCTGGGCCAGCGCGTCGCCGATCCGGCCGACCGGCACCCTGGCCTCGGCAGGCCCGTCCCGCCGCGCCTCGTAGACCAGCGCCGACACCACGGCGGCCAGTTCGGCCGGTTCCAGGCCCCGCCACACGCCGTTGCGCAGGCATTCGGCGGCCAGCAGATCGGACTCGCTGTACAGCCGGGACAGGCGCCTGCCGTGCTCGGTGACGTCCTGGTCCGCGCCCTCGGTGAGGTAGTCCCGTTCGGTGAGCAGCCGTCTGATCCGGTCGAACGATCTGGCCAGCGAGTGGGTCGTGGCGGCCATCCGCTGCTTGAGCTGGTCGTTCTCGGCTGCCAGCCGGTGATGCCGCTCGGCCCAGCGGGCGTGGTCCTCGCGCTGCTCGCAGCCGTGGCACGGGTGGGCGCGCAACGCCCGGCGCATCGTGGACAGTTCCGGGTCGTCGGCCGCGTTGGTCCGCCGCCGCTGCCGGCCGGGCGCCGCGATGCCCGCGTTGCGCAGGTTGTCCGCCAGTTCCCGGCGGGACCGGGGCGAGCGGACGTCAACCTGCTTGGGCAACCGCAGCCTGCCCAGCGCCTCGACCGGCGCCGGGAAGTCGGTGACCGACAGCCGGCCGGCCCAGCGGTCCTCGGTGACCACCAGCGGGCGCGGCTCGGTCAGCGGGTCGAGTCCGGGGTCGATCACCACGGCCAGGCCGGACCGGCGGCCGGACTCCACGGCGATCACGTCGCCCTTGCGCAGCCGCTCCAGCGACGCGGCGGCCTCGGCGCGCCTGCTCATCGTGTTCTGCCGGGCCAGGTGCTTCTCCCGGTCGCTGACCTTGCGGCGCAACGAGGCGTACTCGGTGAAATCGCCCAGGTGGCAGGTCATCGACTCGGCGTAGCCGGCCAGCGCCTGCTCGTTGGCCTCGATCCGGCGGGCCAGGCCGACCACCGACCGGTCGGCCTGGAACTGGGCGAACGACATCTCCAGCAGTTCCCGCGCGGACTCCGCGCCGAACTGGTGGACCAGGTTGACGGCCATGTTGTAGCCGGGCCGGAACGACGAGCGCAACGGGTAGGTGCGGGTGGACGCCAGGCCGGCCACCTGCTTGGGGTCGACGCCGGGCTGCCACAGCACGACGGCGTGACCCTCCACGTCGATGCCACGCCGCCCGGCCCGGCCGGTGAGCTGGGTGTACTCCCCCGGCGTCAGCTCGACGTGCGCCTCGCCGTTGTACTTCACCAGGCGTTCCAGCACGACCGTGCGGGCCGGCATGTTGATGCCCAATGCCAGCGTCTCGGTGGCGAAGACAGCCTTCACCAGGCCGCCGGCGAACAGCTCCTCGACGGTCTCCTTGAACGCGGGCAGCATGCCGGCGTGGTGGCCGGCCACGCCGCGTTCCAGCGCGTCCCGCCATTCCCAGTAGCCCAGCACCCGCAGGTCGGCCTCGGCCAGTTCGGCGGTGCGCCGGTCGATGATCGCCCGGATCTCGTCGACCTCCTCCGGCGTGGTCAGCCGCAGCCCGGCCCGCACGCACTGCTCGACGGCCGCGTCGCAGCCCATCCGGCTGAACACGAACACGATCGCCGGCAGCAGCCGGGCCGCGTCCAGGCGCTCCACCACCTCCACCCGGGAGGTCGGCCGGAACCTGGGCGCCCGCGAACCGCCCCTGCTGGGCCCGGCCCGGCCCCGCCCGCGCTGCCACGGCGCGTGCGCGCGGGAGAGTTCCTCGGTGCGGCGCAACAGGTTGGGGTTGATCGTGGCGTGCCTGCCCTGCGGCATCGGCTGCGGTTCGGTGCCGTCCTTGGCCTCTTCGAACAGGTCCAGCAGCCGGCCGGCGACCATCATGTGCTGCCACAAGGGAACCGGTCGGTGCTCGTCCACCACGACCGTCGTGTCGCCGCGCACCTCGACCAGCCAGTCGCCGAACTCCTCCGCGTTGCTCACCGTCGCGGACAGGCTGACCAGCCGCACGCTCTCCGGCAGGTGCAGGATCACCTCCTCCCACACGGCGCCGCGGAACCGGTCGGCCAGGTAGTGCACCTCGTCCATCACGACGTAGCCGAGACCGTCGAGCGTGGCCGAGCCGGCATAGAGCATGTTGCGCAGCACCTCGGTGGTCATCACCACCACGGAGGCGTTGCCGTTGATCGACGTGTCACCGGTGAGCAGACCGACGTCGGCGGCACCGTGCCGGGCCACCAGGTCGGTGTACTTCTGGTTGGACAGCGCCTTGATCGGCGTGGTGTAGAAGCACTTCCGCCCCTCGGCCAGCGCCAGGTGCACCGCGAACTCGCCGACCACGGTCTTGCCGGCACCGGTGGGCGCGCAGACCAGTACACCGTGGCCGTCCTCGAGCGCTTCGCACGCCTGCCGCTGGAACGGGTCGAGTTCGAACGGCACCACGCTGGTGAACTCGGTCAACTGGGGACGAGCAGCGCGCCGACGGGACGCAGCGTACGCGTCGGCCGGGGCACGCCCGGGGCGATCAGCCACCCCGCCAGGGTGTCACATATCGCCGACAGGGCGAGCGTTCGCCCGATAGATATACGGAGATACGGCGAGATATACTCACCACATGAAGCACCTGGTGGACCTCGACGAGGACGCCTTGGCCGCCGCCCAGGAACATCTGGGCACCAGGACCATCAAGGACACGGTCAACGCAGCGTTGAACCTGGCCACCGGTCGCACCATCAGCGGCGACGAGATCACGGCGGCGCTGGACGTCTGGGCGAACATGGAGTTCATCGACCGGGAGCAGTTGTGGCGCTGACCCACATGGTCGACACCAGCGTGCTGGCTCGGGTGGCCAGGAAGGAGGCGGTCCGCTTGGAGGTTGAGCGCCTCATGACCAGTTCGAGCCTCGGCAGGTGCACGATTTCCGATCTGGAGACGGGCGCCTCGGCATGCAACGCCCGGGAGTGGGACGCGCTGATGCGAGCGAACCGCACGCTCGCGGCGGTCGACATCGAACCGGGTGATGTCGTTCGTGCTGGCGGCGTCCAGCGGGCGTTGGCCGAATCCGGCTGCCGTGGCCGGAAGCTTCCCGACCTGCTGATCGCGGCCGCCGCCGAGCGGCGGGGGTTAGTCCTGTTGCACTACGACCAGGTCTTCGAGCTGATCGCGGACGTGACCGGCCAGCCGCACGCCTGGGTGGTGCCGCGCGGTTCCGTGGACTAGGTCGCGACCACGGACAACGCCGACGGGACGCAGCGGACCGTCAGCGGCAACCGGGCCTGCCGCTCGCCGTCCGCGTACGCCACCCACTTGTTCCGCCCCGCCAGATGCACCGACCGGGCCCGCAACGTGGTCACCGC
>DASXCQ010000063.1:0-61964 GCA_036491115.1 Pseudonocardiaceae bacterium
TGGCCGAGCGCGGCGACCGGGTCGGTGACCGGCTTCCACACGTCGTAGTCCACCCGGATCCGCTTGGCCGCCTGACGGGCGATCTCCGGGTGGTCGGCGGCCACCAGCGCGACCGGCTCACCCTGGTAGCGCACCACTCCCTCGGCCAGCACCGGCTGGTCGGACAGCTCCAGGCCGCAGACGTTGCGGCCCGGGATGTCCTCGGCGGTGAGTACCGCGTGCACGCCGGCCACCGCCAGCGCCTCGCCGACGTCGATCGAGCGGATCCGGGTGGACTACGACGTGTGGAAGCCGGTCACCGACCCGGTCGCCGCGCTCGGCCACCCGCACTGGAACCAGGTGCACGACAGCTCGGCGGAGCCGTCCGGGCTGAGCCGGGAGGCCGCGCACATCCACCCGGCCGGCAACATGGTCCGGCACGTGAAGGTGCGCAAGGGCGACCCGGAGCCGACCGCCGACGTGGTGGTCGTCGGCGAGTACACGGTCGGGATGCAGGACCAGGCGTTCCTCGGTCCGGAGTCCGGGCTGGCGCTGCCGGCCGAGGACGGCGGTGTCGACCTGTTCGTGGCCACCCAGTGGCTGCACGTGGACCAGCGGCAGGTGGCCACCGCGCTGGGCCTGCCGCCGGAGAAGGTGCGGCTGACCCTGGCCGGCGTCGGCGGCGCGTTCGGCGGCCGCGAGGACCTCTCCATGCAGGTGCACGCGTGCCTGCTCGCGCTGTACACCGGCAAGCCGGTGAAGATGGTCTACAACCGCGAGGAGTCGTTCTTCGGGCACGTGCACCGGCATCCGGCGACGCTGCACTACGAGCACGGCGCCACCCGGGACGGCAGGCTGGTCTACGTCAAGGCCGCGATCTACCTGGACGGCGGTGCCTACGCGTCCAGCACGCCTGCCGTGGTGGCCAACGCGGCGACGCTCGGGGTCGGCCCGTACGACGTGCCGAACGTGTGGATCGACTGCTGGGGCGTGTACACCAACAACCCGCCGTGCGGCGCGATGCGTGGTTTCGGCGCCGTGCAGGCCGGTTTCGCCTACGAGTCGCAGATGGACAGACTGGCCACCCGCCTCGGCATGCACCCGGTGGACCTGCGCACCCGCAACGCGATGGCCGAGGGCAGTGTGCTGCCCACCGGCCAGGTGGTGGACTCGGCGGCGCCGGTCGCGGAGCTGTTGCGGCTGGTGCGGGAGCGGCCCATGCCGGACGAGCCCGGACCGGACGTGGACATCCGCAGGATGCCCGGCGGCGTGTCCAACACGACCCACGGCGAGGGCGTGGTGCGTGGTGTCGGCTACGCCGTCGGCATCAAGAACATCTGCTTCTCCGAGGGATTCGACGACTACTCCACCGCTCGGCTGCGGCTGGAGATCGTCGGCGACGAACCGTCGGTCATGGTGCACACGGCCGCCGCCGAGGTGGGCCAGGGGCTGGTGACCGTCGAGCAGCAGATCGTGCGCACCGAACTGGGGGTGCAGCAGGTGACCATCCACCCGGCGGACACCTCGGTGGGCAACGGCGGCTCGTCGTCGGCGTCCCGGCAGACCTACGTCACCGGCGGCACGGTGCGGGCGGCGTGCGAGGCGGTGCGGTCGCGGGTGCTGACGATGGCCGCGGCCAGGTGGGCCGTGCCACGCGGTGAGCTGTCGCTGGCCGGCGGGAAGATCGTGGCCGAACGCGACGGCGTGCTCGGCGACCTGGTCGACCTGCTGGGCATCCAGGTGGTCGAGCAGACCGTGGAGTGGCGGCACCGGCCGACCGAAGCGCTGGACCCGGTGACCGGCCAGGGCAGGGCGCACGTGCAGTACGGCTTCGCGGCGCACCGCGCGGTGGTCGACGTGGACACCGAACTCGGGCTGGTGCGGGTGGTGCAGCTGGACTGTGCCCAGGACGTCGGCCGGGCGATGAACCCGCAGGCCGTCCTCGGCCAGATCCACGGCGGTTCGGCGCAGGGCCTGGGGCTGGCGGTGATGGAGGAGATCCAGATCACCGATGGCAAGGTGCGCAACCCGTCGTTCACCGACTACCTGATCCCGACCATCCTGGACATGCCGCCGATGAACGTGGACGTACTGGAACTGGCCGACCCGCACGCGCCCTACGGCCTGCGTGGCGTCGGCGAGCCGCCGACCATCTCGTCGACACCGGCCATCGTCGCGGCGATCCGCGCCGCCACCGGCCTCGCGCTGGCCAGGACCCCCGTCCGGCCGGAACACATCACCGGCACCTGAACCTTTCGGAGGACCACTCCATGTTGATCGAGGCCACCGACTCGTGGCTGGCGCACGCCGTGCGGCTGGCCGAGGACAACGTGGCGGCCGGCGGCGGACCGTTCGGCGCCGCGATCGTCCGGGGCGACGAGCTGGTGGCCAGCGGCGTCAACCAGGTCGCGCCGACGCTCGACCCGACGGCACACGCCGAGGTGGTGGCGATCCGGGCGGCCTGCCGGCTGATCGGTGACTTCCGGCTGACCGGCTGCGTGCTGGTGTCCTCGTGCGAGCCGTGCCCGCTGTGCCTTTCCGCCGCACTGTGGGCGCGGGTGGGCCGGGTGGTCTACGCGGCCGACCGGAACGACGCGGCAGCCGCCGGTTTCGACGACCGAGCCTTCTACGACCTGTTCGAACAACCCAGGGCGGGCTGGCCACTACCCGTGGTCCAGCTGTCCACAGCGGACAGAACACAACCGTTCACCGCGTGGCTCGCCAGGACCGACAGGGTCCAGTACTGAGCTGACGGCAATTCCTGTCCGCCGCGTGATACGCGTGGCGCGGTCAGGCATGCCCAACGTCGGGAGTGCGCATGACCCAGTTACGGGACCCCGTTGTCGAGACACCGCCCGCCCGGCCCTCGCCGTTCCGCATCCGCGAGCGCGGCAGCACGGTCGGCCGGGAGGTCAGGGGCGGCATCACCACGTTCGTCGCGATGGCCTACATCGTGCTGCTCAACCCGCTGATCCTCGGCGGCGCGGCGGACGTCAACGGCACCCACCTCAGCAACGCCGAGCTCACCACGGCCACCGCGCTGGCGGCCGCCGTGATGACCGTCCTCATGGGACTGGTCGGCAACGCGCCGCTGGCCATGGCGGCCGGCCTGGGCGTGAACGGCATCGTGGCCTACCAACTGGCGCCCACGATGACGTGGCCGCAGGCGTTCGGCCTGGTGGTGCTGGAGGGCGCGTGCATCGTGCTGATGGCCGCGAGCGGTGTCCGGGAGCGGATCATCAACGCGATCCCGCGGGCGGTGAAGACGGCCATCACGGTCGGCATCGGCGTATACATCGCGCTGGTCGGCCTGGTCAGCGCCGGTTTCGTGACCAGGACGCCGGACTCGGCCGGCAGCACCGTGCCGGTCCGGATGGGCGTCGACGGCCATCTGCACGGCTGGCCGATGGTGGTGTTCGGCTTCGGGCTGCTGCTGATGGTGGTGCTGGTCGCCAGGAGGGTGCCGGGCGCGATCCTGATCAGCATCCTGGCCGCGACCGTGCTGGCCGTGGTGGTCAACGCGGTGTGGCACCCGACGGACTGGGGCCTGATCACGCCGACGCCGCCGGCACACGTGGTGGCGGCACCGGACTTCGCGCTGTTCGGCCACGTGGACCTGTTCGGCGGGTTCGGTTCGGCCGGTGTCGTGCCTGCGGTGGTGTTCCTGTTCACCCTGGTGCTGTCCGGGTTCTTCGACGCGATGGGCACCATCACCGGGGTCAGCGCGGAGGCCGGACTGACCGACCAGGACGGTCGCGTGCGCGGCATGGGCCGAATCCTGCTGGTCGATGGCACCGGCGCGATCGCGGGCGGCCTGACCGGTTCGTCACCCAACACGGTGTTCCTGGAGTCGGCGGCCGGGGTCGGCGAGGGCGCGCGGACCGGTCTGGCCAGCGTGGTGACCGGCCTGCTGTTCGCGGCGACGTTGCTGCTCACCCCACTGGCCGCGGTGGTGCCCGCCCAGGCCGCGGCGCCCGCGCTGGTGGTGGTCGGTGGGATGATGATGGCGCAGTGCCGGCACATCCCTTGGCAGGACAGTGATCTGCTCCTGCCGGTGTTCCTGACGATCGTGCTGATCCCGTTCACCTATTCGATCACCAACGGCATCGGGGCCGGCCTGATCGCGTTCGTGGTGGTGAAGGTGTGTCGCGGGCGGTGGCGGGAGGTGGGCTGGCTGGTCACGGTGATCGCCCTGCTGTTCACGGTCTACTTCGCGATCGACGCTGTGGAGTTGGTGTTCCGATGACGTTGCTGTTCCTCAACGGCGGCGGGATGCGCGGTGGTCCCCTGCACGAGCAGTTGCGGGGGGCGCCGTTCGTTCGCGTGGCGCGGAGTGCGCCGAAGTACCGGTACTACTCGGTCGGCGACCGGTTTCCGGCGATGACGCCCGGCGGTGGCTGCTCGGTGGTGGGCGAGGTGTACGACGTGCCGCTGGCCACCGTGCGCGACCATCTGCTGCCGGCCGAACCGCCAGAACTGGAGCTGGGCGTGATCGAACTGGACGACGGCACCGCCTGCCTGGCCACGGTGCTGCGTGCGGAGTTCGGCGGCGGCGCCGATCTGGCGGACATCTCCGCGATCGGCGACTGGCGGGCCTACCTGGCCGGTCGCTGATCCCGGGATTCCGTCACCACGGCCGTGATCAGTTCGATGGGCGTCACGTCGAACGCCGGGTTGTAGACCGACGCGCCGTCGGGGGCCGTCCGCACGCCGCCGAACCCGACCACCTCGTCCGGCGCCCGCTCCTCGATCACGATCCCACCGCCGTCCGCCAACGACTCATCCACAGTGGACTCAGGAGCGACCACGACGAATGGGATGCCGGTGCGGTGGGCGGCCAGGGCGAGCGAGTAGGTGCCGATCTTGTTGGCCGTGTCGCCGTTGGCGGCGATCCGGTCGGCGCCGACCACCACGCAGTCCACCGTGCCCCGCGCGATCAACGCGGGTGCCGCGGAGTCGACCGCGATCCGGTACGGGATGCCGGCCTCGACCAGTTCCCACGCGGTCAGCCGCGCCCCCTGCAACAGCGGCCGGGTCTCCGTCGCCACCACCAGCTCCACCGCCCCCCGCTGCGCCAGGTGCCGCACCGCGCCCAGCGCCGTCCCCCAGGCGCCGGTGGCCAGCCGGCCGGTGTTGCAGTGGGTCAGCACGCGCAGCGGCCGGTCCGGGCACAGCCGCTGGAGCACATCGGCCGCACGCCCGGACGCCGCTCGGTTCACCCTTTCGTCCTCGTCCAGCACCGCGACCGCCTCCGCCAGCACGGCCTCCGGGCCGGCGGCGAGCCTGGTCAGCGCCCGCGTCACGCCCCAGCCCAGGTTCACCGCGGTGGGCCGCGCGCTGGCGATGCGCTCGGCGTCCGCCCGCACCCGCGCCTGGTCGGACGGGTGCAGCCGGGCGGACAGCGCGACGCCGAACGCACCCACGATGCCCAGGGCCGGCGCGCCCCGCACCGCCAGGCTCTGGATCGCCCCGATCAACTCGGCCACCGTGGTCAGCCGCAGCGTGACGTGCTCGGCGGGCAACCGCCGCTGGTCGACCGTCTCCAGCGCGCCGTCCACCCACCGGAACGTCCGGGTCACCACCCGGCCTGCCGCGCGTGCGACACCGGCAGCGAGGTCCGCCAGTTGTCCAGCAGCCGGGTCGACCCCTCGGGGGTCACCTCGCCGTAGACACGGAACCGCGCGATGCCGCCGTCCGGGAAGACGTCCAGCCGCAGGTGCGTCACCGGCTCGGCCACGGTCACCCGGAATCGGTGCGACGTGTCGGGCTGCAACCGGGTGCGCGGCAGCACCGTGTGCCACGCCTGCTCGTCGTCCAGCGCGTGCCGGGCGTCGATGCCGGACACCGACACCTGGTCGGGCGCGTTGCCCTTGTAGTGCGTGGTGTCGATCTCCACCACCGTCGGCCGGGCCGACGCGGCCAGCTTGACCACCACCCAGTCGTGGTCGCCGTCCCGGCGCCGGGCGGTCTCCCAGCCGTCGCTCATGAACAGCGACTCGCCCGGCTGGAGCAGGTTGTTGGGCGGTGAGAAGAACCAGTCGCTGCACCGCACGACGACACCTCCGTTGGCCAGCGCCGCCAGGTCGAACGGCACGTCGCCCAGCCACCGGGGATCGGGCACCGCCGTGCCGTGCACCCGCAGCCGGGCCACGCCGCCGTCCGGGTAGATGCGCAGCTTCAGGTGGGTGTAGCGGCGGTCGTCGTCGACGGTGAACATGTTCTGCGTGTCGCCGACCAGGTCCGAGCGCGGCACCACGGTCTGCCAGTCCTCGTCCAGCAGGTCGCCGATGCCCGGGTAGCCCTCGACACCGCAGCCCTCGACGGACGCGAACGGCGGGTAGTTGCCCTTGAAGAACGCCGTGTCCACGATCACCGTGTGCACCAGGCCGGGCATGCCCAGCCGGACGATCGCCCAGTCGTGGTCGGCGGGGTCGCGGCGGCGGCGCTTCGTCTCCCAGCCGTCGTACTCCTGGCCCTTGTTGGTGAACGTGTGCGGGCGGAACTCCGGCTGCTCCGGTCGGATCAGGTTCTCCGGCTCGGCGAAGAACTCGTCGCTGGCCGCGATCACCGCACCACCGAGCCGCCGGCAGGCCAGATCCGGCATCTGGGACCAGTTCATGTGTTTCTCCTGTTCAGCAACACGCCGGCCGGTCGCTGCCCGGTCACCCGCACACCGCGCGACCACGTCTGTCGCACCACACCGACCAGCCGGCTGCCGTCGTAGGCGCTGACCGGGTTGCGGTGGTGCAGCCGCGCCGCGTCGACCGTCCACGGCACGTCCGGGGCGAACACACACAGGTCGGCGTCCGCACCCGGCACGATCCGACCCTTGGCCGGCAGTCCCACCAGATCGGCAGGACCGCTCGCCATCCACCGCACCACGTCGGTCAGCGCGACACCCCGCCGCACCGCCTGGGTCCACACCGCGGGCAGCCCCACCTGCAGACCGGCGATGCCGCCCCACGCTTCGCCGAAGTCGGTGGGGCGCTTCAGTTCCGCCGGGCACGGCGAGTGGTCGGTGACAACGACGTCGATGATGCCGTCGGCCAGCCCCGCCCACAACAGGTCGGCATTGGCCGCTTCCCGGATGGGTGGGCAGCACTTGAAGCGGGTGGCGCCGTCCGGGACGTCCTCGGCGGCCAGCGTCAGGTAGTGCGGGCACGTCTCCACGGTCACCCGGACGCCCTCCGCGCGGGCCTCCGCCAGCATCGGCAGGGCGTCCGAACTGGACAGGTGCAGGATGTGCAGCCGGGTGCCGAACCGGGTGGCCTGAGCAAGCAGCGACGCGATCGCGGTGTTTTCCGCGGCCCTCGGCCGGGACGCGACGAAGCCGGCGTAGCGGGGTCCGGCCGGTGGTGGCGCGGCCGCGATCACGGCGGCGTCCTCGGCGTGCACGATGAACAGGGCGTCCAGGTCGGCCAGCCTGCGCAGCACCTCGCCCAGCTGGTCGTGGTCCAGGTGGCCGAACTCGTCGACGCCCGAGTGCAGCGTGAACGCCTTGAAGCCGAACACGCCCGCGTCGTGCAGGTCGGCGAGGTCACCGGCGTTGCCCGGCACGGCACCGCCCCAGAACCCGACGTCGACATGCACCCGACCGGCGGCCGCGGCCCGCTTCGCCGCCAGCGCGGCGACGGTCGTGGTGGGCGGGATGCTGTTCAGCGGCATGTCCACCAGGGTGGTGACGCCACCGGCGGCGGCCGCCATGGTCGCGGTGTCGAACCCCTCCCAGTCGGCCCGGCCGGGGTCGTTGACGTGCACGTGGGTGTCCACCAGGCCGGGCAGCAGCACCTCGCCGTCCGGCACGTCGACGGCCTCCGGAAAGGCCGAGTCGAACGGCTCGACCGCCACGATCCGGCCGGCGAGCACCACCACGGCACCGGACCGCTCGCCCTCCGGCGTGACGATCCGGCGGGCCCGGACCACCAGGTCCGGGGTCACAGCCAGTCCTCGGCCAGCCGCGCAGCCAGCTGTTCCAGCAGCGGACCGGCGTTCGCGATGGACACGTCGGGATCGGGCTCCAGGTCGGCCAGCGCATAGCAGGCGCCGATGCCCGCGTCGGCCAGCGCGGCCGCGTCCAGCCCGCAGCGCCCGGCCACCGCCACCGCGGGCACTCCTGCCTCGCGGGCCGCTCGCACCACGCCGATCGGGGCCTTGCCGTGCAGGCTCTGCTCGTCCAGCGAGCCCTCACCGGTGATCACCAGGGCCGCACCGGGCAGGTGGCCGGCGAAGCCGACCAGGTCCAGCAGCAGGTCGATGCCGGACCGGCAACTGGCGTGCAGCACGGCCAGCGCGGCGAACCCGATGCCGCCCGCCGCGCCCGCACCCGGCTCGTCCCGCAGGCCCGGAGCCAGCACGTCCGACCAGGCCCGCAGGCCGGCAGCCAGTTCGGCGACCTGTGCCGGGTCGGCGCCCTTCTGCGGGCCGAACATCGGCGCCGCACCCACCGGGCCCAGCAGCGGGTTGTCCACGTCCGTCGCCAGCACGAACTCCATTGTGGACACCCGGGGATCGATGGTGCTGAGGTCCACGCCGGCCACCCGCCGCAGCGGGCCGCCACCGGGCGGCAGCGACTCGCCGTCCGCGTCCACCACGGAGCCGCCCAATGCCTGCACGATGCCGGCACCGCCGTCGGTGCTCGCGCTGCCGCCGAGGCCGAGCACCACCGATCGGCAGCCGGTGTCCGCCGCGGCCAGCAGCAGCTCGCCCACCCCGTAGCTGGACGCGGTGAGCGGCGCGAGCACCCCGTCGGGCAGCAGCGCCAGCCCGCACGCGGATGCCACCTCCACCACGGCCACCTCGTCCTTGACCGCGATCGTCGCCGTCACCGGCCGCCCGGTCGGCCCGTGCACGTCCGCGGTCAGCTTCGCGTAGCCGGCGGCCAGTGCGGCGTCCACCGTGCCGTCACCACCATCGGCCACCGGCACCTGGTGCACCGCCAGGCCGGGCCGGACCCGGCCGATGCCCCTGGCCACGGCGGCCGCGGCCGCCGACGCGGTCAGCGAGCCCTTGAACTTGTCCGGCGCAACCACCACATGCGGCACGCAGACCCTCCTCACGGCACGGGTTCGAACTCCACGACCGAGTCGATCGCGGTGCCCATCGAGGCGTTCGCCTCGCGGTCCACCATGATCTCCACCAGCACCGGCCTGCTGGTCCGGGCCGCCTCCTTGCGCGCCCAGGCCAGGGTGTCGGCGATCTGGTCCGGCCGGCTGATCCGCCGACCGGTGCAGCCGTACGCCTCCATCACCAGGACATTGTCGGTGCCGTGGTCGTCGTAGTGGATGTCCACTTCGGTGTTCATCCCGTAACCGGTCTCCGCCTGCCGGATCAGGCCCAGGTACTCGTTGTTCAGCATGACGATCACGAACGGCAGGTCGTACTGTGCCGCGACGGCCAGCTCCTCGACCAGGAACTGGAAAGAGTAGTCGCCGACCACGGCCACCACCTCGGCGTCGGGCACCGCCGACTTCACGCCGATCGCGGCCGGGATCTCCCAGCCCAGCGGCCCGGCCTGGCCGCAGACCTGGTAGTGCCGGGGCAGGTACGCGCGCTGGAACTGGCCGGACCAGATCTGGTAGAGCCCGATCGCGGTGACGAAGTAGGTGTCCTCGCCGAACTGCTCGTTGAGCTCCCGGAACACCCTCGGCGCCTTGACCGGCACGGTGTCCTGGTCGTCCGTCCGCACCAGGGTGGCGCGCAGTTCGGCGACCCGGCCGGTCCAACCAACGCGGTCCGGGATCGTCCGGGTGGCCAGTTCGGCCAGCACGGCGTCCAGGAACGGGCCCGTGTCCGACACGATGCCCAGGTCGGGACCGAACACCCGGCCCAGTTGGGTCGGCTCGATGTCGACGTGCACGAAGGTGCGGTCGCCCCGGTAGACGTCCAGGTCACCGGTGTGCCGGTCGCCGAACCGGGCACCCAGCGCGAGCACCAGGTCGGCCTCCAGGAAGGCGGCGTTGGCCCAGCGCTGGCTGGTCTGGATGCCGGTGATGCCGGCGAACAGCGGGTGGTCCTCGCGGAACGCGCCCTTGCCCATCAGCGTGACCTGCACCGGCACGCCGAGCCGCTCCGCGACCGCCCGCAACTGCTCACCGGCGTCCCCGAGCACCACGCCGCCACCGGCCAGGATCAGCGGCCGTCGCGCGCTCAGCAGCAGGTCGACCGCCCGGCGCACGCGCGGCGGGTGCGGCAGCACCCTCGGAATCGGCAGCGGTGCGTCGATCGACGCGTCCCACTCGATCTCCTGTCGCTGCACGTCCAGCGGCAGGTCGATCAGCACCGGACCGGGCCGGCCGGAGCGGGCGATCCGGAACGCCTCGCGGAAGATCCACGGCGCCTGGGCCGCCTCCTTGACCTGCACGGCCCATTTCGTCACGGGCTTGGCGATCGACACGATGTCCACCGCCTGGAACGCCTCCTGGTGCAGCTTCGTGGACACCGCCTGGCCGGTGACGCACAGGATCGGCACCGAGTCGGCCTGGGCGGTGTAGAGGCCGGTGATCATGTTGGTACCCGCGGGTCCCGACGTGCCGATCACCACGCCCACCCCGCCGGTGGTGCGCGACCAGCCGTCCGCCATGTGGGTCGCGCCCTCCTCGTGGCGGACCACCAGGTGGCGGATCGGACTTTCCTGAAGTGCCTGGTACAGCGGCAGGATCGCCGCTCCCGGGCAGCCGAACGCCACGTCGACGCCTTCCGAGACGAGCACGTCGACGACCGCACGCATGACGGGGACCCTGGGCATGACGAAACCCTCCTATCGGCCGGAGAGCAGCTCGATGACGGTGAGCAGCGCGGAATGGTCGAGCTGGCCCAGCCCCATCGCCTTGGCGGCGGCCATCAACTGGGCGGTCAGGCCGGTCACCGGCAGGGCGACGCCCGCCTTGCGAGCCGCGGCCACGGCGATGCCCATGTCCTTGTCGTGCAGGTCGATCCGGAAACCGGGAGTGAACTCGCGGGCCAGCATCCGCTCCCGCTTCTGGTCCAGGATGCGGTTGGCCGCCAGGCCGCCGGCCAGGACGTCCAGCCCGGCCTTGGCGTCCACTCCGGACCCTTCCAGCAGCACGATGGCCTCGCTGACCAGCGCGTAGATGCCGGCGACGACGAGCTGGTTGGCCGCCTTGACGGTCTGCCCGGCACCGTGCGGGCCGACGTGCACGACCGTGCCGCCCAGCACGTCGAGCAGCGGTCGCGCGGCGGCGAAGTCGGCGTCGTCCCCGCCCACCATGATGGACAGCGACGCGTTCTCCGCACCCGCCTGGCCACCGGACACCGGAGCGTCCAGCGAACGCACGCCCCGCTCGGCACCGCGCTCGGCGATCTCGGTCGACGTCTCCGGCCGGATCGAGCTCATGTCGATCAGCAGCAGGCCGTCGGCCGCGTTGACCAGCACGCCGTTCTCGCCCAGGACGACGTCTTCGACCTCGGGGTGGTCGGGCAGCATGGTGATCACCACCTCGGCGTCGGCGACGGCCTCGGCCGTGCTGCCCACCGCGGTGCCACCGGCCTCGGTGAGGCGTTGCGCCGCGGCCGGTTTGCGGGCGTAGCCGGTGACCTGGTGCCCAGCGGTCGCCAGGTGCGCCGCCATGGGCGCGCCCATGATCCCCAGGCCGATGAATCCGATCCTCATGCGATCTCCTCCGCGAACTCGGACAGCCAGCCGAGGCCCTCGGTGGTGGTGCTGGCCGGGACGTACTCTGCCGCGACGTGGCCGGAGTAGCCACGGTCGGCCAGGGCACGCAGCCAGCGCTTGATGGTCAGCGATCCGGTGCCGGGTTCGTGCCTGCCGGGCGCGTCGGCGATCTGCACGTGGCTGATCCGGTCGGTGTGCTCGCGGATCACGCGGTCGACGTCGTCACCGTTGACGGACAGGTGGTAGAGGTCGGCGAGCAGGCCCAGCCCGTCCACCTGGTCGATCACGGCCAGCGCGTGGGCCGCCGTGGTGAGCGGGTAGGCCGGCATGCCGCTGACCGGTTCCAGCAGCACGGTGCCGCCGATCTCGGCGACCGCGTCGGCGGCGAACCGGAGATTGGCCAGGGCCACCATGTCCTGCGTTGCCGGGTCGGTGTCGGGCAGGCGGTTGCCGTAGAGCGCGTTGAACTTCCGGCAGCCCAGGCTCGCCCCGATGCGCACCGCGGCGCGGACGCCCGCCTGGAACTCGGCCTCGCGGCTCGGCCAGGACACCACGCCCCGGTGGCCGGCCTTCAGGTCGTCCGCGTAGAAGTTCAGTCCCACCAGACGCACCTCGGCGTCCCGGATCGCGGACGTGAACGCGGTGACGGCGTCGGCGTCCGGTGTCGCGGTGGGGAACGGCCACCAGAACTCGACGGCCTCGAAGCCCGCGGCGCGGGCGGCGGCGGGCCGGGCGGTCAGCTCCAGTTCGGTGAACAGGATCGACAGGTTGGCGGCGTAGCGCACGGGTTGGCTCCTGATTCCGTATTACGGAAGATTGATTCCGTATTTCGACACTAGCGGGTGGATGGCGAGCCGGTCAACGTGTTGACAGGGCGTCCCGGCGCTCGTACCTTCTGCCTCAATGGAAAACAAATTCCGTATCGCAGAAGTGAACCGGTTGCCCCGGGACACCCTGACCGACCTGCTCGGACAGTGTGTCGCGGTCGGCCGCTGGGCGCGCGAACTCGCCGACGGACGGCCGTATCCGGGCGTCGGCGAGCTGTTGGCGCGGGCGGACGACGTGTCCGCGAGCCTCACCGACGCGGAACTGGCCCGGGCACTGGCCGACCACCCGAGGATCGGCGGGCGGATCGCCGCCGGCAGCCGGTCGGCCGCCGAACAGTCCGGTGTGGACACCGACCGGCTGGCCGGCAGGCTGGCCGGGGCGAACGCCGCCTACGAGGCCCGGTTCGGCCACATCTACCTGGTGTGCGCGGCCGGCCGGAGCGGCGACGAGCTGCTCGCCGACCTGAGGGCCAGGATGGCCAACGACCCGGTGACCGAGCTCGGCGTCGTGCGGCGCGAGTTGGGCCGGATCGCGCACCTGCGACTGGCGGAGCTGATCACGGCATGATCACCACGCACGTACTGGACACGGCGGCCGGCCGCCCGGCCGCGGGCATCGCGGTGCGGCTGGAGGCGCTGGAGGACACCGGCTGGCACACCGTCCGCGAGACCGTCACCGACGACGACGGCCGGGTGCGCGACTTCCAGGTGTCGCCGGCCGCCGGTCGCTACCGGCTGACGTTCGACACCGAGTCCCGGTCGGCGTTCTTCCCAGAGATCAGCGTGACCTTCGTGGTGACCGACCCGAGCGAGCACCACCACGTGCCGATCCTGTTGTCCCCCTTCGCCTTCTCCACCTACCGAGGGAGCTGAACCGATGGCCATCACGCTGGGCGCCAACCAGTACGGCAAGGCGGAGACCCGCCTGGTGACGGTGCGGCGGGACGGCGACGTCCACCAGCTCACCGATCTGAACGTGAGCATCTCGCTGCGCGGCGACCTGACGGCGTCCCACCTGACCGGCGACAACAGCACCGTGGTGCCCACCGACACGCAGAAGAACACGGTCTTCGCCTTCGCCCGCGAGGCGCCGGTGGGCGAGATCGAGGACTTCGCGCTGCGGCTGGGTCGGCATTTCACCGGTTCGTTCGAGCAGATCAGCAGCGCCCGGGTGCTGATCGAGCAGTACCCGTGGGAGCGGATCGCGGTCGGCGGCCAGCCGCATCCGCACGCGTTCCGCCGGGCGTCCGACGAGAAGCGCACCACCGCGGTGACCGTGGCGGGCGACCAGGCATGGGTGGTGTCCGGGCTGACCGACCTGGTGGTGCTCAAGTCCACCGGCTCGGAGTTCCACGGCTACCCGAAGGACAGGTACACGACGCTGCCCGAGACCACCGACCGCGTGCTGGCCACGGCGGTGACCGCGCGGTGGCGCTACCAGCGGCCGGACGTCGACTGGGCGAGGACGTACGCGACGGTGCGGGACGCGCTGCTGCGCGCGTTCGCCACCACGCACAGCCTGGCGTTGCAGCAGACGCTGTACGCGATGGGCGAGGCCGTGCTCGCCGGGCACGACGAGGTGGCCGAGATTCGGCTGTCGCTACCGAACAAACACCACTTCGTCGTCGATCTCAGCGCGTTCGGGCTGACCAACGACAACGAGGTGTTCCACGCCGCCGACCGGCCGTACGGGCTGATCGAGGGAACCGTCACGCGGGACGACGCGGCCGATCCCGGACTGGCCTGGCACACCCTGGCAGCTTTCTGAGGACTTGGCGACCGGCACCCTCGTCCGGTACTTTTCCTTATCGTGGAGGTTGACTTCCAGCATTTGGAGCGTCCCGAGCGAAGCGGCGGCGTGCAGTCCGTCGAGCGCACGTTCGAGCTGCTCGAACTGCTGGCCGACGCCGGTGGCGAGCTCGCCCTGAGCCAGCTCGCCGAGTCGTCCGCGCTGCCGCTGCCCACCATCCACCGGATCATGCGCACCCTGGTCAGCGGTGGTTACGTGCGCCAGCAGCCGTCCCGCCGGTACGCGCTCGGGCCGCGACTGATCCGGCTCGGCGAGACCGCGGGCCGCACCTTCGGCTCCTGGGCGCGGCCCTACCTGGCCTCCATCACCGACGCGGTCGGCGAGACGTCCAACATGGCCGTGCTGGACGGTGACCAGGTGGTCTATGTCGCCCAGGTGCCCTCGCAGCACTCGATGCGGATGTTCACCGAGGTCGGCAGGCGGGTGGACGCGCACTGCACGGCGGTCGGCAAGGCCGTGCTCGCCGATCTGCCCCGCCCGACCGTGGACCAGTTGCTGGGCAGGTCCGGCATGCGCCGGCACACCGAGCGGACCATCATCGACCGCGACGTGTTCCACCGGGCACTGGACTCGGTGCGCGACGCGGGCTACGCCGAGGACGACGGCGAGCAGGAGGTGGGTGTGCGCTGCCTGGCCGTCGCGGTGCCCGGCGCACCCACCGGCACGGCCATCTCGATCAGCGGCCCGGAGGCCCGGATGACCAGGCTCGATCTCACCGAGGTGGTGCCGCTGCTGCGCCGGGTCGCCACCGACCTGGCCACCGAGCTGCACACGGTCGCCGGCAAGCGCTGACGCTCAGCTCGACAGCTTGCGGTAGACGCTGGAGAACAGCCGCATCATCGGGGCGCGGACCGTGTCCGGCCAGCCGTCGTGCGGCGCGTCGCCGTAGTCGAACGTGAGCAGGCGTTCGTCCGGGCGGGACTGGATGCTCGAGATCAGCGCGTAGGTGATCAGGGTGAAGTCGTCGTTGATCGCGATGCTGACGATGTCCCACGCCTTCAGCGACATGCAGGGCGTCGGGCCGAGGTGTTCGGCGACCACCGCGTCGTGGCCGATGGCCGTGACCGAACCCCGGCCGCGCGGCGGAAGCCAGGCCGGCCACGGCGTTTCATCCGAGTTGTCCAGCGCATGCCGCAACTCCGCCCACGGCACGCCGGCGCCGATGTTGTCGGTCACCGGTTGGGCACCCATCCGTGGCCGTCGCACTTCGGGCACCGAGGCATGCCCTGCGGGTCGGGATTGGCGCCGGTGCCATTGCACAGGTCACACCGGATGGTCTCCGGCTTGCCCCACCTGTCGTGTTTCGGCATGGCACGCAGCGTAGTGCGGGAACGGTGCACGCGGGCAGCCGTGTCGGGCATTTGGTGTCCACTGTGACCTTGTCGGAGCAGCGCGCGCCTGGCGGGCAAGCCACCCGGCCCACTGGCGTGACTACGCTCCGTGCGATGAGCGGGCGATCTGATCGGGATCACCGGATCAGGTGACCGGGGCCGCCGATCGGCACAGTGTCGCCACCGCCAACCCGACCATCGCGCACCCCCGCCTGCCAGGTCGGCCGCGGCACCGGCCACACCCGCCGGGCCACAACCGATGCGGCTGCCCAAGGTGTGCCATCATGGCTCGGGCGACAGCGGCGCTCGCGCGGTTCAGGCCACTTCGGATAGTGGCGAAATTCAACTGATCAGGTGGGCCAGTGCGCCGCGACCCGCATTCGTAACCCGCGGGGCACACGGACGCCATGATCGCCCGGTTTCCTGGACGCAGAACCCCTACGCACCGAAGGACGCGACAGACACCATGGCGGCGACCCAACTCAGCGGGCTCGACACCGCATTCCTCAGCCTGGACAGCAGGTCGACACCGATGAACGTCGGGGCACTGGCGGTGTTCGCGCCGCGCCAACCTGTCCACCCGGCACGGATCGCGGAGCTGCTCGCCACCAGGGCGCGCCAGATTCCCCGTCTGCGCCAACGGGTTCGAGCCTCGCTGCTGCCGCCGGTGGCGCACTGGGTGGACGATCCCGACTTCGATGTGCACGCTCACATCCACACCCACCACCTCCCCCGGCCGCACGACGCGGGCCAGCTCACCGACCGGGTGGCGGCGATCATGGGTGAGCGGCTGGATCCCGGCCGTCCACTGTGGGAGATCCACGTGATCACCGGCCTACCCGGTGGCTGGTTCGCCGTACTGCCGAAACTGCACCACGCACTCGCCGACGGTGCCGGCGCGCTCGGTCTCGGGCTGGGCCTGCTGGACGGCTTCGAGGCCGCCGGCCGCCAGGTGCGCGCCGCCGAGCCGGTCGGCGCGGGTCCGCTGTTGCGCGACCTCGGCTCGATCGCCCGGCAGGCCGTGGACATCGCCGGCTCGGTGCTGCGCAGCGCGCGTCCCGCTCCCCTGATGTCGCCGCTGCTCGCGCAGGGCGCCTGCACCGAGCGTCGCCTGGCCACCGCCCGGTTGGACATGTGCGACATCAAGCGGGTCAGGGCGGTGCACGGCGGCACCACGAACGACGTGCTGCTCGCGGTGCTGGCCGGTGCGCTGCGGGAATGGCTGCTGGCCCGGGGTGACAACCCGGACGAGCTGGCGCCGAGGGCACTGGTCCCGGTGAGCCGGCGCTGCCGCGGCCGGGGTGCCTCGGCCGGTAACCAGTTGTCCGGCTACCTGTGTGACCTGCCGGTCGCCGAGCCCGATCCGGTGCGCAGGCTGGCCGCTGTGCGGACGATGATGGACGGCAACAAGACAGCGGGTCCCGGTCGCGGTCCCGGTGCCCTGCCGGTGCTGGCCGACCGGCTGCCGGGTGCGGTGCACCGGGTGGTGATGCCGATGGTCGGGCAGTGCGCCCCGCTGCTGTGCGACACGGTGGTGACCACGGTGCCGCTGCCCAGCGTTCCGCTGACGTTCGACGAGGCCGAGCTGCGCGAGGTGTACCCGGTGGTGCCGCTGGCTCCCGGTCACGCGCTCGGCGTCGCGTTCAGCCCGTATCGCGGCACTGTCCACGTCGGACTGCACGCCAACGGGACCGCCTTGCCGGATGTCGACCTGCTCGCCGACGCACTGTCCGGCACGCTCGGTTCGCTCAACGAGATGTGCGCCTGACCGAACGCCGACTCGGTGCCCGTGCGCGTCCGCCGACGTGCCGGACGTGGAACGTCCGAATCAGTACCCGTCGCCGCCGGTGAACTTCTCCTCGAGTTCGTCGGCGACACCGGCCACCAGGGCCAGCGGGTCGGTGAACTCGTTGATGTCCAGGTTCTCCAGCGGCAGCGAGTGGCGCACCGCGACGTACTCCCCCATGATCACCGCGCCGCCGCACACCGCGGTGCCACCGAGTTCGGCGAGCAACGCGGGCAGGTTGACCTCGGCCGCCTTGCCGCACGGCGACGCGATCTGCACCCACTCCTCGCGCTGGTCGAGCACCTCGCGGTAGATCACCACGGCCTGCCGGCGCTCGTCCTCGAACTCGACCTCGATCCGGATCTCATCGGTATCGACCCTGGTCACCCGATACTCGGTCCGCACGAACGCGACCAGATCGCCCCACGTAGCCATCACAGTCCTCCAGCTCAACACCGCCCGTTGCCGGCAGCGTATCGGCAACGGTCACGGCACGCCCCGCCACGCTGCGTGCCCACCCGACCGGCGCAGCCGGTGTCCCTCACATGCCGGTATCGCGGTCCACCTGGATGGCGTCGTCGATGATCAGCGCGCCCCGCCTGCGTACCACGGTGAACTGGTACGGCTCGTGGGTCACCGCGCCCTGTTTGGTGACGAACGTGATCACCGCGGCCACCTGGTCGGGCCCGACCAACCGGAACCCGCCCGGTGTCACGGACTGGATGCCGCCGTAGAACGTCCGCACGGCGGCGAACGGGTGCACGGAGCGGTAGCCGGCGGACAGCAACTGGTACGCGGCGGTCACGTCGGCGGGCAGCAATCCGTAGTACGTCCGCACCGCGCCGGACATCGCCGCGAACGTCGGCGGAGTGGCCACCGGCCGGACCGGCACCGCCGTGGTCGGGATCGGGGTGGGCGCCGCCGTGGGGTTGACGATCGGGCCGACGACGGCCGCCGGGCTGTCCGACCCGGCCGTGTCGACCACCACCAGCGCCACGCCCAGGGCGAGCACCACCAGCGCGATCGCCATGGTCAGCCGGGCGGTGCGGCGCCGGGACGTGGCATGGGCCGGGGTCGGCGGGAGCAGCACCGGGATCGCCGGCAGCGCCGGCGGTGTCGCGACGGTCGGCTCCGCGGGCTCGTCGACCGGTTCGATGACCGGGGTGGTCCAGGCGCGGCGCAGCTCGGCGATGGGCAGCGGTCCGACGCCGGCCCTCCTGCTGACCAGCGCCGACAGTTCGGCCCGTGCCTCGTGCATGGTGGGCCGGTCGGCGGGGTCGGGCCGCAGCAGGTTCATCAGCGGCTCGGTCAGCGGACCCGCCCGGTCCGGTGGCCGTACCTGGCCACCTGCCACCTTGTGCAGTAGCGCCAGCGGGTTGTCGTGCACGCCGAAGGGCGGTGTGCCCTCCACGGCCGCGTAGAGGGTGGCGCCGAGCGCGAACACGTCCGACGGTGGCGCGGGTGTCTCACCCTTGGCCATCTCCGGCGACAGGTAGGCGGGCGTGCCGGTGAGCAGGCCGGTCGCGGTGAGTGCCACGTCGTCCATGGCCCGCGAGATACCGAAGTCGGCGATCTTGACCAGACCGTCGTCACCGAGCAGTACGTTGCCCGGCTTGACATCCCGGTGCACCACGCCGACGTCGTGGGCCGCGGCCAGCCCGTTGGCCACCTGGGCGCCGATGCCGGCCACCGCGAACGGCGTCAGCGGCCCGTTCCGCAACGCCGTGGCCAGGCTGCGGGACGGCACATACTCCATGATCAGCCACGGTTGGTCGTCGTCCTCGGCGACGTCGTAGACGACCACCACGTTCACGTGCTGCAACCGGGCCGCGATCCTGGCCTCCCGCATGGCCCGCTGCCGTGCCTCTTCGGCCTGTTCCGCGTCCAGGCCGGGCTGTAGCAGCAACTGCTTCACCGCCACCGTCCGGCGCAGCCGCTCGTCCCTGGCGCGCCAGACGATGCCCATCGCACCCACGCCGACCCGTTCGCCGAGTCGATAACGACCGGCGACGAGGCGGTGTTGTTCAGTCACTGTGTGCCTCCCCGTGCCACCCGACTCCGCACACGACCCGAACATCCCTCTCTAACACAGCGAACGGCGCCGTCATGTTGTTACGGCAAGGTTGACCCCCGCGGGTCGACGGCGCCCGGCGAGCGGCCGGATGTCAGACTTCGGGACGTGGAATACCAGCTAACGGCCGAGGTGGATCCCCCAGCGGGAACCCCGGCTCTCGACGCGTTGCAGCGGCACGGCGTGGCCGCGCTGCTCGACGAAAATCTCGACATGCTCGCCGACATCGAAGGCCCGGACGGGGTCGAGATCGAACCGTTGGATCACCGGATCTCGGTGCATGCCAGCGGCGCCTCGATCACCTGGGTGTTGGACGCCCCCGCGCTGGCCTTCGCCGAGGACGCCGCCCGCCATGTGCTGGGCGAGTTGTTGGAGCGCACCGAACTGCTGACCGACTGGAGCGTGCGGCGATGCGAGGTCATCGCCAGTGACGAGGACCTGGCGGCCGCGCTGGCCGGTGCGGACGGCGACGGCGATGCCGGCGAGGACGTCGAGATCGAGATCAACCTGGACGGCATCGCCGAGCTGGCCGATTCGGACACCGACGAGCGTCGCGAGCAGCTGCTGGATGCGGCGGGCGAACTGGGCGCGTTCGGGTACGACGCGTTCGGCTTCGACGAGGACGACGAGTCCGAGAACGCCGACCGGGTCAGCGAACAGGACGCGGAACTGGTGGCCGGGGCCCTGATGACCGGCCTGGACGTGCTCACCGACGAGCTGTTCGCCGACGTGCAGACCCTGGAGGACAGCGGCTCGACGGCCGGTGACCAGGAGGTGCTCTGGGCGCTGCACGACCTGCCGCCCCGCTTCGCCGCCCACTACACCGCCCAGTTCGCCAGGAAGTTCCTGGTCGCCACCGCCGTCCTGGGCTACCGGCTGACCCAGCCGGACTGGGACGGTCCGCGTTCGGTCGCCGAGGCGCTGGCCATCCGGCTGGTCAAGCAAGCCGCACGCCACCAGCTCGATCTGGCCGGACTGGTCGACGAGCTGCCGCTGAGAAGGATGTTCGAGGTCTTCGACGAGTACGCGCTGGACGGCGTGGACATCGAGGACCTGTACGCGGCCGCCGAGGCCGACGAGGACGACGAGACCGACCTGGACGACTTCGTGCTTGCCGACTGGTTCGAGCCGCTGGAGGTGGACGAGCCGGACGCGGCGTCACCGGTCGATCACGCGGTGCGGAGTTGACCCACGCTCCAGCGGGACTCCATCGCCTCGACTAATTATGCACTCGACCGTATAGTCAAAACAGGCTGACGGAGAGGGCTGATGGGTCATGGCGGAACCGGGTGTTCCCAAGGGCTTCCACGTGCACACCGGCAGGGCCGGGATCGCCGACGACGGCAGGGACGACATGGCGGTGCTCGTGTCGGACACGCCGGCCGCGGTCAGCGGCATGTTCACGCGATCCCGGTTCGCCGGCCCGAGCGTGGTGCTGTCCCGGCAGGCGTGCCGGGACGGGAGCGCCAGGGGCGTCGTTGTGTTGTCCCGGAACGCGAACGTGGCCACCGGGGCGACCGGCGCCCGGCAGGCGGCCGAGGTCAGGGACGGCGTGGCCGCCGCGCTGGGCTGCGCCCCGGACGACCTGCTGATCGCGTCCACCGGCGTGATCGGCGTCGAGTACCCGATGCCCGAGATCCGGTCGGCGATCGGCAGGCTCACCTACCCGACCGGCACCGACTTCACCGCGGCCGCCACCGCGATCATGACCACCGACACCCGCCAGAAGGTGATCAGCCTTCGGTGCGGGGACGCCACCGTGGTCGGCATCGCCAAGGGCGTCGGCATGATCGAACCCAACATGGCGACGATGCTGACGTTCTTCTGCACCGACGCCGAGATCGCCCCACCCGACCTGGACCGGATCTTCCGGTCGGTGGTGGAGCGCACCTTCAACGCGGTGAGCATCGACACCGACACCTCCACCAGCGACAGCGCGGTGATCTTCGCGAACGGTCAGGCGGGCCCGGTGGACCTCGGCGAGTTCGAGCGGGTACTGCACGATGCCGCGCTGCACCTGGTGAAGGAGATCGCCGGCGACGGCGAAGGCGCCACCACGGTGATCGAGGTGCGGGTGACCGGCGCCAGGGACACCGCACAGGCCAAGCTGGTCGGCAAGGCGATCGTGAACTCGCCGCTGGTCAAGACTGCGGTGCACGGCGGCGACCCGAACTGGGGCCGGATCGCCATGGCCGTGGGCAAGTGCGAGGACGAGGCGGACATCGACCCGGAGCGGGTGCGGATCGGCTTCGCCGACTTCGAGGTCTACCCGGACCGACCGGACGCCGCCACGATGAACCGACTGGTCAAGCACCTGTCGGGCGACGAGGTGATCATCCGGGTCGACCTGGGCATCGCCGACGGCGAGTTCGCCGTCTACGGCTGCGACCTGACCGAGGGCTACGTGCACATCAACTCGGACTACACGACATGATCTGGCCGACCGGCTGATCGTCATGGCAGGCTGGCCGCATGACGGTCGGCGAGGACGATCTGGCGAAGCTACGGGACCGGCTCACCCTCGAACAGAAGGTGCGCCTGTTGACCGGACAGGATTTCTGGTCCCTGCCACCGGAACCGGCGATCGGACTGCGTTCGCTGGTGATGTCCGACGGCCCGGCGGGCGTGCGCGGCAGCTCGTGGAGTGAGCTGTCGCCGTCGGCCGGCTTCCTCGCGCCCACCGCGCTCGCGGCCAGCTGGGACGTGGCGCTGGTGCGGGCCGTCGCGGGCCTGATGGCCGGCGAGGCGCGCCGCAAGGGCGTCGACGTGGTGTTGGCGCCCACGGTCAACCTGCACCGCAGCCCGTTCGGCGGCCGGCATTTCGAGGGCTACTCGGAGGATCCGCTGCTGTCCGGCGTGCTCGGCGCCGCCTACGTGCGCGGTCTGCAGGAGCGCGGTGTCGGCGCGACGGCGAAGCACTACGTGGCCAACGAGTCGGAGACCGAACGCTTCACCGTGGACATCCGCGCCGAGGAGCGGACCCTGCGCGAGCTGTACCTGGCGCCGTTCGAGCTGATGGTCGGCGAGGGCGGCGCGTGGCTGGTGATGGCCGCCTACAACAGTGTCAACGGTGCCACGATGACCGAGAACCCGCTGCTGGACAGCCCGTTGAAGGACGAGTGGGCGTTCGACGGCGTGGTGGTGTCGGACTGGGTCGCCACCAAGTCGACCGTGCCGTCCGCTCTCGTCGGGTTGGACGTGGTCATGCCGGGGCCGAGCGGGCCGTGGGGTGACGCGCTGGTCGCCGCGGTGCGCGACGGATCGGTTCCAGAGTCCACTGTGGACGACAAGGTGTTGCGGGTGCTCCGCCTGGCGGCTCGGGTCGGCGCGCTGGACGGCACCGAATCCGTTGCCGTGCCACCGATCCCCGCGACCGAGCTGTCCGCCGGGCTGCGTGCCGCTGCTGCCGCAGGCATGGTGCTGCTGCACGACTCCGGCGGAGTGTTGCCGCTGGCATCCGCCGGCCGGGTGGCCGTCATCGGCCAGCTGGCCGGCGAGGCCCGGGTGCAGGGCGGTGGCAGTGCCGGTGTGGTGCCCGACCACGTCGTGTCGCCGCTGGCCGGGCTGCGGGCGGCGCTGGGCGACCGGGTCGGGTACGCGGTGGGCGCGCGACTGCGGGAGCGGGCCCGACCGATGTCGGTCGACCTGGTCACCGACTCGGCGGGCGAGCCGGGCCTGGACGTGCACTGGGTGGCAGCCGACGGCTCGGTGCTGCGGCACGAGCGGCGGCGGTCCGGGCGGCTGACCTGGCTGGGTGACGGCCAACTGGGCGCGAGCCTGGTGCGGGTGTCCTGCCGGTTCCTGGCCGACCAGGCGGGTGAGTGGCGGTTCGCGGTGGCCGCGGCCGGCCGGGTGGAACTCGACCTGGACGGCGTCACCGTGCTCGCCGAGGAGTTGGTCAACCGGACCTCCGGCGGCCTGGGCGGCGCCCCCGAGGTGTCGGTGACCCGGTCGCTGGCCGAGGGCGCCGAGGTGGACGTCGAACTGCGGTTCCACACCCATCCGCAGAGCGCGTTCGCCAACCTGACGCTGGGGCTCGACCGGCCGCGCCGCGATCCCGGCGTCGAACTGGCCGCCGCGGTCGAGCTGGCCAGGACGTCGGACGTGACCGTCGTCGTGGTCGGCACGACCGAGCAGGTGGAGAGCGAGGGCTACGACCGCGAAACCCTGGCGCTGCCCGAGGGCCAGGACGAACTGGTGCGCGCGGTGGCCGCGGCCAACCCGCGCACGGTGGTCGTGGTCAACTCGGGCGCCCCGGTGCTGCTGCCGTGGCGGGAGGACGTGGGCGCGCTGCTGCTGAGCTGGTTCGGCGGCCAGGAGACCGGTGCCGCCCTGGCCGACGTGCTCACCGGGGTACGCGAGCCCGGCGGCCGCCTGCCCACCACGTGGCCGGCGACCGAGGACGGACTGCTGACCACGACCCCGACCGAGGGCGCGCTGCCCTACACCGAGGGCGTGCGGCTCGGGTACCGGACGGGCGCGGTGGGCGCGTACCCGTTCGGCCACGGAATCGGCTACACGACATGGGAGTACCTGTCGCTGGACACCGTGCCCGACGGGTTCGCCGTGCGGGTGCGCAACACCGGGTCGCGGCCGGGCAAGGAGGTGGTCCAGGTGTACGCGTCCCGTGTGGACAGTGCGGTGGACCGTCCGGTGCGGTGGCTGATCGGCTTCGGAGTGGTCGGCGCACAGCCCGGCGAGGAGGTCACCGCGACCGTCGCCGTGACGCCGAGGGCCTGGCAACACTGGGATTCCGGGTGGCGGACCGAAGCGGGCACCTTCGCCGTGTCGGCAGGCGGTTCGAGTGTGAACCTGCCGCTGCACACGGACTTCACGCTGCGGTAAGTACCAGCGCGGCAGCCGGTCTGGTGAATCGCTGTTGACCGTTGACAGTGCCTTGACTCCGTTCAGTGGTCTAGTCCACTTTCGAAGTCACACCTTCCCCGGACCAGGGAGAAATCCATGCCGTCCTCATCGCGATCCCACCGATGGCTCGCCGCGACGGCCGCCGCGGCGTTGGCCGGAGGTCTGGTCGCCGTACTCACCACGACCGGTCCGGCCGACGCGGCAGCGGCGAACCTGGTCGCCAATCCGGGCTTCGAGAGCGGGCTGACCAGTTGGAACTGTGACGCCGGAACGGACGTGACGTCGCCGGTACACGGCGGCACGCACGCGCTGTCCGGTGCCGCGACCACGTCGGACGACGCGCAGTGCACGCAGACCGTCAGCGTGCAGCCGAACAGCGCGTACACGCTGAGCGCCTGGGCGGAGGGCAACTTCGTCTTCCTCGGCGCCACCGGCACCGGCACCACCGACCCCAGCACCTTCACCCAGGCGGCACCCACCTACACGCAGTTGACCACCACGTTCACCACCGGAGCGGCCACCACGAGCGTCACGGTGTTCGTGCACGGCTGGTTCGGCCAGGGCACGTACGAGGCGGACGACGTCAGCCTGACCGGCCCGGCCGGCACCGGCACGGCCCCGCCGCCCACGTCGACCCCGCCGCCCACGACAGCTCCGCCGTCGTCGACGACCGTCGCGCCGCCACCGGCGACCGGCGGCTTCACCCATCCCGTCTACTTCATGCCGCTGGACAACAACCCGCAGCCGATCAGCTCGATCATCACGAACTCCGGTGAGAAGGAGTTCAACCTGGCGTTCGTCCTGGACTCCGGCGGCTGCACGCCGGCCTGGGACGGCAGCGCGAGCGAACTGGTGTCCACCGACACCGCCGTGGCCGCCGACATCAACGCGATCCGCGCCGCCGGTGGCGACGTCGCCGTGTCGTTCGGCGGCTTCAACGGCACCGAGCTGGGCACCACGTGCGGCAGTTCCACGGCGCTGGCCGCCGCCTACCAGCAGGTGATCACCAAGTACCACCTGGACCGCGTCGACTTCGACTACGAGAACGGCGCGCTGGACACCAACACCGCGATCCGGTTCGGCGCCGTCGCCATCCTGGAGCGCAACAACCCGGGCCTGACGGTGTCGCTGACCATTCCGATGACGACGGTCGGCTTCCCCGGCACCGGCACGGACGAGATCCGCGCCGCGGTCGCGGCCGGCGCCCGGCTGGACATCATCAACGCGATGGACTTCGACACGGGCCTCACCAGCGGCACCGAGGTCGGCCAGAGCGAAGCCATCGCCAACGACGCGGTCAGCCAGTTGGAGACGATCTTCGGCTGGTCCGCCGCGACCGCATGGTCGCACCTGGGCCTACAGATCATGAACGGCCACACGGATCAACCGAGCGAACTGTTCACTCAGGACACGTTCACCCAGCTGCTCGCCTTCGCGCGGGCCAACCACCCGGCGTGGTTCGCGTACTGGTCCGTCAACCGCGACTTCGCCTGCCCGGCGGGCGCCGTCGAGCCATGGGCGCCCGGCACGTGCAGCAACATCGCGCAGAACGACTACGACTTCACCAAGATCATCGTCCAGTACTGAGAGGGAGACGATGTCCCGCAGTCAATCATGGATAGCCGGCCGCACCGGACGGCTCGCGGCACTAGGTGTGGCGGTCCTCGTCCCGCTGGGCGTGGTCACCGCCCTGGCCACGACCAACACCGCCGCGGCGGCCACCGGTTTCGGTGTCGCGCCCTACGTCGACATGACCAACAACCAGGAACCGATACTCAACTCCGCCGTCAGCACGGGCGGGCTGAAGGCGTTCACGGCGGCGTTCGTCATCTCCAGCGGCTGCACGCCGATCTGGGGCGACACGCTGCCGGTGACGAACGACCCGACGGTGACCGGCGACATCAACTCGGCCGAGGCGGCCGGGGCCCAGCTGATCGTGTCGTTCGGCGGTGAGGGCGGGGTCGAACTGGCCCAGGGCTGCACCAACCAGGCGTCGCTGACCGCCGCGTACCAGTCGGTGATCAACACCCTGCACCCGACCCGGATCGACTTCGACGTGGAAGGTGCCGCGATCGCCGACCCGACCTCGATCAACCTGCGGTTCCACGCCATCGCGGCGCTGGAGCAGGCCAATCCCGGCCTGATCGTGTCGGTGACCATCCCGGTGCTGCCCACCGGTCCGGACGGCAACGGCGACACCTTCCTGCAGGACGCGAAGGCCGACGGCGCGCGGATCGACCTGATCAACATCATGACGATGGACTACGGCCCGAGCTTCGACTCGCCGACACCGGAGATGGGCAACTTCGCCGTCCAGGCGGCGCAGGACACGCTGAGCTTCGTCAAGACGGTGTTCCCGTCGGACACGTTCGCCAACATCGGTGTCACGCCGATGATCGGTGTGAACGACGACGCGTCCGAGGTGTTCACCGAGGCGGACGCGCACACCCTGGTGAACTTCGCCAACGCCAACGGGATCGGCCGGCTGGCGTTCTGGTCGGTGGACCGCGACCAGCCGTGCGGCGGAACGGCCAACGGCCTGCCGTCGTGCAGCGAGATCACCCAGACCAAGTTGGACTTCACGAAGATCTTCACCGGCTTCACCGGGGCCGGCGGCGGCACGGTCGCACCGCCACCCCCGACGTCCAACCCGCCCACGTCCACTCCGCCGACGTCGACCGCTCCCCCGCCCTCGACCGGCCTGGTCGCCAACGGCGGGTTCGAGTCCGGTGCGCTGTCGCCGTGGACCTGTGACGCCGGCACCGCCAGTGTCGTCGCCTCCCCGGTCCACACCGGCACCCATGCCCTGTCCGGAGCCGCGACCAGTTCGGACGACGCCCAGTGCACCCAGTCGGTGGCGGTCCAGGCCAACCACACGTACACCCTGAGTGCGTGGGTACAGGGCAACTTCGCCTTCATCGGTACCACCGGGACGGGTACCACCGACCCCAGCACCTTCACCCAGGCGGCGCCGTCCTACACCCAGCTGACCACGACGTTCACCACGGGAGCGGCCACCACCCACGTGACCGTCTTCGTCCACGGATGGTTCGCCCAGGGCACGGTGCACTTCGACGACGTCGCACTGAGCTGACCCCGCTGTTCAATGAGGCCCGGCCCTTCGGGGCCGGGCCTTACTGTGTGCCCATGCTGGACACCACGAAACAGGCCCTGGACCACCGGATCGCCACCGAGCAGCATGACCGGCGGGCGCCGTCGCTGGTGGCGGCGGTCGTGCGGGACGGTGCCGCGCTGTGGTCGGGCGCCCGCGGCCGGGTGGCCGGGTCGCGGCCGACATCGGACACGCAGTACCGGATCGGGTCGATCACCAAGACGTTCGTCGCCGTGCTGATCATGCGGATGCGCGACGAGGGTCTGCTGTCGCTCAGCGATCCGCTGTCCACTCATGTGCCCGGCACGTCGTTCGGCGACCGCACGATCGCCGAACTGCTGGCCCACACGTCCGGCATCACGGCGGAGCCGCCTGGCTCGTGGTGGGAACGCAGTGACGGTCGGGTGTGGTCGGAGATCGCGTCTGCTGGTCCCGAGACGGTGCGGACCCGGGCCGGGCTGCGGTACCACTATTCGAACCTGGGGTTCGCTGCGCTGGGTGAGGTGGTGGCGCGGCTGCGGGGTCATTCGTGGCTGACGGCGTTGCGGGGGGAGATCCTGTCGCCGCTGGAGCTGGGGCGGACGACGGCGCTGCCGGAGGCGCCGCACGCGTCCGGGTGGGCGGTGCATCCGTGGGCGGACGTGGTGCTGCCGGAGCCGGCGCACGACGCGCGGGGCATGGGGCCCGCGGGACAGCTGTGGTCGACGGTGGTGGATCTTGGCCGGTGGGCTCATTTTCTGGGTGGGGACACGGGTGAGGTGTTGGCTGCGTCGTCGTTGGAGGAGATGGCGTCGCCGTTGACGGTGGCCGACGAGACGGAGTCATACGGGTTGGGGATGCAGATGATGTGGGATCGGGGGCGGTTGCTGGTGGGGCACACGGGGTCGATGCCGGGGTTCGTGGCGGCGGTGTGGGTGGATCGGGAGGCGCGGCTGGGGGCGGTGGCGGTGGCGAACTCGACCGCCGGGGTGCGGATCGGCGGGTTGGTGGCGGACCTGGTGGACGAGGTCGAGGCGCGGGAGCCGCTCGTGCCGGTGGAGTGGGAGCCGATGGCCGAGGTGGATCAGGAGCTGTTGGCGTTGACCGGCCCGTGGTACTGGGGCCCGCGCGGCTTTGCGCTGCGTTTGCTGGCGGACCGGTGGCTGGAACTAACGCCGCTGGGCGACGACAGCCGTTATCGCTTCCGCCCCGAGGCGGACGGCACGTGGACCGGCCTGGACGGGCACTACGCGGACGAAACCCTGCGGGCCGTCCGAAACTCGGACAACAAGGTAAGTCACCTGAATCTGAACACATTCATCCTGACAAGGACCCCGTACGATCCCGCAGCGCCGATTCCTGGCGGCACCACGTCCTGGCAGGCCACTGACTGGCCGCAGTCGCCTGCCCAGTGACCGGGGACGCCGGGGGACGCCGCTCGGGCCGAAGTCGGTACAGAAAAGGTGCCGGGGCCTTCGGTGCCCGTGCCCGAGATGACGACGTCGCTGACGCTGACAAAGACGTTGGTGCTGCCGGTGCCGCCGCAGCCGAAGGCGCCGAGGCGACCCAGGCCGGACTTGTAGGAGCCGGACTCGCAGGTGTAGCCGTCGGCGGCGTGCGCGGACAGGACGGTCACGGCGGTCAGGGCGCCGGCGAACGCCAGGACGGCCGCCCAACCGGCGTGCTTGCGGGTGCCAGCTGAACGTGCGCGCATGTCAAGGACTCCGTCTCGTTCCAGGCTGTTGTGATTTATGGCGGTGGCCGGTGGCGAGTTGACGATATTGTTCTCTTGGGTGACTTTGTGGGCAATTCGTTTCCAGCGAATTGCGGAGTTCGTTGACCGGATGGATCGCCGGTTGAGTGCCGCGAAATCAGTGCACGTTCGTAGTTTCCGCCGGTCAAGTCCTCGACCTGGCAGCTCGACCTGGTGCGTACAGTGCTCCCACAGTCACCACGGCCGCATTTCCAGCCGTCGAATTGAGCCCGGAGCCCGAGCCGGACGGCGAACCCCGGCCACCATGCCGACAACCAAGACAACCCGGCCAGCCAACGGCCAACCCACTCCGCCCGCCGTCCCGCGTGTCGACCACCAGCCGGCCGACTCACTACGCCGCCCCGCACGCCCGCCCTCAGCCCAGCGACCAACCAATCGAACCAACAGCCGCGCGTGTCGTCCACCTAACGGCCAACTCATGTCGCCCACCGTCGCGCGTGTCGTCCGCCAACCGGCCAACTCACTCCCGCCCCAACCACCACGCGTGTCGTCCACTCGCCAGCCAACTCACCACCAGCCGAATCACGCGCACGACCCACGACCCGACCACGCAACGGCCAACCCAAGACCATCCAGATCCGATCCCGACCCGAGCTACCCACGGTGGCTACCAACCCGTGGCTCGTTCGGAGCAATGCCACCCCTTCAGCGGACCGCCATTACCCGTCGCCCATCGCGCCATTCACCTCAATTCCCCCTCAATTACCCTGGGTACCGACGAATGAGTGAGCCGACCGTCCTCTTTCGAGTCGTCAAACCCCGTAACCGCAACGCTTTCGGGTGACTTTGCCTGGCTGAGCGGCGGTGCTAGCGTCCCAGGAGACGGCGCCGAGCAGGGGTAATTCGGGTACGACCCACATTCATTGTCCGGGAATTTTCCATTTTTGGCCAGAACTCTGGCGACCTTGTGGAACGGTGGTGTGCGCAGTGACGCAGACGGTACAGCAGCAGGATCGTGACGACAGTTCGGAGCAGCGACAACTGAGCCTCGGCACTGCCGCGGCCCGCAATCTGTCCACCACGACCAAGACCCCGCCGCAGATGCAGGGCATCACCTCCCGCTGGCTGCTGCGCGTGCTCCCCTGGGTCCAGGTCGGCGGCGGCACCTACCGGGTGAACCGGCGGCTGCGGCACACCAGTGGCAACGGGCGCATCGCGTTCGGCAACATCGGGGACAACGTGCAGATCGTCGCGCCGACGCTGGCCGAACTACCGGCGCTGAGCGGGATCGACGACCCCGAAATCCTGGAGGCGATCGCGAGCCAGTTCACCCAGGCCACCTACGAGCCTGGCGACACGATCGCGCAGCAGGGCGACGCCGCCAACCAACTGATCCTGATCGCGCACGGCAAGGTCAACACCACCCGCCCCGGCAAGTACGGCGACCTCACGTCCATCGCGACGCTCGCCGACGGCGACCACCTCGGCCACGCGATGTTCAACAACACCGACACCACGTGGCCCTCCACCGCCACCGCGCTCACCCCGGTGATCACCCTCTCGCTCGGTCGCCAGTCACTCGACCGGCTGATCAGCAACCACCCTGAGTTGGCTGACTCGATCCGCGACCACGCGGCCAGCGCCGGCTCGCACCAGAACGCACACGGCGAGGCCAGCATCCACCTGGCATCGGACCACAAGGGCGAGCACCCGCTCGACGGCACGTTCGTCGACTACGAACTCCGGCCCCGCGAGTACGAACTGTCCATCGCGCAGACCATCCTGCGGGTCCACACCAGAGTGGCCGACCTGTACAACCAGCCGCACAACCAGACCGAACACCAACTGCGCCTCACCGTGGAGGCCCTGCGCGAACGGCAGGAACACGAGCTGATCAACAACCCGGACTTCGGCCTGCTGCACAACGCCGATCTCGGCCAGCGCATCCCCACCCGCTCCGGCCCGCCGACCCCGGACGACATGGACGACCTGCTGGCATCCGTGTGGAAGGACCCCGGCTACCTGCTGGCCCACCCGAAGACGATCGCCGCGTTCGGGCAGGAGTGCAACAAGCGTGGGATCTACCCGAGCAGCATCGACGTGTCCGGGCACAAGATTCCGGCATGGCGGGGCGTGCCTCTGTTGCCGTGCAACAAGATTCCGATCACCGACGGCCACACCACGTCGGTGATCGCGATGCGTGTCGGTGAGCAGAACCAGGGTGTCGTCGGCCTGCACCAGACGGGGTTGCCGGACGAGTACGAGCCCGGCCTGTCGGTCCGCTTCATGAACATCAACGAGCAGGCCGTGATCTCCTACCTGGTCACCGCCTACTACTCGGCGGCCATCCTGGTGCCCGACGCGCTCGGTGTCCTGGAGCACGTCGAGCTCGGGCGTGGCGAATGACCAGCCCGGCGGCGGACGACACCGACCAGCAGCAGCTCAGCCTCGCCGCCGGCGCGGCCCGCAACCTCGCCACCGCCAGTAAAACCCGGCCGCAGACCCAGGGCACGAGCCCGCGCTGGCTGTTGCGCGCGCTGCCGTGGGTCGACGTGGCCGGCGCGTCCTATCGGGTGAACCGGCGCCTCACCTATCCGGTGGGCACCGGCAAGGTGAGCTTCACGGTGTCCGGCGACGACGTCCAGGTCGTCGCCCCGACGCTGGCCGAACTGCCGGCGCTGCGGGCGGTCGACGACGTCGAGCTGCTCGCCACGCTGGCCGGCCGGTTCACCCAGCGGACCTACGCGACCGGCGACACGATCACCCGGCACGGCCAGCAGGCGGACTCACTGATCCTCGTCGCGCACGGCAAGGTGGGCACCACCAAACCGAGCAAGTACGGCGACGAGGCCACGGTCGCGACGCTGGCCGACGGCGACCACATCGGCCACGACACCCTGGCCGGCGGGGACACGTGGCCGAGCACAGCCATCGCGCTCACCCCGGTGCTCGCGTTGATCCTGAGCCGGGAGGCGTTCGACCGGATCGTCGCGGACCAGCCCACGCTGGCCTCGGCGATCGCCGAGCACACCGACGGCGAACGGCCCGACCACAACCGGCACGGCGAGGCCAGCATCGACCTGTCCTCCGGGCACGCCGGTGAACACCTGATCACCAGCACGTTCGTCGACTACGAGCTGGCGCCGAAGGAGTACGGGCTCTCGATCGCCCAGACGGTGCTACAGGTGCACACCAGGGTCGCCGACCTCTACAACGAACCGCACAACCAGACCGAACACCAACTGCGCCTCACCGTGGAGGCCCTGCGCGAACGCCAGGAATTCGACCTGTTCAACAACCGGGACTACGGGCTGCTGCACAACGTCGACCTGGCCCAACGCATCCCGACGAAGTCCGGGCCGCCGACCCCGGAGGACATGGACAACCTGCTCTGCCGGCGTCGTAAGACGCAGTTCTTCCTGGCGCACCCGAAGGCGATCGCCGCGTTCGGCCGAGAGTGCACCAGCAGGGGCATCTATCCGGACGAGGTGGAGTACGAGGGCAAGGTGGTGCGGGCCTGGCGGGGTGTGCCGCTGTTGCCCAGCGACAAGATCCCGATCACCGACGGGCACACCACGTCGATCGTGGCGATGCGCACCGGCGAGGAGAACCACGGTGTCGTCGGCCTGCACCAGACAGGGTTGCCCGACGAGCTCGAACCGGGACTGTCGGTGCGCTTCATGGAGATCAACGAGCAGGCCGTCATCTCGTATCTGGTGACGGCGTACTACGCGGCCGCCGTGCTGGTGCCCGACGCGCTGGGCGTCCTGGAACATGTCGAAACAGGACGGTGACATGGCATCCGACACGCTCGCCTGGGGCGCGGAACTGGTGACTCCCGCACTGCGCAAGGCAGTGGACACCCTGCCCGCATCGTCGCGCACCGTCGCCGGCTACCACTTCGGGTGGTGGGACGAGCAGGGCAGGCCCGCGGACGAGAACGCGGGCAAGCTGCTGCGGCCGACGTTGGCGCTGCTGGCCGGGCGGGCGGTCGGCGGGGCGGCGGACGCGGCGCTGCCGGCGGCCGTCGCGGTGGAGCTGGTGCACGACTTCTCGTTGCTGCACGACGACGTGATCGACGGCGACACCACCCGGCGGCACCGGCGGACGGCGTGGCATGTGTTCGGTGTGAACGCGGCCATTCTGGCCGGGGACGCACTGCTGACCCTGGCATTCGACGTGCTCGCGGCCAGTGGGCAGCCGGCCGCGACGGACGCGATGCGATCGCTCAGCGCGGCCGTGCAGGACCTGGTGGACGGGCAGAACGCGGACGTGTCGTTCGAGCGCCGGACCGACGTCGGACTGGCCGAGTGCGTGCGGATGGCGGAGGGGAAGACGGGGGCGCTGCTGGGACGGGCGAGTGAGCTGGGCGCGGCGTTCGGCGGCGGGGATGCCGAGCAGGTCGTCGGATTCCGCCGGTTCGGCGAACGCTTGGGGCTGGCGTTCCAACTGGTGGACGACCTGCTCGGCATCTGGGGCGACCCGAAGGTGACGGGCAAGCCGGTGCACTCCGACCTGCGCAGCCGCAAGAAGTCCCTGCCGGTGGTGGCCGCGCTGTGTTCCGGTACGCCCGAGGCGGCCGAACTCGCCACGCTCTACCACCAGGACGAACCGCTGACCGACGACGAACAGGCCCACGTCGCCGGTCTGGTGGAACAGGCGGGCGGCCGGGCATGGAGCCAGACAACGGCGGACGAGTTACTCGCGGAGGCGTTGGGCCACCTGATGATGACGCACCCGGAACCGGTCGCGGCGGCCGAACTGACCGCCGTCGCCAACCTGATCACCCGCCGCGACCACTGATGAGCAGCAGCCACTGACGGGAGACAGCAGTTGATGTCGCACGACATTCTCGCCTTCGTCGCCCACGAGCCGGAGCGGCTGGCCGACCGGACCGTAGTGGTGGCCGACGAACTGCTGCGCCCCGGGCTGCCACCGATCAGCTGTCCGGCGGCGCCGCTGGTGGCCGGTGAACTGGAGCGGCGGGGCCTGGCCGTGGCCAGGGGGCCGTTGCGAATCGGGCCGATGGGCCGCTCGGCGGGACCGGCGAGTGCCCTGGCCGCGGTGGTCTCCGGCACGTCCGGCCGGGTCGGGCTGGGCATCGCCGCCGCGGACCCGGCCGATCAGCAGGTGGCGCGGTCGGTGCTGGCCGGCTGGCTCGCCGTGGCCGACCGGCCGCGCCGGGTGCTGCTGGCCGCACCCCGGTCGTTCTGCGCCGGTGTCGAGCGGGCCATCGACGTGGTGGCGCAACTGTTGGTGCGCCGTGGTGGGCCGGTGTACGTGCGGAAGCAGATCGTGCACAACACGCACGTGGTGGCCGATCTGCAAGCGCGTGGCGCGGTGTTCGTCGACGAGTTGGACGCCGTGCCGGACGGTGCCGTGGTGGTGTTCTCGGCGCACGGCGTGTCACCGGCGGTGCGGGTCGAGGCGGAGCGGCGCGGGTTGGAGGTGGTCGACGCCACGTGTCCGCTGGTCACCAAGGTGCACGCGGAGGCGCGGCGGTTCGCCGAGCGGGGCGACACGGTGCTGCTGATCGGCCACGCGGGCCACGAGGAGGTCGAGGGCACACTGGGCGAGGCGCCGGACCGGACCGTACTGGTGGAAACCGCCGAGGACGCCGCCACCGTGCCGGTGACCGACCCGGACCGCGTGGCCTACCTCACCCAGACCACGCTCGCCGTCGAGGAGACGGCCGACGTGGTCACCGCGCTGCGGGCCAGGTTCCCCCGGCTGCGCAGCGCGCCGTCCGACGACATCTGTTACGCCACAACGAATCGGCAGCGCGCACTGGCAGCGATCACGGACGAGTCGGACGTGGTGCTGGTGGTTGGCTCGGTCAACTCGTCGAACTCGCGGCGGCTGGTCGAGCTGGCCGCCCGGCAGGGCACGCCGGGCTACCTGGTGGACGACGCCTCCGGCATCCGTCCGGAGTGGCTGGCCGGCACGCGCGTGGTCGGACTGACGGCCGGTGCTTCCGCGCCGCCCGGGCTGGTCGACGAGGTCGTCGGTGCGTTGTCCGGACTGGGCCCGGTCGCCGCGACCGAGCGGGAAGTCACCAGGGAAACGGTCCACTTCACACCGCCGGCCGCGCTGCGCCGGGCTCGGTGAGATTCCGCGTGTCCTGCTAGCGTCTCCGGCGTGACGACGACCGGAGCGGCTGGTCCGGAGCCGCAGCCCGTGGCAACGACCCTGACCGACGCGGCGATCTTCCTCGTCGTCACGATCAGCCCTGGCGCAGCGGCGGAGCAGGCGGTCCGCGACCTGTGCGGTGACCTGCCAGGAGTGCTGCGCGCGATCGGCTTCCGGGACGGTGCGGCGCGGTTGTCGTGCATCCTCGGCATCGGTTCGCGGGCCTGGGACCGGCTGTTCGGCGACCCGAAACCGGTCGGGCTGCACCCGTTCCGGGAGATCAGGGCGGGCGGCCGGCACGCTGTGGCCACCCCCGGCGACCTGCTGTTCCACATCCGGTCCACCCGGATGGACATGTGCTTCGAGGCGGCCACCCAACTGGTCGGCATGCTCGGGTCCGCCGCGACGGTCGCGGACGAGGTGCAGGGCTTCCGCTACTTCGACAACCGCGACCTGCTCGGTTTCGTCGACGGCACGGAGAACCCGACCGGCAGCGATGCCACCACCGCGACGGCGATCGGCGACGAGGACCCGGACTTCGCGGGCGGCAGCTACGTGATCACCCAGAAGTACCTGCACGACATGGCCGGCTGGGATTCGGTGCCGGTCGAGGAGCAGGAACGGATCATCGGCAGGCGCAAGCTGTCCGACATCGAACTGGCCGACGACGCCAAGCCCGCCTACGCGCACAACGTGCTCACGTCCATCACCGACGACGACGGCGAGGACATCGACATCGTCCGGGACAACATGCCCTTCGGCTCGCCCGGCCACGGCGAGTACGGCACGTACTTCATCGGCTACGCCCGCTCGCCGGAGCCGATCGAACGGATGCTCACCAACATGTTCGTCGGCGACCCGCCCGGCACCTACGACCGGCTGCTGGACTTCAGCCGCGCGGTCACCGGCACGCTGTTCTTCGTGCCGTCCGCGCCGCTGCTGGCCGACCTGGCCGAGCGGACCGGGGCCGCGGCCACGATCATCGGTGACGGATCACTGCACATCGGCAGTCTGAGAGGGGCCTCGCAGCATGAATAACCTGCATCGCGAACTCGCGCCGATCTCCGCGACGGCATGGTCGCAGATCGACGAGGAGGCCACCAGGACGATCCGCAGGCACCTGGCCGCCCGCCGGGTGGTCGACGTGCACGGGCCCAGCGGGCCGGAGTTCGCCGCCGTGGGCACCGGTCACGTGCACGCCATCGACGATCCGGCCGAGGGTGTGCTGGCCCGCCAGCGGGACGTGCGGCCGGTGGTGGAGCTGCGGGTGCCGTTCGAGCTGGAACGGGACGCGATCGACGACGCCGAACGCGGCGCCCAGGACTCGGACTGGCAGCCGGCCAAGGACGCGGCCCGCAACCTGGCGTTCGCCGAGGACCGGCTGGTCTTCGAGGGCTACACCGCCGCCGGCATCCCCGGTATGCGCGCCGGAACCAGCAATCCCGGCCTGACGCTGCCGGGCGACGTGCGGGACTACCCGGAGACGATCGCCCAGGCGTTGAGCTCGCTACGGGTGGCCGGTGTGAACGGGCCGTACTCGGTCGCACTGAGCGCCGACGCGTACACCCTGGTCAGCGAGACGCGCGACCACGGTTACCCGGTGCTGGAACACATCCAGCGGCTGGTGGGCGACGGCGAGATCGTGTGGGCGCCCGCGATCAGCGGGGCGTTCGTGGTGACCACCCGCGGCGGCGACTTCGACCTGCACATCGGGCAGGACGTGTCGATCGGTTACCTGTCCCACACCGACACGTCCGTCCGGTTGTACCTGGAGGAAACGCTGACCTTCGTGCTGGCGACGAGTGAGGCCGTGGTGGCCGTCGCGCCCAGCTGAGCTCACGACTTCGTGGCGATGCGGAAGATCGGGTAGCCGGGCGCGATCTCGCGCAGCTTCTCGTCCGGCGCGTCGGCGCCGACACCGTCGAAGAACACGCCGACCTCCATCTTCCAGCGCTTGAGGTAGGCGCGGAGCACGGCGGGCTTGTCGTCGTCGGCCAGTTCGGTGGGCACGAACGTCTCGACGCGGCGGCCGACCCGCAGTTGGCCCTCGCCCGCCGCCCGCAGGTTGCGCACCCACTGGGTCTGGCCGCGCGGGGCGACCAGGTAGCGCTCGCCGTCGAGCGTGAGCAGGTTGACCGGGTTGCTGCGCAGCTCACCGGACTTGCGGCCCTTCACGGACAGCACCCGCGAGCCCCAGACGCTGATGCCCAGCCTGGTCAGGGCGGCGACCGAGTTGTTGAAGACGTTCTGATTCTTGCCCGGCTGGACGTAGCGCTCGTTCATCGTGACTCCCTGTCGACTTTGAGAGCGGCGCTCTCGCTTGAGATCAGTAGACACTTCTGGACGTACATTGTCAAGAGCACCGCTCTCGAATTTGTGCGGCATCACTGATTGTGGCACACTGATCGCATGAACGCCGTTCGTACCGCACGGGAACGGGTCAGGGCAGAGCTGATCCGGGAGATCAAGGACGAGGCACGTCGCCAGCTCGCCACGGCGAGCGCAGGCGGCCTGTCACTGCGTGCCGTGGCGCGGGAGCTGGGCATGGCGTCGTCCGCGCTCTACCGGTACTTCCCCAGCCGGGACGACCTGCTCACCGCGCTGATCATCGACGCGTACGACGCGCTCGGCGAGGCGGTGGAACAGGCCGACGCGGCCGCGCCGAAGGCCGACGCCAGGGCCAGGTGGATGGCCTGCTGTCATGCGGTGCGCGACTGGGCGAAGGCGCAGCCGCACGAGTACGCCCTGATCTACGGCTCCCCCGTGCCCGGCTACCAGGCACCGGAAGACACGATCAGCGCGGCCGCCAGGGTGCCGCTGATGATGATCGAGATACTGCGCGACGAGCACGCCGCCGGCCGGCTGGCCGAGCCGACCGGCGCCCCGCTCACCCCGACGCTGTTGCGCCAGGCCAAGGAGGTGGGCGAGCAGATCGCACGGGGACTGCCGGCCGAGGTGCTGGTCGCCGCGATCATCGCGTGGACGCAGCTGTTCGGCACGGTCAGCTTCGAGCTGTTCGGCCAGTACGTGGGCAGCGTCGACCCGACGGACGAGTTCTTCGCCGCCACAGCGAATCGAATGGCCGACCTGGTCGGCCTACCCGCCTAGGCATTGGCTAGGCGGCCAGCTTGCGGAGGCGGGGCAGGATCTGTTCGCCGTACAGCTTCAGGAATCGCTCCTGGTCCGGGCCCGGCGCGTGGAACACCAGGTGGGTGAAGCCGAGTTCCAGGTAGCTGGCCACCTTCGCGACGTGCTCCTCCGGGTCGGAGGACACGATGAACCGCTTGGCGGAGCGCTCCACCGGCAGCGCGTCGGCCAGTCGCTGCATCTCGATCGGGTCCTCGACGTCGGACTTCTCCTCCGGCGTCAGGCCCAGCGCGCCCCAGAAGTGGGTGTCGGCCAGTGCGCGGTCCTTGTCGGGGTCGAAGGAGACCTTGACCTCGATCATCAGGTCGATGTCGTCGATCGTCCGGCCGGACTGCTCGACGCCCGTGCGCACGGCCGGCAGCAGTGTGTCGGTGTACAGCTCGGGCGCCTTGCCGCTGGTGGTGATGAAGCCCTCGCCCTTGCGGCCTGCCATGCGGGTGGCGGCCGGGCCGGAACCGGCGATGTAGAGCGGTACCGGGGTGTCCGGGCGGTCGTAGATGGTGGCCTTGTCGGTGCGGTAGTGCTCGCCATCGAAGGTGACCCGCTCGTCCGTCCACAGCAGCTTGATCAGGTCGATTGCCTCGCGCAGCCGGGCGAAGCGCACCTTGGGCTCGGGCCACTCGGTGCCCAGCGGCGCCTCGTTCATCGACTCGCCGGAGCCGACACCCAGTACGACGCGCCCGGGATACAGACAACCCAGGGTGGCGAACGCCTGCGCCACGACGGCCGGGTGGTAGCGGAACGTCGGCGTCAGGACGCTCGTGCCGATGATCACCCGTTCCGTGGCGCCGCCGAGCGCGCCGAGCCAGGGCAGCGCGGCGGGTGCGTGCCCGCCGTCGTGCCGCCACGGCTGTAGGTGATCACTGACGAACACCGAGTCGAAGCCCTGCTCCTCGGCCAGCACCGAGTAGCGGAGCAGCTCGGCCGGTGCGAACTGCTCGGCCGACGCCTTGTATCCGAACCTGACCATGCGTGTGACACCCCTTCCGGGCCCGACGGCCCAACCGCCTCACTGTCGATCGAACCACCGGTTCGGCGTGGCAGGAAATCAGATGTGACGTGGCCGTCGCCACGGCTTGACATGTGACCATTTGGTCACCTATCTTGGCCGGGTGAGCGACGACGACCTTGTGTTCAAGGCGCTCGCGGATCCGACCCGACGGTTCCTGCTCGACCTGCTGTTCGCGCGTGACGGCCGCACGCTGACCGAACTGGAGTCCGAGTTGGACATGACCCGGTTCGGCGTGATGAAACACCTGCGGGTCCTTGAGGACGCGAACCTCGTGGTCACACGCCGATCGGGCAGGGAGAAGCTGCACTTTCTCAACGCCGTGCCGATCCGGCTGATCCACGACAGGTGGATCGACAAGTTCACCGAGCGCCAGATCACCGCACTGGCCGATCTCAAGAACCAACTGGAATCCGAGGAGGAGCGATGACCGAGTCCACCGCGACGAGCACCGTCGTCCAGGTCCACCGGGTGTTCATCAAGGCGACCGCCCAGGCCATCTGGGACGCCATCGTCGACCCGGCGTGGAACTGCAAATACGGCTACCACGCTCCCGCCGAGTACGACCTGCGGCCGGGCGGCGCGTACCGCGGCTTGGCCAGCCAGGCGATGCGGGACGCGGGCTCGCCCGACGTGATCATCGACGGCGAGGTCATCTCGGTCGATCCGCCGCACCGACTCGTGCAGACCTGGCGGGCGCTGTTCGGCCCGGCGACGGCCGCCGAAGGGCCGACGAGAGTGACCTGGGAGATCGCCGAGATCGCCGACGGCGGGATCTGCCGGGTCACCGTCACGCACGAGCTGGACAACGCGCCGGTGACCGCCGAGACCGTCGGCGGGGACTCGATGGAGGCCGGCGGCGGGTGGTCCATGATGCTCAGCGACCTGAAGACGCTGCTGGAGACCGGTTCGTCGTTCCAGAACCGGGATTGACACTGACACCGTGTCACCAGCTAGAACAGCAGCCATGGATCTCTATCGCACGCACAGCCGGTTCTCCGATCCCGGTGCGGCGGCGCCATGGCTGGACACCGTGGGGCCTGACGTGGCGGACATCCGTGCCGCCACGTCGGGCCTCGTGTTCCACTACCGGGCCCACGGCGACATCACCGACCACGGCTTCCCCGCGGAACGGCAGGCCGAGATCAACCTGCGGTACGCGGACGACATGTTCGCCCGGCTGCACGAGCTGAACCCGGCCCCGCTCGGCGCCGAACGCGCGCCGACCGAACGGATCGTCGGCTGCTGCCGGGACGCCACGCTGCTGTTCGTCGCGCTGGCCCGCCACCACGGTGTACCGGCCAGGGCGCGGGTCGGCTTCGCCACCTACCTGCTGCCCGGCTGGGCCCTGGACCACGTGATCGCCGAGATCTGGGACGGCGACCGGTGGCGCCTGGTCGAACCGGAGCTGCCGGCCGGTCACGTCGATCCCGGCGACGGCGTCGAACTGGACCTGCTGGACGTGCCTCGGGAGAAGTTCCTGGTCGGCGCGGATGCCTGGGCCCACTGCCGATCGGGGTCGGGCGATCCGGATCGGTTCACCGTGGGACCGGACGTGCCGGTGGCGTTCCTGCGTGGCTGGCCCTACCTGACCCACAACCTGGTCTTCGACCTGGCCGCGCTGAACGGCCAGGAGCTGATCCTGTGGGACGTGTGGGGTCTGGTCGGCAAGCTGGAGGCAGGGCCGCCCGACCGCATGGATGCCCTGGCCGAGCTGCTGCGCACCCCCGGCGTGCCGCTCACCGGCCTGGCGGCCGCGTTGGCAGCGGACGACCTGCGCATACCGGACGCAGTACTGTGCATGACACCGTTCGGCACGCCCGAGCAGGTCACCCTGCGAACTGGGTGAGCGACAGGGTGTTCCCGTCCGGATCGGTGAACCAGGCGACGAAATCCCCGCCGGGGGTCCGCCAGATCCCGGCGTCGTCCTGGCCCATGCCCTCGTAGTGGGTGAACTCGACACCCCGGTTCACCAGTTCGTCCACAGTGGACCGTATGTCGGGCACGGCCCAGCCGAGCACGGTGTGCGGTGCCGGGGCCAGGCCCGGTACGGCGGTGACCCGCAACATCGTGCCGTTGGCGTCGTAGACGCAGGCGAAGTCGTTCCGCTGCACCAGCCGCAGACCGAGAACACCGCCGTAGAAGGACTGGGCGCGCTTCAGGTCGGCCGAGCCGACGAAGGCGACGAGGTCGTGGGAGGTCAACATGTGCTCACCATCTCCATCGGCGTAGGCGGCGGACCGGCGCATGATGGAAACATGGTGCTACAGCAGCCGGCATCCGGCCTGGCGGCGATCAGGCGGCGGATCGGCGATGGGTTGTTCGGCGTGGTCGCCGGCCCGAACGGCGACCGCGACCGGTCCCGCATCCACGACACGCCCGGCCCGCGCTGGTTCCCGGCCGACCGGCCGATCCGCGTGGTGCACGGCGACGCGTCCATGTTCGTCGGCGGCCTGCGGGCGCTGTTGTTGCAGTCGCTGCACCCGCTGGCCATGGCGGCGGTGGCGGAGCACTCCGGGTACCGGGGCGATCCGTGGGGCCGGTTACAGCGGACCAGCCTGTTCCTGGCGATGACCACGTACGGGACGGCGGCCGACGCGTCGCGTGCGGTGGCCGCGGTGCAGGCGGTGCACCGGCGGGTACGCGGCGTGGCACCGGACGGGCGGGCGTACGAGGCCGGGGACCCGCACCTGCTGAAGTGGGTCCACCTGGCCGAGGTGGACAGCTTCATCTGCTGTCACCAGCGCTTCGGCGCGCGGCGGCTGGATGGGGCCGGGTACGACGAGTACGTGGCGGACATGGCGGTGGTGGCCCGGGCGATGGGCGTGCCGGATCCGCCGATGGACCGGGGGGAGCTGGCGGAGCAGTTGGCGTCGTACCGGCCCGAGCTGCGCGGCACGCCGGAAGCGCGGGAGGCGGCCCGGTTCATGCTGGTGCGGACCCCGATGCCGCTGTACGCGCGGCCGCCGTACGCGATGCTGGCCGCGACGGCCGTGAGCACGCTGCCGCCGTGGGCCCGGTGGCCACTGCGCCTGCCCTACCTGCCGGTGGCCGAGGCGACGGCGGTCCGCCTGGCCGGCAAGACGATCGTCGGCGGCATCCGCTGGGTCATGGCCGGCTGACCGGCCGTGCTCGGAACCAGGATCGCGTCTCGGTGAGGTAGCCGTCGAACGCCAGGTCGCACGCTGCCAGGTCGGCGCGCAGTTCCGGTTCGGTGAAGCGGCGGGCCTGGAAGCGCTGGGTCCACGTCGAGTCCCCGAGTGCGTAGGTCACGGTCGCGTCGACCCTGCCGGCGTCGGTCGCATGGACCTGCAGCCACGAGGTGACGTCACCCAGTGCACCGGGCTCCGTGGTGCCGATTCCGAGGCTGTCGAACCATTCCGGTGTGTGCCACTCGACGAGAACCATGCCCGTCGGTGCCACGTGCCTGCGGGCCGCCCCGTACAGGGCGTGGCGTTCCTCGTCCGTCGGCGTGTTGGCCAGGTGGCTGGCCATGACGACCCCGTCGAACTGCTCCGGCAGGTGCAGCGTTTCGATGCGGGAACACACCGGCCGCGCCCCTTGTAGTCGGGACAGCATCTCCGGCGAGTCGTCCACGGCCACCACGTGATGTCCCAGCGCCACGAGAGGATCGGCGATCCGGCCCACACCGGCGCCGAGGTCCAGCACCCGCGCTCCGGGTGGCAGGTTGTCGTGGATCAGTTCCGGCTCGCCGAGGACCGGGAATCGCCGGTACAGGTCAACGGCACACCCGTCCCGGGTGATGGTTCCGGGCCCGCTGCCTGTCGGATCGGTCATGTCTGCATGGTGCCAGGCCGGACGGCGAATCTCGCACTCGGCGTCGCGATGTGCACCGGACCGTTGAACCGGGCGGCGGCCCGCTCGCGGTGGGCGGCCAGCCGGTCGGGGTCGGCGGAGGTGAAGTGGGTCAGCACGAGCCGGCCGACGCCCGCCGACTCCGCCACGTCGGCGGCGTCCCCGGCGCACAGGTGGCCATGCGGTCCGGAGTCGGATTCGGTGCGGGTGCACTCGGCGAGCAGCAGGTCGGCGCCGGTGGCCAGGGTGGCCAGGGCCGGGGTGCGGCCGGTGTCCCCGGTGTAGACGAGGGTGCCGTCGGTGGACGTGACGCGGACGCCGCAGTTGGGCGCGGCGTGCGCGAGCAGGACCAGGTGGATGTCGACGCTGCCGACCCGGACCGTGTCACCGGTCTGGTATTCGCGCACGTCGAAGGCCAGTTCGAAGGCGCGGTCCAGTACCGGTGCCGTGGTGACCGGGAACAGCTCGGCCAGTCGGTGGAACAGCGGTGTGCTGCCGGCCGGCACGTACAGCGGGATCGGTCGCACTGTCGCGTCGGTCTGCGGCGGCTCGCCCACGGTCGGGTAGCGCAGGGCCGACGTGAGCAGGGTCTTGCCGACCGGGAGCAGGTCGTAGCAGTGGTCGAGGTGGGTATGGGTGATCACGATCGCGTCCAGTGCTGCCGGGGTGGTGATGGCGCTCAGGGCGGTCGCGATGCCGGGTCCGCAGTCCAGCAGGAGCGTCGTGGTGGCGTCGGCGACCAGGTAGCCGGAACTGGCCTGGCCATCGGCCGGCATGCCGGACCGGCAGCCCAGAATCGTCAGGTTCACACTCTGGAGAGTCGCGACGTTTCCGTTGTGGGACAAGGTGGATCTGCCAATCGTGCGATTGGCTCAGGCAATCGCCAGGCACGACAGGAAGGTGTGTGCAGTCGGTGCCACGTCCCGCGCCCGCCACACGACGCTGACGTCCAGCACGGGCTCCGGGTCGACCAGAGCGGCCGCCCACAGGCCCATGCCGGCCGCCTCGACCGCGCGGATCGCCGACGCGAAGCCCACCACCGAGCCGGTCGCCACGACCATGGCCGTGGCCATCGAGTCGTCCACCTCGTCCGCCACGTCGAGGGTGGTGCCGGCACATTCGGCGGCGCCGGTCAGGGCGTCGTGGGCGGCCGGGCTCAGGTCGCGGCCGAACAGGATGCACGGGTGGTCGGCGAGCTCGGTGAACGTCACGTCGTCGCGGCCGTACAGCGGGTGGCCCGCACCGACCAGGGCCATGAGGGACGTGCGGAACGCGGTACGGCTGGCGAAGCACGGATCGGCCGGCGTGCCGAACACCAGCGCGATGTCCAGTTCACCCGCCGCCAGTTCCGCCAACTGTGGACCGGAGCGCTTCTCCAGGAGTACCGGGCGGAGCCTGGGATGGTTGCGGGACAACCGGTTCAGCGTCTCAGGCAGCAGGCGGCGGCCGGCTGGGTAGTTGAAGCCGACCCGGACCGTGCCGGCCCGGCCGGTGCCGACCTCGCGGGTGGTCTCGACGGCGTCGTGCAGGTAGTCCAACAGGCGGCGCGCCTCGGCCCGGAACACCTGGCCGGCGGCGGTGAGCGCCACCTGGTGCGGTCCCCGGTCGACCAGTCGGGTGCCGATCGACCGCTCCAGGTGCCGCAGGTGCTGGCTCAGCGACGGTTGCGAGATGTGCAGCCGGGCGGCGGCGCGGCCGAAATGCAGTTCGTCGGCGATGGCCAGGAACGACTCGAGGTGGCGCAACTCCATGCCGGGCTCCGTTCTGCCTGCTCACACGGTATGCGTCGAAGGTGACGGTTGGCTGAACGTGCGGTTGGGCAGGAGCCAGACGAGCCCGGCGGCCAGCCCGAGGGCCGCGACGACCCACCACACGCGGTGGTAGTCGGCCAGGACGGTGGCCGCGGTCGGTGTGCCGAGGACGGCAACGAACACGCTGATGCCGAGGACGGCGCCGAGCTGGCGGAAGCTGGAGTTGACCGCGGAGCCGACGGCGTAGCGGGCGGGTGGCAGGTCGTGGGTGGCGGCGGCGGACTGCACGGGCAGGGTCATGCCGATGCCGATGCCGGTCAGGACGGCGCCGGGCAGCCAGTGGGCGAGCCAGTGCGGCTGGGTGGTGACGGTGAGCGCGAACCAGCAGATGCCGGCGGCGTACCCGATTGCGCCGGTGACCAGCACGGAGCGGTAGCCGATGCGCCCGGCGAGGCGGCCCGCGTAGCGAGCGACGAGGGTGACCAGCAGCGGGCTGGGGGCGAGGGCGAGGGCGGCGCGCAGGACCGAGTAGTGCCAGACGGTCTGCAGGAAGATGACGTTGCCGAACAGGTAGGCGTAGAAGGCGGTGCCGAACAGCACGGTGGCGGCGTTGGTGATGCGGAACTGCCGCACCCGGAACAGCGCGGGGTCCATGACGGGTGCGGCGCTGTGCAGCATCCGCCAGAGGAATACCGGGAGTAGGACGGCTGCCAACGCGAACGCCCCGATGACGCGCGGATCCGACCAGCCCCGGTCGGGTCCTTCGATGATCGCGAAGCTCAGCGCGGCGGGAATGGCGGCGACGAGCAACGCTTCGGTCGGGTCGGGGATCTTGTGGGCGTCGGGATCCTTGGACTCGCGCAGCAGGCGCCAGCCGAAGGCGACGATGACCGCGCAGACGGGCACGTTGACCAGGAAGACCCAGCGCCAACTGGCGAACTCGGTGAGCAGCGCGCCCAGGGTGGGGCCGCAGGCCGCCGCGGCACCGCCCATCGATCCCCAGGTGCTGACGGCGATGTGGCGGCGTTGTGGGGGGAACTCGGGGAGGATCAGGGCGAGCGACGTCGGGAGGACGAGCGCGGCGAAGATCGCCTGGAGGGCGCGGCCGGCGATCAGGATGCCCGCGTTGGGGGCGGCGCCGCAGAGTGCGCTGGTGACGGCGAAGCCGATCAGTCCGGTGAGGAAGAGGCGGCGCCGGCCGAGGATGTCGGCGAGGCGGCCCGCGGGGATCAGCATGGCGGCGAACACGAGGCTGTAGGCGTTCAGCACCCAGGCGAGACGGCCGGTGGTGGTGTGGAAGCCGCGACTGATCGTTTCGAAGGCCACGTTGACGATCGTGGTGTCGAGGAAGACCACGAAGACGCCGAAGCTGCCGAGGATGAGGACGGCGAGGGCTCTGGTGTTCGTGGCCCGGCCGACCTGTGGGTCGTCTTTTACGACTGACACCCGACGACGGTAGCGTTGTCAGTCGAAAAACACAACCGACTATGCTGGGCTCATGGCAGACACGTCGGAACCGCTGACGGGCCCCGCCTTCGCCTTCGACGAGGCGCCGCGCATGCCCCGGCCGTGCTCCATCGCGGCGGCCCTGCGGATCATCGGCGAGCGGTGGACCCTGCTCGCCGTCCGGGAGCTCAACTACGGCGTCCACCGGTTCGACCAGATCGCGGCCTACACGGGTGCGACCAGGGATATTCTGGCTTCGCGGCTGCGGAAGTTGGAGGCTGCCGGCGTGGTGGAGCGGCGGCTGTACTCGGAGCATCCGCCTCGGTACGAGTACTACTTGACGGCCGCCGGGGACGAGTTGTATCCGATCTTGCGGGGGTTGTCGGAGTGGGGAGATCGGTGGGCGGTGGATGCGCCTGCGGTGGCGTTCCGGCACGAGTGTGGACATCAGGTGCGGATTGACCACCTGTGTCACCACTGCGGGGGTCCGGTGACGCGAGAGACGGTGGCACCGGTGGCCCTGCGGCGGGTCGACCGGCTGACGGACGACTGAGACGGTGCGAAGCCCGTCGCTGGATGACCTCGAAGGTACGACCGGGGTGCCTGCGCCGGAGGGTGCGGCCTAGCCGGCCCGCCGCCCTATCCACAATGGATAGTCAGCATCTTCCCACCGAGTAACCAGCACGGCGGCCGGCTCTACCGAACAACGCGATAGGCGACCAGCAGATAGCCGGTCGGTGAGATCTCGCTGTGGATCGATTCGAGCCGAATCGATGGCAAGCCGTCGAGGAGTCGTCGTCCGCGGCCGGCGATCCTCGGCGCTATCACGAGCCTGAGCTCGTCGACGACATCGGCGGCGAGCAGCGCCTGCGCGACCGAGATACTCGCGTGGACGCCGACATCGCCGCCGCTCTGCTGCTTGAGATCCCGGACGAATTCGACCAGCCCGCCGTCGAGCACGGTCGCATTGGCCCATTCCCGGTCAAGGGGCGTCGATGTCGCGACATACTTCGTAACGGCGTTGATGAATGTCGCGAATGGCTGGATCTGGCTGCTCGGCCAGAACTGCGCCCACTCGGTGTAGCTACGGCGACCGAGAATGACCGCGTCCTGTGTCGCGATCACGGCGGCAAGGTTGGCGTCCATCGCATCGTCCCAGTCGGCGAAGAAACCATCTGGGTCCTCGGCTACCCCGTCGAGGGACAACAACTCGTACACGACGACTTTTCGCACGCCCACACCTCCGGTGGATCTGGATGCTACAGCGGGCACCCGCTTCGTCGCCCCGCACCGCCGATGGGCCGTGCAGCGCACGCGCGGACATCGGCTGGAGGACGTGCCGAGTTGGCCGTTGGTGGGACGACACACGCCGGCACCCCAGCCGGGTCGGCTGGGGTGCCGGGAAGCGGGCTGCGGATCAGCCGTCGGCGCGCTTGCGGTGGAGGGTGAACTTTTCGAAGACGGACAACTCGCCGGAGGGCTTGTTGACGTTGAAGTAGGTGACGAACAGCTGGGTCGTGTCGCCCGGGTGGCGGCCCGGGTCGACCGTGAAGGCAGCGAAGCCGTACGGGTGTTCCAGGTCCCGCACCCCACTCCACACCGCCTCTTCCTTCATGAACGTCGACACCCGCTTGCCCGACGTCGGGTCAGCCGTCGCCGACACCGACGTGATCACCTTCGCGGTCCCGTCGGTGAAGAAGGCCTGGTTGGTGGTGCCGGAAACGCCACCGCCGCCCAGCACCATGTGCACGGTGCCGTGGTTCGAATCGATCACATCGGTCGCGGACAACACCGGATTCGGCGTCAGCGTCTCGCTGCCGGACACCACCCCACGAACCGCCAGCGACCGCTCGTAGTCGTGCTCGTGCCCGCACAACACCAGGTCCACGCCGTACCTGTCGAACAGCGGCCCGTACTTCGCCCGCAGCCCGAGGTCGGCGCCGTTCGCGTCCGACGAACTGACCATCACCTGGTGCATCGCCACGACGATCCAGTCGATGTCGCGCGACGCGCGCGCCGCGGCCAGCTCACGCCGCAGGAACGCCAACTGGCGGCCACCGGAGTAGCCGTTGATGTAGACGTCGCCACCGTCCTGCAGACAGTTGTCGTCGTTCTGCAGCACGATCACGTGCACGGATCCGACGGTGAACGAGTACCAGAGGCCGGCCAACTCGGGATCCGACTCGGTGGACGGGACCTTGAAGTAGGTCTGGAACGCGTCCAGGCCGATCGGGCCGTTGGACCGCTCGATCTCGTGGTTGCCTGCCGCCGGCATCCACGGGCGGAAACGGGCGGAGCGGGTGTTGTTGGTGAAGAAGTTGTTCCAGGTGCGCACCCGGTCGACGTCCAGGTTGGCGTAGCACAGATCGCCGTTGAGCAGGTGGAACAGCGGGCCCACGGTCTCGATGCCCGTCACGATGTCCTTGGTGGCGGGCGTCGAGTTGGCGTCCAGGCCGACGGTGCCGTTGGGCTCCCACGTCACCTGGGGCGCGGACTGGTCGCCGAAGCTGGTGAAGGTGAAGTGCGCGCGGCCGGTGGGGGCGGTGCGGAAAGTCGCGGCGTCGGGCGTGGCGCCCTTGTGCTGCACCGAGTAGATGTACTCGGTGTTGGGCCGCAGACCGTCGACCTCGGCGTGGTGGACGAACACCGTGCGGCCGGACGTGCCGTCGACGTACGTGCGGGTCTCGGCCTGCGCACCGGCGCCGAAACCGCCGTCCAGCGTGCCGAACACGACCCTCGGCTGGTCGACCGGGCCGTCGGTGATCCACGACGCGACCATGGACCGAGCCGGGTCGCGGCCGAAGGTGAGGTGCAGGCCCTGCACCGGCGTGGCGCCCGCGCCGACGGTCGGGGCTACCTGATGGCCGGCGGCGGCCGCGGTGCCTGCGCCCAGCAGTGGACCGGCGGCGGCTCCCGCGCCGACGGCGCCGAGCAGACCGAGTACACCTCGGCGGGAGACGGTGGGTTTCGGGTCGTCCGACATGGATTCTCCTCAAGGCTCGGGGTCGTGTAGAACCTGCCAGTGGTGGACGAAGATGCCGTGAACGTCGCCTGTCCGACGGGTGAAGCACGGCTGCTGACCAGGGGCGGGCCGGCGCTCAGCGGAATCGACCGTTGACGTGGTCGGCAGGTGCGCGGGTCGGCCGGCCATCGCGGTTGCCTTTCGACGGTGACCCCGGACAGCAGCGGTGCGCGGCCGGCCCGCCAGTCGGGCAGCGTCGACGAACCGGCGGGAAACCGGCGCGGCTGTCGCGTTCCCCTTCGTGCCAATGGGGCCATCAGGGCGAACCGGAACGAGTCGGGTCGAACTCTGTGATCCATGACGGACGGTCGACTTTGGACGTTCCCTGTCGATCGGGACGGCTGGCGTTCCCCGACTCGCCCGGCCGGTATGCTGGCGGGACCATGTCCGGCACGATCACGTACCGCAGGGTCTACGACGACCCCGACCCGTCGGACGGCACCCGCGTGCTGGTCGACCGGGTCTGGCCCCGAGGCATGACCCGCACCGCCGCCCGACTGGACGAGTGGCTGCGCGACGTGGCGCCCTCCACCGAACTTCGCCGTTGGTACAACCACGATCCCGCGCTGTTCACCGAGTTCCGCGACCGCTACCTCGCGGAGCTGGCCGAGCCGGCACGACGGGCGGCCGCCGACCACCTCAGGGCACTGGCGGCCGAGGGCGATCTCACGCTCCTGACCGCCACCAAGGACGTCGATCGCAGCCAGGCGGCCGTACTCGCGGCATGGCTGAGCGGGCGTAGCATCGGCTCCGGTTGACGTCATGGCGAGGAGGTCGCGGTGGGCGAGTACGGGCTGACGGTCGGCACGGTCGAGCTGCGGTCGGCGGGGCCGATCACGTTCGGGCCGGAAGGCATCCTGTTCCTGGCGGACAACGTGGCCGCGACGGTGTATGCCGTCGAGATCGCGGACGCCGGGTCGACGGACAATGCCGAACCCTTCGACATCGACGATGTCGACGCGCGGGTCGGGTCCTATCTCGGCTGCGACGCGGGCGACGTCGCGATCCGCGACCTGGCCGTACACCCGTTGTCCCGCAACGTGTACCTGTCGGTACTGCGTGGCAGGGGCGATGACGCCACGGCGGTGCTGGTCCGGATCGGCGCGCTGGACGGGTCGATCACCGACGTGCCGCTGACCGACGTCCGGTACGCGGCCACCACGATCGCCGACGCACCGGCCGAGGACGACGAGCGCATCGACTTCACCCTGCCGCTGGGCGACGAGGGCGAGGACGTGCAGTTCGGCACCCGTACGGTCCGCATCGTGCGCAGCCCGATCCGCGCGGCGACGGTCACCGACATGGCCTACACCGACGGCTCGCTGCTCGTGGCCGGCCTGTCCGCCGAGGAGTTCTCGTCGAAGCTGCGCCGCATCCCGTTCCCGTTCCAGGACGAGGCGGCGGCCAACAACCTGGAGATCTTCCACGTGTCGCACGGCAGGTGGGAGACGGCGGCGCCGATCCGCGCGTTCGTGCCGTACCAGGGCGGCCGCAGCATCCTGGCCAGCTACACGTGCACGCCGGTGGTGCACTTCCCGCTGGCCGACCTCCAGCCAGGCACCAAGACGGTCGGCCGCACGGTGGCCGAACTCGGCTCGCACAATCAGCCGCTGGACATGGTGTCCTATGTGGATGATGGCGAGGAGTACCTGCTCGTGGCCAACACCGCGCACGGGCTGGTCAAGATCGCCTGCCGGGACATCGACAGCCAGGCCCCGCTGACCGAGCCGCAGGAGCCGGTCGGGGTGGCCAGGAGGACCGAGGAACTGCGGGGCGTGCGACGCCTGGCGAACCTCGGTACCGGCTTCGTGCTCGCGCTCCGGGCCGACGACGACGGCCGGCAGCACCTGCGGTCGCTGAAGACCTCCGCGCTGTGACCGAGGGCTGACGCGTGGTCGCGGTCGCATGGTCCCGCTGCGCGGGCCGGGACTGCGTCCGGTTCGCCGAACCGGTGGCCGACCCGCAGGTGCGGCCGAGCAGCGCGGCCGTCTCGGCGCCCGCGATGGCCGGGACGCTGGTGGACGACGAGGGCGACCTGTGCTTCGTGCCGCGGTTCGGGTTCGTGGCCGGCACGCGGTACACGGTCACGTCGGCCGGCACAGTGCTCGCCACCCTCACCCGCCCGGCCAGGACGGTGTCACCCACCGCCGAGGTGGCGGCCATCCATCCGACGGTCGACGTGGTGCCGCGGAACCTGCTCCGGTGCTACGTGTCGTTCACCGCGCCGATGGGCGATGGCGATGCGGCCACCCGCGTCCGGCTGGTCGACGACGCGGGCACGGTGTCGGCCCACGCCCTGCTGCCCACCGAGTACGAGTTGTGGAATGCCGACCACACCCGGCTGACGGTGTTGCTCGACCCGGCCAGGATCAAGCGCGGCCTGGCCGGTCATCGCGCTGCCGGTTATCCGCTGCGGTCAGGCGAACGCGTCCGGCTCGTGGTGGACGCCGGCTTCCGCGACGCCACCGGCGCCCCACTGGTGACCGGCGCCGAGCGGAGCTACCAGGTCGGCGACGACCTGCGCGGCCACGTCGACCCGGCCGCCTGGCGCCCCACCGTGCCGGCGGCCGGCAGTCGGGAACCATTCGCGGTGGCGTTCGGCCGGCCGTTGGACAGCGCCCTGCTGGGCCGGTGCCTGCGGGTGACCGGGCCGGCCGGTCCGGTCGCCGGCACAGCCGTGACCGGGGACGGCGAACGGGCGTGGCGGCTGACGCCCGCCCTCCCGTGGCAGCCGGGGCGGCATCGACTGCTGGTCGATCCGGTACTGGAGGACGTGGCGGGCAACGCGGTCGGCAGGGTGTTCGACCGCGACCTGGCCTACCCGGCGGACCGGCCGGTCACCATCGGGTTCGCCGAGGTGACGTTCGTGCCGACTCCATAAGTGCCACATGTAAAACTTGCGCACGGCTGCGACGCCGTTCATCCGGTAGAAACGACACATGGTTCCTGGCCACGACACCGGAGGCATGGACGCCGACTCGGTCACCGACGCCCTGCTCACCGCGTCCCGGCTGCTGGTCGCCGTGTCCGCCCGCTCGATCGCGTCCGTGGACGACTCGATCACCCTGCCGCAGTACCGGCTGCTGGTCGTGCTGTTCAACTACGGACCACTCAAGCTGGCCATGGTGGCCGAGCACCTCGGCGTCAACCCGTCCACCGCGACCAGGATGATCGACCGGCTGATCGCCACCCAACTGGCCTCCCGGCAGGTCAACCCGTCGTCCCGGCGCGAAGTGGTGGTCGAGCTGACCGAGGCCGGTGCCGGCGTGGTCAGCGAGGCCACCAGCAGGCGCCGCGAGGAGATCGCCAGCATCGTCGCCCGCATGCCCGACCGCCGCCGCCGCGACCTGGTGGCCGCGCTGGAGGCGTTCGCCGAGGCGGGCGACGAACCGGCCGCGTCCCTGACGCCGGCCGACGAGATCAGCCTTTACACCATCTAGCGTCACAGTGGACCGGTCCACTGTGGCACGGCGGACGGGATCGGTGAAACGACCCGCTGAATCCGAACACCCGTCCACCGCGTCACCCACACGTAGCAACCACTGACCAGACGGAACAGTCGCCCGGCACTCAGGCCCGCCGGGCGCGCACCGCGTCCGCCAATTCGCCCAGCAGCGTCGACGTGGTGTCCCAGTCCAGGCAGGCGTCGGTGACCGACCGGCCGCGGGTCATGGCCGGGCCGAGATCCTGCCGGCCGGCGACCAGGAAGCTCTCCATCATCAGTCCGACGACACCCCGCTCCCCCCGTGCGATCCGCCCGGCCACGTCGCGCACCACGCCGGGCTGCCGGGTGTGGTCCTTGCCGCTGTTGCCGTGGCTGGCGTCGACGATGACCCGCTCCGGCAGGCCGGCGGCGCGCAGCCGGCCCAGCACGTCGGCCACGGACTCGGCCGAGTAGTTCGGTCCGCCGCCGCCACCACGCAGCACCACGTGGCAGTCCGGGTTGCCGGTGGTGGAGATCAGTGCCGCCAGGCCGTCGGCGTTGATGCCCATGAACACATGGCTGGCGGCCGCCGCGCGGATGCCGTCGACGGCGTCGGTGACGTCGCCGTTGGTCGCGTTCTTGATGCCGATCGGCATGGACAGGGCGCTGCACAGCTGCCGGTGGGTCTGGCTGGCCGACGTGCGGGCGCCGATCGAACCCCAGCTGACCACGTCGGCGATGAACTGCGGCGTGATCGGGTCGAGGAATTCGCAGCCGACCGGCAGGCCGAGTGCCGACACGTCCAGCAGCAGCCGCCTGGCCAGCCGCAGGCCGTGATTGACCTGGCAACCGCCGTCCAGGCCCGGATCGTTGATCAGGCCTTTCCAGCCGACGGTGGTGCGCGGTTTCTCGAAGTAGGTCCGCATCACGACGACCAGTTCGCCCGTGAGGGTCGCGGCCCGGTCGGCCAGCCGGTGGGCGTACTCCAGGGCGGCGTCCGGATCGTGGATGGAGCACGGCCCCACCACGACCAGCAGCCGGTCGTCCCGTCCGTCCAGGACGTCCACGACGCCGTCGCGGCCACGGGTGACGGTGGCCGCGACGGCGTCGTCGGCGGGCAGTTCGTAGCGCAGCAGGGACGGCGAGATCAGGGGGCTGACCCCGGTGATCCGGTGGTCGTCCAGCTTGCGCGGGGTGGTGACTGGCATGACGTGGGGCGTCCTCTCGCGATGCGAGCCGCCCCGGGCGAGGTCCGAGCCGGCTCATCGTCCGGCTCGGATTTGGTTGGTCAGCGCGCCTGATCGCCCGCCGACCCAACCCGGGCCGGAGGTGTAAACCAGTACTGCTGCCTCGACATGCCGGTCACCCTAGCACGCCCAGTAGTCGCAACCGTTGCACGGCAAGCATCCTGGACGGCACGCCGGGCGCCCCGGCCAGCCACTCCTGCCACGAGGGCCAGCGGCCGACGTCATACCGGTCGCCGTGGTCCGCCGACTCGGCGGCGAACTCCCGGGTGACCCGAAGCCGTTCCGGATCGGCCAGGCCCGGCCACGGCAGGTAGTCGACCGTCCACGCCAACCGCCGCCGCCCGCCGGCCGACGAGTGGTACAGGTGGGCGTCGAAGGCGATCACGTCACCGGGCTCGGTCGGCACCACGACGTGCGGCACCGGCCCGCCGGCGAAGCCCTGGGCGGCCGGGTCGGCGGCCCGGTGGGCGCGCAGCCGGGCGGCGAAGCCGGGCTCGTGCGAACCGGGGATCACCCGCAGCGCGCCGTCGGCCGCCGCGCGGGGCGCCAGGTGGGCCAGGAACCGCACACCGCCCAGCGCCGGGCCGTGGTCGGTGTGCCAGTCCGCGTTGCTGGTGAAACAGGTGGCGACCGGAGGCGTCGGCACTACCGGAATACCGAGCAGTTCGGCCGCGCCGTGGCACAGGCGCGGATCGTCGGCCATCAGCGCCTGGGACAGCGGGGCGCGGTCGACGGTCAACGGGAGATGGTCGCCCCGGATGCCACCGGTGTGGTCGGGGTCGTCGTCGGTGCCGAGGCCGCCGAACGCGGCGGTCAGCTCGGTGGTCACCTCATGGGTCAGCGTGCGGGTCTCTGGCTCGTCCAGCAGGCCGCGCAGCACCACATAGCCGAACGTGCGGAAGTGGCTGACGGCGTCGTACCTGAACACGTCGGAACTCCTTCTCGTCCAAGGGAAACCAGCGGAAACGGAATCCGGACGAGCAGGTGGTCCTCTGGCGGGTCAACGTCAACCGAACACGGGCTCAGGCTACCGTCAGTGGCCGGCCGCCGGGCCGGCCGTGATCGGCCGACTCCCCCGGTTCGCCGTGCCGGATCAGCTCGTGCAGCCGCTGGGCCCGCAGTCCCGGCGCGACGCCCAGTTCGGTGGCCAGGGTGGTGCGCAGCGTGGCGAAGCAGCGCAGTCCGTCCGACCGGCGCCCGGCCATCCAGAACGCCTCCAGCATCAGCGTCCAGGCCCGCTCGTCCAGCGAGTCCAGGTCCCGCGCCCGCCTGCCCAGCTCGGCCGCGGCCTCGGCGTCCCCCAGGGCCAGCGCCTGCTGGCCGGCCCGGACATAGGTCTGCGCCACTTTCTGCTGGTACCGGCAGCGGATCTCGCCCAGCCATGCCCACTGCTCGTCGGCCAACACCTCGCCCCTGGCCAGGCCCAGGGCGGCGAGCAGCTTGGGCAGCGACGCGGGCGGGCCGAAGTGCGCGGCCTGGTCGACGAGCGCGTCGAACTCGGCGAGGTCGGTGACGATCCGCTCCGGCCGCACGCGGTAGCTCCCGCGCTGGGTGATGATCATCGACTGGGCCGGCCGGACACCCGGTTCGAGGGTGCGGCGCAGCACCGAGACGTAACCCTCCAGGGTGGAGTGCCAACTGTCCGGTGCCCGGTCGTCCCACAACAGCCGGGCCAGCTTCGCCTTGGACAGGTACTGACCGGAGTACAGGGCGAGGATGGCCAGGATCTGCCTGGCCTTCACACCGTGGAAGTCGGTGATGGTCGTGCCGCGTTCGACGTCGGTCACCTCGGTGGTACCGAACAGCCTGATCCTGATCATCGCCTGGCCCCCTTGGCTCGCCCCGTCGACATGTACTCATAAGGCTGGTTCGTCCGAGTGGTCGACGGCAGACAGGCTTGGGGGGAAGGCCATGCCCAAATGGAGGGGGACTCCGGCGGCTCACGGCGCCGAATGGCGCATCGGCACCGATTTCCGTGTCCGACTCAGGACCTAGGTCACCAATGGCCCCAAGATCCCTCGCAGGGGTTAGCACCACCCTGGCCGTAGGGCCGGACAGGTCTGGGGGAGGCACGGATCCATGCGATCGTCCCGTGAGCACAGGCCGGCGCGCCCGCACCGCGCCGCCGGATCACCGACGGTGTGGTGCGGGCGCGCCATGGTCCTGTCACACCAGGGGCTGCACCGGCACGATCGCCTCCACGACCGTGCCACCGGACGGGCCGGGCGCCACGAAGAACATGCCGCCGAGGTCCTCGATGTGGTCGGCCAGCATGTGCAGGCCGAAGTGGCCGTCCTGGCGCCGGTCGAAGGCGTCCGGCGGGATGCCGGAGCCGTTGTCGATCACTATCAGCCGGACGGTGTCGCCGTCGTGCGAGGCCAGGATGATCCGCACCTCGCTGGCGTTGGCGTGTTTCGCCACGTTGGTGATGGTCTCCCGCGCGACCCGGTACACGGCCACCGCGCTCTCCGGCGCCAGCGTGGGCAGCGTGCCGACGTCGATCGTCACGTTGGCGCCCTTGTCCCGCAGCGGCTGGGCGAGCCCACCGATGGCGTCCGGCAGGCCGGAACCGGACAGGTCAGGCGGATAGATCTCCACCATCAGCAGGCGCAACGCGTCCACAGCGGTGCGCACCGACGTCGCGCAGCTCTCCGCGATGCTCCGCTGCCCGCTGGGCACAGCGGGGCTGATCGCGGCCAGCGCGTAGCCGACCCCGGCCAGGTCCTGCACGACGCCGTCGTGCAGGTTCACCGCGATGGTCCGGCGTTCCCGGTCCGACGCGGACAGTGCCCGGTTGAGCAGCGCGGCCCGTTCCGCCTCCTGGCGACCGACTCGCCTGGTCAGCCAGATGGCGATGGGCACCTGCACGGCCTGCAGCACGATCAGCGGAATCAGCGCGAGCAGGATGGAGTCCGTGGCCAGGGCGGTGGTCTGCTCGTTGAGCTGGTCCGCGCTGTAGTAGGCCTCGAACGCCAGCGTGCGGTAGCCCGGCAGTTTCATCGGCACGTAGACCTCGACGAACCACTGGTTGGGCGGCAGGTCAGCGGTCTCGTCCGACAGGGAGATGTCCGCGCTGGTCACGTCATGTTGAGTGGTTTCCGTCAATTGGGACGTGGTCGCGAAATGTTTGCCGATGGTGATGGGCTCGTTGCAGTAAAGGACCGTGCCGTCTCCCGCCCACACGTCGATCTCGGCGACCGAGCCGTCCTTCAGTCTCGTTTGGATGGCGCGGTTCAGATCGTTGACCGTGTCCGGGTCCTTACGGAGGACGCCTGGCATCAGCGGAGCAACTACCAGGCGTGCCAACCGATCCGTCGTGCGCTCGGCGTCCTTCAGCGCATCCTGCTGCGCCACGTGCCGGGCCACCACCACCGTGCCGAAGCTGATCGTCGCCAGCACGAAAACCGCGATGCCCACGAATGCCCATAATCGACGGCGCACCGCTTGCGAGGTGCGTGTCTTTGTTCGCGGATTTCGTCCGTTCATGGGCGAACCTCGAGCAAACCCAGTTCCTGTGCTTTGACGACTGCTTCGAGCTGTGAATTTACTCCTAGTTTGGACAACAATGACTTTATGTAACCCCGACATGTGTTCACGCTGATACCGAGCACCCTGGCGATCACTCGCGGTGCCATTCCCCGGCCGAGACATGCCAAGACGTCCCGCTCCCGTCGCGTCAGAGTCGGCACCGAGGACGTCGACTGCGTGGACACGTTTCCACCGCCGAGCGCGAACGCCGACGGCGCGACCAACATGCCTCCGAGCTGTGCCCGCCGGAGGACGTCGAGCATCTCCTCCAGCGAGCCGTTCTTCGGCACGAACGCCGACGCCCCTGCCTGGGTGGCACGTACCACCCACGCCGGGTCGCGATGCGCGGTCACGACGACGATGACGGTCTTCGGTGCGACGTCACGCAGCCTACGGGCAGCAGAAAGCCCGTTTTGTCGTGGCATCTCGATGTCCATGACCACGATGTCCGGCTGCAGATCCTGCGCCAAGGCGACCCCCTCGGCGCCGCTTCGAGCGGTACCGACACATACCACGCCGGGGGTGGACGACAGAGCGAAGGAGAGCAGGTCGGCGAACGTCTGGTGGTCATCGACAATCAGCACACGTTGCACGGGGTCTTCAGTAGTACTCCGCACTTCGCGTGGTTCCTTTTCGGCCATCAGTCGATCGGGCCTCCTCCCGATCCGATTCGGCTGTCCACCGCCATCACAGATTCACGGAGTAGCCCAACTGGCGCGATCCGATGATGGCGGCTTCCAACACGGGATCGGAAAAGAAGCGTACCTCGTTACAGCGCCAGGCCGAGGGCCGGTTGAGATGAATCGATAATGAACCAGGGCCACCACGTTTGGGGGTTGCCAGATTCTACCCGAGTCCGACAACCCCCGCCAGCGTGGCCAACGCGACTATCTAGATCCATGAGTCGAGTTCGAATCCGACCGTGACACTGGCGAATATCAGGATCGCCGCCCCTCGGGACGGCCACGACATCCGGCCGGCCACGACGTCCGAGGTGGCCACGACATCCGGGCCCGCCGCGACGGCGGCACGTTTCGGTGCCGCGCCCAGTCGGCCGCCGAAGGCCGTCAGCAGCCACCCGCTGAGGCCGATGTCGATCCCCGGGAGGGAGGTGCCCCGCAGGTCGCCGTTGAGCGTCTGGTAGATGTCGTGGCAGACATCGGTGCAGGCGTTCGCGTCGGCGAGTTGCGCGATGCCCGCGATGCCGTGGTCGTGGTATACGGAGCCGGCGACGATCAGGTTGGACTGCAGCCGGAAGTCGAACGCCGTGCTCACGGCCAGTTCGGCCAGCGGGGAAGAACGGGATCATGACCGCCGGGGGTCGAGAAAGGCTCGTACACGTCGACCCATTGTCGCCATGATGTTTCGCGCCCCTGGTTCGACCCGATGTCAAAGACAAATGTGACTGCGCAATAGATGCATGCGCACGTATTTCTCTTGGCGGAACGGTTGTGGAAGCGACGGCGTCCGACCAGCGAGCCTCTGCTCGGACGCCGTCGCGTGACAGTGGTTACGCGGAATCTGTCACTGCGGCACGATCGACCGAGCGAACATCATGGCGTGGTCTTCGTGCATCAGGTTGATGGCCCGGGTCGGGCACCTGGGTGACGTCATCGCCGTTACGCATCAGGGGTGCGGTGTTCCTCCATCTGGAGGTGCACGGGTACACCCAGCCGCCAACGCCGTTGTCGCAGCTGCCGGAGATGGAGCGGTCCAGGAAGCGGAGGCCGTGGCTGGGGAAGCGACGGAGGAACGTGGGCGGTGGTGAACGCGTGGTCCCGCACCAGCGGGTCGATCTGGTAGACGACCGGGTCCGGCAGGCCGAGGTCGCTGATCCACGACTGGTGGCTCTCGTTGCGCGGCGAGTTCTGCTGACCGATGCCCGGGGTTCCGGCAGCACTGCGACGTCGGCCGGAGCAGTCGGACACATGGCCTCGGGGACGGCAGCGCCAACCCGCGGGACCAGCCGCCGGGACATCCCGGACAGTTGTTTGCCTTCCTCAGGACGCCGATCAGGTCCGTCAGGCATGATGTGGCTTCCTTCCGTCGGCCTGCGGCCACCTCGCGTTGCCACCAGAGGCCGGATCATGTTGAGGCCGGAAGCCAGAATGAGCCCTCTACCAGGGCTCCTGACACCCATGAATGAGGGGGTCGGGGGGCACGAAATCGGGGTGGACCCAGGCGCGGACGGCACCCCTCCTGCCGCGCAGTTGGTACCCGCCAGCGGAGGGAGCGCCCAACCTGACGTATGGCTGGGGCCCGTTAGGCGTCTCTCTCCGGCCACGTGGTGCCGCCGGCCGCGACCGTGCGCAGGGCGGTGAGCAGGGCCGCCGGGCCGGCCGCCTTGGCCACCAGGCCGACCGCGCCGACGTCGCGCGCCCGGGCGATGGCGTCGCTCGCGGCCCACGCGGTCAGCACGATCACCTTTGACTTCGGCCGCTCGGCGAGCAGGGCCGCGGTGGTGTCGATACCGTCCAGTCCTGGCATCCGCATGTCCATCAGGACGATGTCGGGCGAGAGCTGCGCGGCGGCCAGCGCCTCGGCGCCGCTGCCACAGCTCCCGGCGAGGATCAGATCCGGCGTTGAGTCGAGCAGCGCCGACACGCCGGTGCGTATCGCGACGCTGTTGTCGACCAGAAGGACTCGAATCACGGTCGCGTCCTTGTTCGATAGGGACGATTTGTCATGGTTCACCATGGCGCATGTCTGCTCAGCGAGCTACCCCCCAATTACGCTCCGATCCCCTGATTCCATGCGTCGCCAATGGACGAACAACCGCGTTCTCCTGGGCAAAGTGTCGTCTTCGTCACATCCGGTAACGTTCGCCGACCCCCAAGATGCGGGGTCGGCACCCCCTCCATGTCAGGGCTTCTGACGACGACGGCCGAAGGGCGCCTTGGTGTGGAGGGTCGCCGCAGCACCGCTGGCTGGCGCCTCGATCACCGTGATCGGGCCACGCACATCGCGGCGGGCCTGCGGCCCTGTCCGTGTCGGTGGCGTACTCCGTGTCCTCGTCGTCACCGGGCCGCTGCCGCTGATCGCCCTAGGATGGGCCGCCATGGGCACGGTTCGGCATAGCCGCACGTCATGAGGGTCGTCGTCACCGGCGGCGCCGGGTTCCTGGGCACCCTGCTGGCCAGGCGCCTGCTCGCCGGACCGGTCCCGGTCGGCGGCCGGGACGCCGTACCGGTGGCCGAACTGGTGCTGGCCGACCTGGTGGCGCCGGCGTCGGATCTGGTCGACGACAGCCGCGTCCGGGTGGTCACCGGCGACCTGCGCCAGGTGGTGCTGGACGATGCCGATCTGGTGTGCCACCTGGCCGGTGTGGTCAGCGGCGCCGCGGAGGCGGACTTCGACCTCGGCATGCGCACCAACGTCGACGGCACCCGCGCGGTGCTGGAGTGGTGCCGCGGCATGGCCACCCCACCGGTGCTGGTGTTCGCCAGCTCGCTGGCCGTCTACGGCGCCGACCCGGCGATCGGCCCGGTCGGCGATGTCGACGACGACACCCTGCCCCGGCCGCAGTCCAGCTACGGCGTACAGAAGTTCGTCGCCGAGCAACTGGTCGCCGACTACACCCGCAAGGGATTCGTCCGCGGCCGCAGCGTGCGGCTGATGACCGTCGTGGTGCGGCCGGGCCGGCCCAACGCGGCGGCGTCCGGTTTCCTGTCCGGCATCATCCGGGAGCCCATTGCCGGTCTGCCGGCCGACTGCCCGGTCCCGCCGGACACCGAGATCGCCCTGTCCTCGCCCGACCGGTCCATCGCCGGCATCCGGCGCGCCGCCGAGGTGTCCGACCGGATGTGGGGCAGCCACACCGCGATGAACCTGCCCGCGCTGACCACCACCCCGTCGGCCATGGCCGAGTCGCTGGACCGGGTCACCGGCGAACGGCGCAGCGCGCTCATCGAGTGGCGGGACGATCCCGCCGTCGGCGCCATCGTGGGCAGCTGGCCCGCCCGGTTCACCACGGCCCGCGCCGCCGGCCTCGGACTGGACCCCGATCCGTCGTTCGACTCCGTCGTCCAGGGGTACATGGACTCCATCCGTTGACCCACAACCGGTTCCGTACAGGCAGTACATCGTTAACCTCGCCGTCGACCTGCATTCATGTCCATTGTGGACCAGGCATGATCGGCTAGTACCAACGTCCAATGGCGGCTGGTACCCGTTCGCCCGGAACCTGGGGCCATGGCACTCCCCCTGGCGCTCCGCGTCGCCGCACCGGCGGCCCGCCCGCACCTGCCCGCGCTGGGGTTGGCGGCGGTGTTGGCGCTGGTGCAGGCGGGTGTGACGCTGGCCGAGCCGTGGCCGTTGGCGATCGCGGTGGACCATGCG
>DASXCQ010000064.1:0-3849 GCA_036491115.1 Pseudonocardiaceae bacterium
CGGAGCAGCTCGATGAGGTTGCTCGAGGAGAGGAAGGTGCTGTTCCGGGCGGCGAACACCGCGGCGAGCACCAGAACGCACGCGATGAGCCCTGCCTGCTGGGTATAGCGGCTCCACTGGGCCCGGTCGCGCGGCCGGGCGGAGATCATGGCATCTCCTCGATGGGCTGGTCGGACACCGACCCGGTGATCAGGCCGATGACCTCGTCCTTGGTTGTGGCCGTGACGTCACGGACGCCGGCGACGCGGCCCAGCCGCATGACCTGGACCCGGTCGGCGACGTCGAAGACGAAGTTCATGTCGTGGCTGACGCAGATGACGGTGGTGCCCTGGTCGCGCAGCTCACGGATGAGCCTGGTGGCATGGGCGGTCTCGCGGACGCCAAGGGCTGCCGTCGGCTCGTCGAGCAGGACGATCCCGGCGCCGGTCCGCATGGCGCGGGCGATCGCGACGATCTGGCGCTGTCCGCCGGACAGCATCCCGATCTCGGTCTTGACCGAGGCCACGGTGACCTGGTGCTCCTCGAGGAACGCCCGCGACTGCGCCTCCATCGCCTTGCGGTCGATGAACCAGCCGCGTCGCGGGAACTGGCCGAGGAACATGTTGGTGGAGACGTCGAGCACCTCGACCAGGGCCAGATCCTGGAAGACGGTAGCCACGCCAGCGCGCCGGGAATCGGCGGGACTGCGGAACGCGACGTGGTTGCCTGCGACCCTGATCTCACCGTCGTCCTGATGGTAGACGCCGCTGATGATCTTGATGAGCGTGGACTTGCCGGCGCCGTTGTCGCCGAGGACGGCCAGCACCTGCCCGGCGTAGGCGGCCAGGTCGACGCCGGCCAGAGCGGTGAGGTGGCCGAACCGCTTGGTGATACCGCGCAGCTCGAGGTCGGCGGCGCGCGCGCCCGGTTCGGTCATCGCGTCTCTTTCAGGACTCGTCCTTCGCTTCGGCGAGGACGGTGTCGAGGTTGCCCTTGGTGACGAAGGTGGTGCCGGTGTCGGTCGTCGGCGGCACCTGCTTGCCCTGGCTCACCGCGACGAGCAGGTCGACGGCCTTCTTGGCCATGTCGCAGAAGTGCTGACGGCTGGTGCCGTAGATCGTCCCGCCGCGGATGCCGTCAACGACCTGCGGGGTGAGGTCGTTCACCACGCCGAACACGTGGCCGACCTTGCCCTTCTCCTTGATCGCGGCCGTGAGGCCGGCGACGGCGGTGCCCTCCCAGGAGAACAGGATGTTCGTCTCGGGGTGCGCGGTGAGCAGCTGTTCGGCCACGTCCACGGTCTTCGAAGGGTCGCCGCTGTCGAAGGCGGTCGCCACCACCTTCACGTTGGGGGGCAGGTGGCTCTTGAACGCGTTGATGATCACGTCGCCGATCCCGCCGGGCGCGTTGGTGATGATTCCGACGTTCTGCTGCCCGGGTCGCATGCCGATGTTCGCCGCCACCTTGGCGCCCTGGGTGCCGTAGTCGGTGCCCACCTCCAGGTTCTGGTCCTTGGTCGCCGTCCCGGTGTTGAGCGTCGCGATCTCCATTCCCTGGCTCTTGGCCCGCTGGAACAGCGGCTCGTACGCCGACGGGGTGATCGGCACGGCCATCAGCGCGTTGTACTTCTGCGCGATCGCCTGTGAGATCCGGTCGAGCACGAACTGGTCGTTGACCTGCAGCCCGGTCGGGCCTTGCGTCACCCCCTTGACGCCCAGCTTCGCCGTCTCCGACTCGAAGCACTTATCCGCGGTCGCCCAGTCGGGATAGTCGGGCAGCGGGTTGGCGAAGAAGATCGACTTCAGCTTGGCCGGCGAACTAGCGGCGCTGCCGGGCGAGCCGCTCGAGCTAGAGGAGGAACTGCACGCCGCCAGCGTGACGAATCCGATGGCGGCTACGGCGAGCGACGCGGATCTTCGGACGGACATGGATGCTCCTGACGGAATGGCTGGGCCGGATGCCGGGACGCAGAGCTGGGCAGATACGGAGGTTTCTACCGAGTACTCGGTCAGTTTGCGACTTTACCGAGCACTCGGTAAGTTTTCAAGAGGTAGCCGGTAGGTCGGGGACGTGGTACTCGGTAGATTCGCAAGCTGTCCAACGCGGTGACGTCCGGCCCGGGCGTGCTGACCTAGGCTGGCCGCCGATACGGATGAACGCGGGGAAGGACGGGCACAGCCCATGACCGAGCAGGCGGCACCGGACGAGCCGGACGCCGAAGCCTCCGGGCGGCAGGCGCCGCGCGGTGCCGCGTCAGGACGGGCGACAGGTCCGGGGGTGCGGTCCTCAGGCAAGGGTCGGCGCCGGCGCGAGAAGATCCTCGCCGCCGCGATCCGGCACGTCGCCCGCAACGGCGGGCGGGGAACCTCTCTGGCCCAGATCGCCGCTGAGGCTGGCGTGACGCAACAGGGGCTGCTGTACTACTTCCCCTCCAAGGACGAACTGCTGCACGCTGCCCTCGATATCCGCGACCAGCGCGACGTTGTTCCCCGCCTCACTCCCTGGCAAGGGCTGGAGTTCCTCGACGGAATCGTGGATCGCATCTGCCGGTGGCGCCAGGAACCCGAGATGGTCGGCATGTTCACCCTGCTGCTCGTCGAGAACCTCGGCGACCACGCCCCCCTGCGTGACCGGCTGGAAAAGAGGTACTCCCTGGTCCACAAGGAGTACGCAGACGGCATTCGCGCGGCACAGGCGAACGGGACGGCCCGCGCCGACATCGACCCGGACCTGAAGGCAATCGAGGTCATCGCGTTCCTCAACGGGCTGGAGACGTCCTGGCTGCTGAATCCGTCCCTCCCGGTCGAGGACGTTGCAGCGGCGTGGCGGGACTCACAGCTCGCGCAGATGACCGTCGGCCCCAGTCTCAGGTCGTGACTCAGCCGAACGCCTGACGGGAGAGGTCGTCCCACGCCGCCTCAAGTGCTGGTGCGCCCCGTACTGGTCAGCACCTGGCCGGGACCAGGGCAGCCGGCCCGGGGGTTCACGGGTTCGACCGGACGGCCCGAACGCGACCGTGGAAGCGAGCCACCCGGGACTGGGACCTGCCCGCCCCGGCAAGCCGACCATATGCGGAACGTAACACCACTGTCCGTTCGGAAAGATTGAAATTCTTTTCCACCGAACGGTCGTGGTTCCACTTCCACGGACCAGGAGGAGCCGACCATGGAGTACCTCGTCACAATGACCACCCACGTCCCGGACGGGACGCCGGACCAGGCCGTCGATGACATCCGGGCCCGGGAGGCCGCACGCTCGCGCGAATTGGCGGCGGCGGGGCACCTGCTGCGCCTGTGGCGCCCGCCGCTGCGGCCGGGTGAATGGCGCTCGCTCGGGCTGTTCGCCGCCGCGGACGGCGACCAGCTCGAGGAGGTCCTGGCCTCGATGCCGCTGCGGGTGTGGCGCACCGACGAGGTGACGCCGCTCGCGCCGCACCCGAACGACCCGGCGCGGCCGGCCGGGAGCGCAGGTACGGAGTTCCTGACCACCTTCACCATCAGCGTCCTGGAGGGCACGCCCGGCCAGGCCGTGGACGATACTGAGGCACGCGAGGCGCGGCGCGCGGAGGAGCTGGCCGGGCAGGGACGCCTGCTGCGGTTGTGGAGGCTGCCCGGCCCGTCGCGCGCGCTGGGCCTGTGGAACGCCGGGAACCCCGCCGAGATGCAGGCGATCTTGACGTCGCTGCCCATGGACCCGTGGATGACCGTCGAGACCACGCAGCTCAGCCGACACCCGAGCGACCCGGCGATGATCATCGCATGACCCGGAACGACCGGCGGGTCGCCATCATCACCGGAGGCTCTCAGGGCATCGGCGCCGACCTGGTAGCCGGGTACCGCGGGCGAGGCTGGGCCGTGGTGGCCAACGCCC
>DASXCQ010000065.1:0-2957 GCA_036491115.1 Pseudonocardiaceae bacterium
GCCGGCCGCGTCGTACTCCGGCCGCGGGTACGATCTGGTAACCATGTTCGACTGCCTGCACGACATGGGTGACCCGGCCGGCGCCGCCCGGCACGTGCGCGAGTCCCTCGCCGCCGACGGCACCTGGATGATCGTCGAGCCCGCCGCCGGCGACCGGGTCGAAGACAACCTCAACCCCGTCGGACGGGCCTACTACAGCTTCTCGACGCTGCTGTGCACCCCGGCCTCGCTGTCCCAGGACGTCGGGCTCGCTCTTGGCGCGCAGGCCGGCGAGGCCCGCATCCGCGACGTGGTCACCAGTGCCGGCTTCAGCCGGTTCCGCCGGGTGAGCGAGACGCCCTTCAACATCGTGTACGAGGCACGCCCATAACCACCGGACCCAGGTTGCCGAACCACAACCGGCGATGGCCCACAGAGGTGCAGCGCCGATTGCTGGCGCCCCGCCCGCCTGACACAGTGGGGCTGGAACAGCCGTACCGCGACGAGGCCGACCATGAGAGCACGTAAACCAGACGCCGACGGCTATGCCGAACGGAACGGGGTCAAGGTCTACTACGAGGTCTTCGGCACCGGCACGCCTACCATCCTGCTGTTGCCGGCCTGGTCGGTCGGCCATTCCCGGACCTGGAAGATGCAGGTGCCCTACCTCGCCCGCCACTACCGCGTCGTCGGTTTCGACGGACGGGGCAACGGCCGCTCAGACCGTCCCGCGGGCGCCAGCAGCTACCTGGCCGCCGAGTACGCGGCCGACGCCTTGGCGGTCATGGACGCCACCGGCACCGAGCGCGCCGTGGTCGTGTCGCTGTCACGGGGTGCCTCCTACTCGTTGCAGCTGGCCGCTGCCTGCACGGACCGTGTGGCAGCGCAGGTTTTCATCAGCCCTACCACCCCGCTGGCGCCGTTCTCCCCGGCCCGGGTGCCCTACGCTCGGAGGTTCGAGGAGCAGCTCGGTCGTGACCACGGCTGGGCCAAGGACAACGCCGCGTACTGGCAGCGCGACTATGCCGGGTTCCTGGAATTCTTCTTCTCCCAGGTCTTCGCCGAGCCGCACTCGACCAAGCCCATTGAAGACGCCATCGGATGGGGTTGCGAAACCACCCCGGTGACCCTCATAGACACCCGGCGAGGTGCGATCCTCGACGCGGGCGCCGACATCGCAGCGCTGCTCGACCGGGTCCGGGGCCCGTGCCTGGTTATCCACGGAACGCAGGACGCTATCGTCGGCCCCAACGCCGGCCCGCTGCTAGCCCGTGCCCTCGGCGAGCGGGCACGACTGGTCGAACTGGCCGGGTCAGGCCACTGTCCCCATGCCCGCGACCCGGTCAAGGTCAACCTGCTCATCCGCGACTTCGTCGACGGGCTCCAGTGGTGCGGGCCGGACCCACGTCGTCGCTGGACGCGGGGGCGTGCCCGGCCCAAGCGCGCCTTGTACCTCTCGTCCCCGATCGGGCTGGGACACGCCCGCCGGGACGCGGCGATCGCCGACGAGCTGCGCCGACTCCACCCCGGCCTGGAAATCGACTGGCTGGCCCAGCATCCCGTCACCACCTTCCTCGAGGCAAGAAACGAACGCATCCACCCCGCGTCAGCTGAGCTGGCCAGCGAGTCAGGTCACATCGAGGGCGAGTCAGCAGGGCATGACCTGCACTGCTTTCAGGCGTGGCGGCGCATGGACGAGATCCTGCTAGCCAACTTCATGGTCTTCCACGATCTGGTCTCAGCGGAACCCTATGACCTGTGGATCGGGGACGAGTCTTGGGAACTCGACTACTACCTGCACGAAAACCCCGAACAGAAGCGAGCCGCATACGTGTGGCTGACCGACTTCGTCGGCTGGCTTCCGATGCCGGACGGCGGCCCGCGCGAAGCCTGGCTGACCGCCGATTACAACGCCGAGATGATCGAGCACATCGCCCGCTACCCGCGCGTGCGGGACCGGGCCGTCTTTATCGGCGCGCCAGACGACATCGTCCCCGATCTGTTCGGCCCGGACCTGCCCGCGATCCGGCGCTGGACCGAGGCTCACTTCGACTTTTCCGGCGACTACATCAGCGGCTTTGACCCCATCGACATCGCAGACCGCAAGGCGATCCGATCCGAACTCGGCTACCGCGACGACGACAAGGTGTGCGTCGTGACCGTCGGAGGCTCGGGGGTCGGAGCAGACCTGCTCCGCCGCGTCATCGAGTCGTATCCCCACGCCCAGCAGAAGGTTCCCGGCCTCCGGATGGTCGCCGTCGCCGGCCCCCGCATCGACCCCGCAACACTGCCGACCGTAGGCGGCGTTGAGGTTCACGCCTACGTGCATGACCTATACCGGCGCCTGGCTACCTGCGACCTGGCAGTCGTCCAGGGCGGTCTGACGACCACCATGGAACTCGTGGCCGGCAACCGGCCCTTCATCTACTTCCCGCTCGGCCATCACTTCGAGCAGACCTACCACGTACCCTACCGACTGGCCCGCTACGGCGCCGGCCGGCGCATGGATTACTCCAGCAGCACCCCCGAAAGCATCGCAGCGGCCATCGCCGAAGAGATCGGCAAGCCCGTCTCCTACCGGACGATCGACCCCCGGGCGGCCGGGCGCGTTGCAGCCCTCATCGCAGAAATGCTGTGACCGGCGCACCGTGAACAGCGCGCAAGACATACCGTTCTGCTCGCTTCCAGCGGACTGTGCAATGGGGGCTTCTCAGTACAGATCGGCGGGTCGGCGCGCGGTTATCAAGAGCTCGTCGCACCGTTGGCAATCTCGACTGCCGCCGGGCAAGCAGGCCAACACCAGGGACTTTAGGTGTTTCGGTCTTTCTGGGGTGTAACGCCTTTCGTGTTCTGTACGTGTTCTTGAGTCTGTTTTCGTGGTGGTGTCGCCGGCGTGCGGGCATGGGCGGGACCCGCGTGTCGCGGCGGTCCGGCGCGCGGTTCCACGGTCCGCGGCCCGGGGGCGGGGGCGGTTCCTC
>DASXCQ010000066.1:0-19922 GCA_036491115.1 Pseudonocardiaceae bacterium
GGACGTCTTTGCCGGTGACGATCGCTGGCGGTCCCTGGCCACGCCGTCCGGCGACACCTTCGAGTGGGCCGAGGACTCGACGTACGTGCGCAAGCCGCCGTACTTCGACGGGATGGCGGCCGAGCCGGCCGAGGTCACCGACATCAGCGGCGCGCGGGTGCTCGCGCTGCTCGGCGACTCGGTGACCACCGACCACATCAGCCCGGCCGGCTCGATCAAGGCCGACAGCCCGGCCGGCGCGTACCTGTCCGAGCACGGCGTGGACAAGAAGGACTTCAACTCCTACGGCTCGCGTCGCGGCAACCACGAGGTGATGATCCGGGGCACGTTCGCCAACATCCGGCTGCGCAACCTGCTGCTCGACGACGTGCAGGGCGGCTACACGCGAAACTTCCTGGCCGGCGGCGAGCAGACCACGATCTACGACGCCGCCGTCGCCTACGCGGAGGCGGGCGTGCCGCTGGTGGTGCTGGCGGGCAAGGAGTACGGCTCCGGGTCGTCGCGCGACTGGGCGGCCAAGGGCACCTCACTGCTGGGTGTGCGGGCGGTGATCGCGGAGTCGTTCGAGCGCATCCACCGGTCCAACCTGATCGGCATGGGTGTGCTGCCGCTGCAGTTCCCGGAGGGCCGGTCGGCGGGCACGCTGCACCTGTCCGGCGAGGAGACGTTCTCGATCAGCGGTGTCACCGCGATCAACGACGGTGACACGCCCAGGACGGTCCAGGTCACCGCGACCGGCAAGGACGGCGCGACCGTCGAGTTCGACGCCGTGGTGCGGATCGACACCCCCGGCGAGGCGGACTACTACCGCAACGGCGGGATCATGCAGTACGTGCTGCGCAAGATGCTGCGCGGCTGACCGGGGAACGGGACAGATCGGGCGGGGCGGCCGGGTTCGGCCGCCCCGCCCAGTCCGTTGCACCGTCCGGCGCAACCCTCACGACGGTCACACGTCTGGATAAGCACTCCAGTTCGGAGTTTCCACAGTGAGGACGGTCGCCATGACACGTCATCCGTGGCGAGTGCTCAGAACGCTCGCCGTCACCTCCGTCGCCGCGGCCGCGCTGGTCACCGCCGCCGTGGTCGTGCCCACCGCCGACGCCCAGGTCACCGGCTCGGGCCAGGGCCTGACCGGCATCCGGGTGGGCAGGCACGCCACCTACGACCGGATCGTGCTGGACTTCCGGGGCCCGACGCCCTCGTCCTGGCACACCGCGTGGGTGCGGACCCTGATCGCCGACCCGTCCGGCAAGCGGGTCACCTTGCCGGGCAACGCCTTCCTCAGTGTGGTCGCGCGGCCCGCGTCGGCCACGGACGTCAACGGGCGGCGCACCCACACCGGCCCGACCCGCATCCTGACGCCACAGTTGGCCACTGTCCGGGCGGTCGCCATCACCGGTGACTTCGAGCGGGTGCTCAGCCTGGGCGTCGGCGTGCGCCACCGCACCTGGGTGCACGTGTTCACACTGACCGCGCCGAACCGGCTCGTGGTGGACGTCGGTCGTTAACGCAGTTCGGCCGTCGGCCACGTCTCACGGCGGTAGGCACTGTCCCAGAACAGCCACTCGTACTCGGTGGCCCGGGTGAAGGCGGCCAGCATGGCGTCGCGGGTGTGCGGGTCGGCGCCTGCCGCGGCGGTGTCCACGGCCTGCCGGCAGGTCAGCACCGCCTCGGCGTAGTCGTCGTCGGCGTAGGTCTCGATCCAGGTCAGGTAGGGGTTGCCGCCGGGCCGCTGGGCGGCCAGGATCTCGGCGCCCACCTCCTGGTAGATCCAGAAGCACGGCAGCAGCGCGGCGATCAGTTCCGGGTAGCCGGCGGTCTGCGCGGTGGCGAGCAGGAACGAGGTGTAGGCCAGGCAGGTGGGCGAGGTCTCGACCGCCTCCTGGTCGGCCTCGGCCATGCCGAACCGCTCGAAGTAGCTCTCGTGCAGTTCCCGCTCGACCACCACGGCCTCCTGCGCGGCGCCGGCGAAGAACGCGACGTCACCGCTGGTGCCGGCGCGGGCGGCGGCCACCGCGAGCGCCCTGGCGAAGCCGACCAGGTAGCGCGAGTCCTGGACCAGGTAGAAGCCGAACCGCTCGGGGGACAGCGACCCGGCCGCCAGTTCGCGGTTGAACGGGTGGTCGATCATCGCCCGGCGCAGCCGCTCGGTCCGCTGCCAGGCATGTGCGCAGAATCCGGTCACGGGGGTCATGATGCCGCCCGGCTGGTGGCGCGTTACGAGTTGGCCGACCCCACGGCGGCGTGCGGGCCATCCCATTACGCCGATCGGGCGATTCGTCGCTACGCTGCGAACGTTTCCCGGTCAAGCCGCTCACCAGGCACTACCGTCGGAACATGGGTGGCACGACAGGCCCGGCGACGACGACCGGAGAAGGCGGCCGAACAGGTCAGGCGCGTCCACATCGGACAGTGCGGAGCGGAGCCGGGTCCCGTCACCGCTGGACCCCGGGCCAATGGCGTTCGCCCATTTTTCGCCGACCAATGGAAACGGGCAACCATCGGCATTCTGGCGACTCGGCTGAATACCCCTCATCGGGTGAGGGAAGACGCTGGTCAAAACCTGGACACAACGTGTCAGTCATGCCACCATACGGCCGATACGCATCCGAGTGGAGGTTTTTCAGTGCCCAGCGGCTCCGCCGACCTCGAGAATGAATTGAAGATACTGCGCCGGGGTCGTGGCCTGTACGCCCCCAAGCTCGCCGAGCAGGTCGGCCCTCGGTTGCGGGAGCTGTGCGGGATCGGCGGAACGGAGAACTCGGCCGAGATCAGAGAACGGCTGACCGACCGGCTGCGCATTCTCATCGACGGACTGCCCAGAGACCTGCAACAGGCGGTCAATGTCGCGCTGGCGCTGCATCCGGATACACAGCAACAGTTCCTGCAGGACCGCATCCAGTTCCTCGCCGATCTGCTGACGCGGGACGTGCGCACCATTCGGCGACGCATGGACGAGGGATTCCACCTGCTGGCGGAAAAGGCCACCCAACCGGCACCGCAGGTGCCCAGGGACAGCGGTCTGGGCTGGCACATCGGCCGGCTGGAGGCCGTGCTGCGGATGGACAAGCATTCGCCGGAATGCTTCACCCGGCGGACGATCGTCGCCGAGCGCAACGGCCTGGACCGGGTACAGGACACGATCACCGTGCCCAGGGACGACCACCGGCCGGCCAACGGCACCGACCTGGACGCCGAGCTGTACTTCGGAGCGACGCTGCTGAGCGTGGAACGCACCTCCAGCAACCGGTTCGCGTTCCAGCTCGGCCTGCCGGAGCCGTTGAGCGTCGGGCAGCGGCACGAGTACGGCATGGTGATGCGGATCCCGGAAGACCAGCCGATGCGCAATCACTACGTGTTCTTCCCGAACCGGGAGTGCGAGGAGTTCCAGCTGCGGGTGCGATTCGCCCCCGACCGGCTGCCGACGCTGATCTGGCGGATGGCGGACGCGTTCCCGCGCGACGTGGACGACGACAGTCCTACCGAGACACTGCTGATGGTGGACCGGGCGGGCGAGGTGAACCTGACCTTCCACCAGCTGCGGCCGGGCCACGGTTACGGCGTCCAGTGGCGGCCGGTCTGACCTACCATGGTGTCGTCTTTCGGACCGGGCCACTACCCCGGTCCGAAAGACGACACAGCTGACCGTCAGCCGAAGAAGATGGCGAACAGGGTGCTCAGCAGCAAGTGGATCGTGTGCGGCTCCATGGATGTCACCTCCTCTCGACGCGACGTGGTGCCCGACTCCCCCTACGTGCCGGGCACCGAGGCGAACTGGGCGGCGATCACCAGCCCGAGCAGCACGCCGAGCAGCAGCGACCCGGCTGCGACCCGGACGGCGGACGAGACGGCGCACGAGATCTTCACGGTCATCAACCCCAGAAATGCCGTGGGAATGTTTTGTCGATCGGCCGGATTTCGCGCTCGCCGGCCAATTCCTTGATGAACCAATCATCGCTCGCGCCCCGCGGGCCCAGAAGTGGTTGCCGGGTGCCTGCCGATACAGGCAACAGGAAACAGCCGGTCATGCAACTTTCATGCGGGTGAATCGATCGAGCTGACGCTTGTCGAACGGCGTCGAACGGGCCGGAACCGGTTACGCCTGCTCAGTCGGGGTGTCCCGACCTGCGTTGACCGAGGAATGGTCTAGACCAACTTGGCGGACGGCGCCGACGGCTCCGGGAAGCGTTTACCGCGACGGCCTGCGGACCTAGCTTCACTCGGCAACACCCGTCGACCCAGGAAAGGAACCCCAGTGTCGACACGACTATCCAGGCCGCTGACGTCCCGGGTACGCACTGCCGCCGTGGTGGCGGCGGTGGGAGCGGTGTTGGTGGCCGGCCTCGCCGCAGTGCAGTCCGCGTCCGCCGCCGTGACACCGAACGTCGCGAGTTGCACCTCGACCGACGGCACCACCGGCACCCAGCAGATCCAGGGTGGCGAGTACATCATCCAGGACAACGAGTGGAACTCGACCGCGCAGCAGTGCCTCACCTACACGACCGGTACCGCGTGGTCGATCACCACCGCGAACTTCAACCTGCCGACCAACGGCGCGCCCGCCACCTACCCGTCGATCTACAAGGGTTGCCACTGGGGCCTGTGCTCGCCGACGAACAGCATGATGCCGATCCAGGTCAGCGACCTGGGTACGGCCACGACGTCGTGGAGCACCACCCAGCCGGCGACCGGCGCCTACGACGTCGCCTACGACATCTGGTTCAACTCGACGCCCACCACGCCGGGCCAGCCCAACGGCACGGAGCTGATGATCTGGCTCAACAGCAGGGGCGGAGTGCAGCCGTTCGGCGGCCAGACCGGCACCGCGAACATCGACGGCTTCAACTGGAACGTGTGGACCGGCCAGCAGACGTCGTGGAAGATCATCTCGTACGTGCTGAACCCCGGTGCCACGTCGTTCACCAACCTGGACGTCAAGCCGTTGATCCAGGACGCGGTGAGCCGGGGCTCGCTGAACCCGGCGCACTACCTCATCGACGCCGAGGCCGGTTTCGAGATCTGGCAGGGTGGCCAGGGTCTGGGCACCAACAGCTTCTCGTTCAACGCGACCCCGGCAGCCGCCGGCGGCACGACGGCCGACACCACCCCGCCGAGCGCGCCGACCGGCTTGGCGGTCAGCGGCACCACGGCGAGCAGCGCCGCACTGTCCTGGAGCCCGTCCATCGACAACGTGGGCGTGACGGGTTACCAGGTGTTCCGCGGCGCGACCGAAGTGGGTACGACGGCCGGCACCAGTTTCACCGACACGGGTCTGGCGGCCGGCAGCCCGTTCAGCTACACGGTGAAGGCGGTCGACGCGGCCGGCAACGTCTCGGCGGCGTCCAGCGCGGTCACGGCGACCACGTCGGCCGCGCCCACCGGTGGGACAAGCGGTTGTACGGCGACGTACACGGTGACGAGCCAGTGGGCCAACGGCTTCACGGCCAACGTGGATGTCAAGAACACGGGTACCTCGCCCACGTCGTCCTGGCAGGTGAAATGGAACTGGCCGGGTGACCAGCAGATCGTCAGCATGTGGAACGCGACGAGCGGACAGACCGGACAGGCGCAGTCCGCGACCAACCTGAGTTACAACGGCGCGCTGGCGCCGGGCGGAAGCACGTCGTTCGGCTTCCAGGCCAGCTACAGCGGCAGCAACGGCATACCCACGCCGACCTGCAGCGCTGGCTGACCGTTCGCTGGGGGACCGTGGGGTCGGTGTTATGGGCGACACCGACCCCACCTGGTCCGCGCCGGCCGGGACGAGGTCTTGCGACCGTCTCGGCCGGCGTTTTCAGTTCTCGTCGTTCCCGAGGGTTGGGTTGGCTCGCCCGCTACCCCTGTCGGTGGTGATCACGTCGGGAAGCCGACGAGACCTCAACCCACTGCCCTGGCCAGCGAGACGGCGAACAACCCATCCGGATCGGCAAACCAGCGGACCAGCTCGAACCCGGCCTCGCCCACCTCCCGAGCAACCCCGGCCCGCCGAAACTTCGCCGAAACCTCGGTCCGCATCTCCTCACCAGCGGCAAAGGAAATATCCAACGACAGCGCAGCAAGCCGAACCCTCATAGAACGCTCGGCCCGCAACCGCATCTCAATCCACTCGGCATCAGCATCCCACCGAGCCACATGGGAAAACGCCGACACGTCGAAATCGGCACCCAGTTCCCGATTCAACACCAACAGCACGTTCTTGTTGAACTCAGCCGTGACCCCAGCGGCATCATCATAAGCCCGCACCAGAACAGCAGGATCCTTCACCAGATCCGTACCCAGCAACAACCACTCCCCCTCGAACAACACCGACCGCACAGAAGACAGGAACTTGGCCCGCTCGCTGGGCACCAAATTCCCGATGGTCCCACCAAGAAAAGCGAACAACCGGGGCCGAGTGCCGGGCACCAGATCAAGATGCTCGGTGAAGTCCCCCACCACCCCGTGCACCGACAACCCCGGATAGTCAGCGGCGATGGCCGCAGCGGACTCCCGCAAGGCGGTCTCCGACACGTCAACCGGCACGAACTGAGACAACCCGGTCAGCGCGGACAACAACAACCGAGTCTTCTCCGACGACCCGGACCCCAGCTCAACCAGTGAGCGAGCCTGCGTCAGGTCCGCGATCTCGGCCGCCCGCGCGGCCAACACGGAACGCTCGACCCGGGTCGGGTAGTACTCGGGCAACATGGTGATCCGCTCGAACAACTCGCTGCCGCGAGCGTCGTAGAACCACTTGGGCGGCAGGGTTTTCGGCATGGCGAGCAGTCCGTCGAGCACGTCGGCGCGCAGCGCCTCCGCCTGGTGGTCCGGGCTGAGGTGCACGTCCACCGAGATGTCGGTCATGTCATCCCCGTCTTCGTCGTGTGGTCGGTCAGATCGCGCGTCCGTACGCCGGATCTGGTGGCGACCACCAGGTGCCGGTCCGGGACCGGCTGCCAGCGCGGGTCGTCGTCCCAGGGTTCGGAGGCGACGACCACGTCGTCGACGCCGGACAGCACGGACAGCGCGTGGTCCCACGCGGTGCCGATCACCGTCTCGCCGTCGGTGAGCAGCAGGTTGAGCCGGGAGCCGGGCGCGAGCGCCGCCACCTCGGTGACCAGCGCGGCGACCGCGTCCTCGGGTGTCGCTCCCGAGGAGATCCGGTGCCGTAACAGTGCCCACAGCAGCGCCGAGTCGGTCGGCGCGTCCAGGGTCAGCAGGTCGGTCACCGGCAGTCCGGCGGCGAGCACCGCCATCGAGTCCGGCCAGTCGGTGATCCGGCCGTTGTGGCTGAACAGCCATTGATCGCCGGTGAACGGCGCGCACGCGGTGTCGATCACCGGCATGCCGACCGTCGCCGACCGGACGGCGGCGAGCACCGCGCCGGAGGACACGGCACCGCACAGCGCCAGAAAGTTCGCATCCGTCCACATCGGAACAGAACGCCGGTAGCGGACGGGTTGTTCCGTGTCGGCGTACCAGCCGACGCCGAACCCGTCGGCGTTGACGGTGCCACCGCCGCGCATGTCACACGGCGCCCAGCTCTGTGTGAGCAGGGCGTTGTCGCGCTCGGTCAGCAGGTCGGCCAGTGACCGGGCAGGACCGAGGTAGGCGATGTGCCGGCACACTCGATCAGGCCAGTTCGTCGGGTCGCACGTCCCTGGCACACCGGAAGCCGGCGAAGATCTGCCGCCGGATCGGGTAGTCCCAGTTGCGGAACGTGCCCCGGCAGGCGACCTGGTCGGTGCCGAAGGAGCCGCCGCGCAGCACCTTGCACTCCGGTCCGAAGAAGACCTCGGAATATTCGCGGTACGGGAACGCGGCGAAACCGGGGTACGGATCGAAGTCGCTGGACGTCCACTCCCACACGTCACCGACGAGTTGGTGCACGCCCAGTGGTGACACGCCATCGGGATAGGCACCCACCGGCGCCGGTCGCAGGTGCCGCTGGCCCAGGTTGGCGTGTGCCGCGGTCGGCTCGCCGTCGCCCCACGGGTAGCGGCGGGACCGGCCGGTGGCCGGATCGTGCCGGGCCGCCTTCTCCCACTCCGCCTCGGTGGGCAGCCTGCGGCCGGCCCACGCCGCGTACGCCTGGGCCTCGAAGAAGCAGACGTGCACGACGGGCTCGTCGTCCGGGACGGGCTCGACGACGCCGAACCTGGTGCGCAGCCAGCGATCGCCGTCGCGGGTCCAGAAGCGCGGCGCGACCGGGCCGGCCTCCTGGCGGTGTGCCCAGCCGGCCGGGCTCCACCAGCGCGGGTCGTCGTAGCCGCCCGCGTCGACGAACCGCCGGTAGGCGCCGTTGGTCACCGGCACGGTGTCGATGGCGAACGCCGGCACGTGCACCTGGTGGGCCGGGCGCTCGTTGTCCAACGCCCACGGTTCGGCGGACGTGCCCATGGTGAACGATCCGCCGGGCACGATCACCTCGCCCGGCAACCGTTGGCCCGCGGGCGGTTTCGGCGGTGCCGGCGCGTCGAGCACGGCCGCGCCGGTGCGGAGTTGGTGGGTGGCCAGCATCGTTTCGTCGTGCTGCTGCTCGTGTTGGGCGATCATGCCGAACGCGAAGGCGTTGTCCACCAGCCGCCTGCCCGCCAGCGGCGTGCTGGCCAACACGTCCAGCACCTTGTCCCGCACCTCGCGGACGTAGCCGCGCGCCTCGGCCGGATTGAGCAGGGGCAGTGTCGGCCGGGTGGCCCTGGGGTGCTGGAAGGCGTCGTACAGCTGGTCGATGTCCTCGCGGACCGGCTCCCGCTCGCCGACGTCCCGGACCAACCACAGTTCTTCCTGGTTGCCGATGTGCGCCAGGTCCCACACCAGGGGCGACATCAGCGTGGAGTGCTGCCGGACGAGATCGTCGTCGTCCACGGCGTCGGTCAGCACCGTGCTGCGTCGCCGAGCCCTGCGCAACACCTGCTCGACCGTGTCGCGCAGGCGTTCGGTATCGCTGAAATCCACATCCGTACTCATCGACAATCCCCTCCCACACCGCGTTCGATCAGCTCGGCCACCCGCCTGGTCACCGAGTCGGCGAGTTCCGGACCGATGTCCGCGCCCAGCTTGGTGTCCGTGCCCAGTGCCTGTTCGGCCAGCGCCGCGACCGCCCGGCTCGCCTGGGCGATCCCACGGTCGGCCAGGCCGTAGCGGGCCGCGTGCAGCCACCGGCCGGCCGCCGGTTCGGTGGCGGCGAGCACGGCGTCCACCGTCGCCTCCTCCGCCATCAGACCGGCCAGCAGCACGGCGGGCACGATCCAGTCATCGCCGTCCTGGGCGTCCAGGTAGCGGACCTCCAGGTAGCCGCGCGGCCGGACCGGTGGGAACAACGTGGACAGGTGGTAGTCCAGGTCGTCCACGGTGGGCCGGACCGGGATGGCGCCGTCGATCCACTCGGCGAACGACATCCGGACCGGTGGCGCCCAGTTGCCGGTCTGGCTCCGCACGCACAGGACGGCCGTGTCCAACGCCTTGCGTGCCCAGTGCGCCGCCGGGTCCGCGGTCACCGCCGCCGGCCGGTTGCGGACCGGGTCGGCGCCGAACATGGTGCGCATCCGGCCGGACACCCACGTCGAGCTGGCGCCGCGCTGCTGGCCGGAATTGGCGAACAGCGCGGAAAGGACAGGTCCGAGGGCGTGCAGCGCCGCCCATCTGCCGGCTACCATCTCCCGCTCACCCGCGTCCACGCACACCTGGAGTCCCGCGGACGCACACATCCAGGCCAGCCCGTCCGCGCCGTGAGCGGCGAAGGCGTTGGCCATGGCGGCATAGCGGGGGGTGTCCAGCAGACGGTGTACGGCCCTGCCCTGGTCCAGGCCGCGCCGACCCAGAACGAGGCCGTGCTCGGCGAGCAGGGTGCCGACCGCGGTCGCGTCCGCGGTGACGGCGTTGATGAGATCGATCAGGGAGCTCTGCGGTGGCGCGGAGATCTCAACCTGACCACCCGGTTCGACAGTGACCAGCGAACCATGCGGCATCGGCAGGTTCGGGCTGTCCGGGTGGACTGTGCAGGGAGCGTGCGCTCCGAGTGCGGCGGCCAGCCGCTCCAGTTCGAGCGGAGCATGTGGGTCGTGCGCGTGGTGCACTGTCCACTCCAGCTCGACACCGACCAGTCTCGGTGGCCCGTGCTTGAAACACACCGAGGCGACGTACGTTTCGGCGGCCGCCCTGTCGTGCAGCGGCGCCGATACGTGTTCGGCCGTCGCCGTGTCACGTAACGCGGTCATGTCGTCATCCTGTCCGTGCCTGCTGTGCCTGCCGATCGACGCTACCCGCGGGGTACGACAGCCGCACTGGCCCGACAGTGAACCTCGGGCGTCGGTGATCCGGACCGGTCGCGGCGGCGGCAGATCGGTGCGGGCGGTGAGCAGGGAGATCCCCCGCGGCGCGGCGGCCACGGCGGGGACCGCGGGAATCGCGCAAAATCCCAGTCAGCGAACGAATCCGCCCATGTGGTGGAACCACGGCAGCGATAGGGTCGCTCAAGGGGTATCTGCGAGGGTCCCGAGCCGTACGTACGGTTTGCGATCGGCACACCTGTCCTGGGACGATCGGGAGATGCCGAGGGTCAGCCAGGATCACCTCGACGCACGGCGACGGCAGATCCTCGACGGATCGCGGGCGTGCTTCGCGCGGTACGGCTACGAGGGTGCCACGGTGCGGCGGCTGGAGGAGGCCACCGGCCTGTCCCGGGGCGCCATCTTCCACCACTTCCGGGACAAGGAGTCGCTGTTCCTGGCACTGGCCGAGGACGCCGCGCACCGGATGGCGGACGTGGTCGCCGAACAGGGTCTGGTGCAGGTCATGCGCGACCTGCTGCATCAGCGGCACGACGGTGGTGAGCACCCGGCGGACTGGCTGGGTACCCGGTTGGAGGTCTCCCGGCGGCTGCGCACCGATCCGGACTTCCGCGCCCGCTGGGCCGAGCGGTCCAAGGAGCTGACCACCGCGACCACCGAGCGCCTGCTGCGCCAGCGGGCCGCCGGCAATCTCCGCGACGACGTCGACGTCGGCGTGCTCACGGCGTACCTGGAACTGGTGCTGGAAGGCCTGGTGTCGCACCTGGCGATGGGCCTGCCCGCCGACGACCTCGAACCGGTACTGGACGTGGTGGAGGCGACGGTCCGCCGGCATCGCGGGGCGTAAATCCGGTGGACCGGGCGCCGGGCGGTCCGGCAGGGTCGCTGGTGCGTGGTTCGCCGTGATCCTGGGGGTCCGTCATCGGTTCACTGGTTCGGTACGCGGTGGCCGCGACCTTGGCGCGCACCGCGGACGAGATGGTCGGGCTGTCCGTCGTCCTGCTGGTGCTGGACCGGACCGGGAGCGCGGCCCTGGCCGGTGCCGCCGTGGCCGGGTACACGCTGCCGGCCGTGGCCACCGGTCCGCTGCTGGGTGCCTGGCTGACCGGTGCCGGCCGGCGGGCGCCGTGGGCGTTGGCGGCCAACGACCTGGTCCTGGCCGGCGTGGCCGTCGGGTTGGTGCTGGCCGTGGGGCACGTGCCGGTCGTCGTCGTGGTGGCGCTGACGTTCTGTGCGGGCGTGACGCTGCCGCTGACCAGTGCCGGCTACTCCAGCCTGCTGCCGGGCATGGTCGGCCGGGCGGCGCTGCCCGGGGCGAACACGCTGGACGCGGTGTCGGTGAACGGTCCGGCGATCGCCGGGCCGGCCGTCGCCGGCACGCTCGCCGCGACGCTGGGCCCTGGTGTGGCGGTGCTCGGGGTCGCGGTCACCGCGCTGTGCGGCGCGGCCGCCACGCTGTTCCTGCGAGCCACGGTGACCACGAGGGCAGCCCGCCGGCCCGATCTGCTGCGGCTGGCCCGGACCGGCCTGACCCACCTGGTCCGGACACCGCCGCTGCGCGGGGCGACGCTGGTCAGCGCGATCAGCCTGGGCGGCGTCGGCCTGCTGGTGGTGGCGTTGCCGGCCCGGATGACGGCGCTGGGCAGCGGACCGGCGTCCGCCGGTTACCTGTGGACCGCGTTCGAGTGCGGCGGCCTGCTGAGCATCCTGCTGATCGGGCCGAGGTTGCGGGAGATCGCGCCGGAGCGGGTGGTCTACGTGACCGTCGCCGGCTATGGCGTGCTGCTGGCCGTCCTGGCGGTCATGCCGTCGGTCGCGACCACCCTGGTGGTGGCCGCGTTGGCCGGGTTCGCCGAGGGCCCGACCCTGCCGGCGGTGTTCGCCGCGCGGCAGCGCCACTCCCCCGATCACCTGCTCGCCCAGGTCGCCACCACCGGGGCGAGCCTGAAGATCGGCGTGTTCGCGCTCGGGTCGGCGTTGAGCGGCACGCTGACCGGGGTGCTCGGGCCGACCGGCATGATCCTGCTGGCCGCGGCCGCCCAGCTGGTGGCGGTCGGGGCGGGGCGGCTGCTCGCGACTACCGCCGGCGGTGGCTCCGGCCCAGCACCTTCAGATGCCCCAGCGTGCTCCGCCCGGTGATCCGGATCAGCGGGCCACCCTCGGTTTCCGGCGCCCGCACCAGGATCTTGCGCTTGGCCAGCACGGCGGTGCCCTCGTCGATCACGGTCGCGTTCGGACCGACGGTGAGCACCACCTTGCCGCCGAAGGACGACGCGTCGACGTGCAGTTCGTCGCCGTCGGCCACCTCGGTCAGGTCGAGGTAGACGGCGCCGAACAGGGAGCGGGCCTCGATCCGCCTGCCCGGCTCCGGCCGGCGGACGATCTTGCTCGCGGTCGCGACCACGCGCTGCGGCCGCACCGGCCGCAGGAGCGGGCCCAGGTCGCCGACGGACGGCGCCAGCTGGTCCCGGGTGCGCGCCGACCACGCCAGTTCCACCCGTTCGCCGTGCTCCTGCCAGGTCAGCCTGCCGTCCGCCACCGCATCGTTGAGCAGCGCCACGGCCTGCTCGCGGTCCGCGTCCGACAGGCGCGTCACCGCCGCGATCTCGGTGGATCGTTCCGGGAGCGTCCCCACCACACTCACCCTCTCATCCGCCATTCATCTTAGTTGGCGAGATTCTTGCGCAGTCTGATACGTTCGTCAAACGGCGGGTTCACCGGGGAGGGGCTCGATGACGCTGCGGCAGGATCTCAAGGTCGGCCTGACCATGTTCGGCTGGCGCGCGGGCCTGCGCGCCCAGGCCGCGCTCGGCGATCCGCTGTCCAAGGTGCTCAGCAGGGGCCCGAACGCGTCCCCGTACCCGCTCTACGAGCTGGCCCGCGACCGGGGCGAACTGACCCGCAGCAAGCTCGGTGTCCACGTCACCGCGTCGCACGAACTGGCCAACGCGATCCTGCGGGACAGCCGGTTCGGCGTGCAGGGCGCGACCGGCCAGGGCCGAGACGAGTGGCAGTCCGGCAGCGCCGGCCAGGACGGCCCGGCCACCGACCGCAAGGCGCACAACCCGATCAACGACTCGTTCCTGTCGCTCGACCCGCCCAGGCACACCCGGCTGCGCCGCCTCGTCGCGCCCTCCTTCTCGCCCCGCGCGCTGCGCGACCGGACCGACCGGATCGAGCAGGTCGTCCACCGGTTCCTGGACGAGGTGGCCGACCGCGACCGGTTCGACCTGATCGGCGACTTCGCCGCCCGCGTACCGATCCAGGTGATCTGCGACCTGCTCGGGGTGCCCGACTCGGACTACCCGCGCTTCCTGCGCTGGGGCGCGGACGTGGCGCTGTCGCTGGACAGCACGTGGACGCTGGCCCAGTACCGGCACCTGCAGCGCTCGCTGGTCGAGATGAACGACTTCTTCGCCCGGCTGCTCGCCCGACGCAGGCTCGACCCGGCCGACGACGTCGTCAGCGACCTGGTCCGCGCGGAGGCGGCGGGCGGCGAGACCGTCACCGAAACCGACCTGCTGGCCACCGCGGAGCTGTTGCTGGTGGCCGGTTTCGAGACCACGGTCAACCTGATCGGCAACGGCGCGCTGGAGCTGCTGTACAACGAGGACGCCAGGACCTGGCTGGCCGACAACCCGGACAGCGTCGGCGATCTGGTCGAGGAGGTGCTCCGGCACGACCCGCCGGTCCAGCACACCATGCGGATCGCGCACGAACCGGTGACGCTGGCCGGCGTCACCGTGCCCACCGACTCGGGTGTCGTGGTACTGCTCGGCGGCGCCAACCGCGACCCGACGGTGTTCGACCGGCCGGCGGAGTTCGACCCGACCCGCCGCAACAACCGGGAGCACGTGGCGTTCTCCGCCGGGATCCACTACTGCCTGGGCGCCGGGCTGGCCCGGATCGAGGCGGGCGTGGCGCTGCGGGCGCTGTTCGAGCGCTACCCGACCCTGCGCGCCGGCCAGCCGGTGCGGCGCCGGACCCGCAACATCCACGGGGTGCTGCGCCTGCCGGTGTCCGGGCAGGCCAGGACGGTCACGGCGGTGGACGCACGGCTGCCGGAGAGTTCAGCGGGACGCTGACGCGGGAGCGCCTCAGTTGGTCGGCTCGGGGGCGGGTGAGCTGCGCAGTTGCACGATGCCGGAGTCCAGGTCGATCGGGCCGGCGCCTGCCTCATGGTCGTCGACCTTGGCGACCGCCACCCATTCCTTGCGCTCGTGGATGTGCTTGCGCGAGGGCCCGAACAGTGCGTCGAGCTCGGCCGAAACCATCTCCCGCCGCTCTTCGGGCTCCGTCGGCCGCGGACGCCGCCGCTTGCGCATTCTCACGTGCACAACGGTACGCCGGGACCGCGCGAAATCGACAGGCCCGAATCGGCGGGGTGAATCACCACGCGCGCGTGCCAGCTCGGCTAGACTGGCCCCATTCGAGCCGTACCACCTGCTCAAGCCCTATTTCGTGTGTCCGTAGAGGAGTGACTCCTTCGGTGCGCAACGCACCCTCACCCGGTGGCGATAGTCGGCCGGGGGGTAGCCCCGGCGGCCATATCAGCCCGGATCGCCGCGCGAACGGAGTCGCGAGGTGACCGGACCCCTGTTCGACGCGCTCGGTGTCCTCGCCGTCATCGTGCTGACCGGATGTGCCGCGGTGTTCGTCGCCGCCGAGTACTCCCTGACCACGCTGGAACGCGTCCAGGTGGAACGCCATCTCCAGGAGGTGGGTGACCGCAGGGCGCAGCAGATCGCCCGCGCGCACCGCTCGCTGTCGTTCCAGCTCTCCGGCGCCCAACTCGGCATCACGATCACCACGCTGGCCACCGGCTACCTGGCCGAACCCGCCATCGCGGGCCTGCTGAGCCCGGTTCTGGTGCGCATCGGCCTGCCCGCCGGCGCCGCCGCCCCGATCAGCTACATCCTGGCGCTGTTGCTGGCCACCACCCTGTCCGTGGTGTTCGGCGAGCTGGTGCCGAAGAACCTGGCGATCACGCACGCGCTGGGCACCGCCCGGGCGGTCGCGGGCGTGCAGACCACGTTCTCCACCGTGTTCGTCTGGCTGATCAGCGCGCTGAACCAGTCGGCGAACTGGGTGGTGCGGCGGCTGGGGGTGGCGCCAGCGGAGGAGCTGCGGTCGGCCCGGTCGCCGCAGGAGCTGGGCTCGCTGGTCCGGACGTCCGCCGAGCACGGCACGCTGGACGCGGGCACCGCGACGCTGCTGGACCGGTCGCTGCGCTTCGGTGACCTCACCGCGGAGGAGCTGATGACGCCCCGGCTGCGGGTCGAGTCGCTGCCCACGGCAGCCACGGTGCGGGACCTGGTGGCGGCCAGCATGCGCACCGGGTTCTCCCGGTTCCCGGTGCACGAGGGCGACCTGGACGACGTGCGCGGTGTCGTGCACGTCAAGCAGGTGTTCGGGGTGCCGGCCGCCCACCGCGCGACCACCACCGTCGCGACGCTGGCCATGCCGGTCCCCACCGTGCCGGAGACGCTGCCCTCGGACGCCCTGCTGGAACGCCTGCGCGAGTCGGGCCTGCAGGTGGCGATGGTGGTCGACGAGTACGGCGGCACCGCGGGCCTGGTCACCATGGAGGACCTGGTCGAGGAGATCGTCGGCGACGTGCGGGACGAGCACGACCGGGGTGAGCCGTCGCCGGTGCGGCCGCTGGGCCGGTCCAGTTGGCTGGTGTCCGGCCTGCTGCGCGACGACGAGGTGGCCGAGGCGACCGGTTTCCGCATGCCGGAGGGCGAGTACGAGACGGTCGCCGGGCTCGTGCTGTCCCGGTTGGGCCGGATTCCCGAGGTCGGTGACGAGGTCAGGGTGGACGGCTGGCGGATCACCGTGATGCTGATGGACCGGCACCGCATCGCCCAGGTCCGACTGTCCACTGTGCTGGACGGCCCGCCGGAGGTCGCGGCATGAACGTCGCACTGTCCCTTTTCGTCACCGTGCTTCTGTTGCTGGGCAACGCGTTCTTCGTCGGCGCCGAGTTCGCGGTGATCACCGCGCGCCGGGATCGGTTGGAGGCGCTGGCCGCCGAGGGCCGGACACGGGCCCGGATGGCCATCCGGGCCGGGCACGACCTGCCGCTGCTGATCGCCGGTGCCCAACTGGGTGTCACGGTCTGTTCGCTGGGCCTGGGCGCGCTCGCCGAACCCGCGGTGTCCGGCCTGCTGGAACGGCCGTTCCACGCCGTAGGCGTGCCGGACGCCGTGGTGCACGTGGTCGGGTTCGCCCTCGCGCTGTGCATCGTGACCATGCTGCACACGCTGTTCGGCGAGATGGTGCCGAAGAACCTGGCGCTGGCCGGTCCGGAGCGGGCCGCGATGTGGCTGGTGCCGGCGCACTACGCGTTCTGCCGGGCCACGAAACCGTTGCTGCTGCTGTTCACCGCGCTGGCCAACGGCGTGCTGCGGCTGCTGCGGGTGCACCCGAAGGGCGAGTTGGACAACGCGTACACGACGGACGAACTGGCGTCACTGATCGCGGAGTCGCGCGAGGAGGGACTGCTGGAGGGCGCCGAGTCACGACGTCTGGAGCAGACGCTGTCCTCGGCCGCCCACACCGTTGCCGACGTGTTGGTGCCGATGGCCCGGCTGACGTCGCTGCCGGCCGGCCCGTCGGTCGGCGACGTGGCCGCCGTGGTGGAGACCACCGGGTTCTCCCGGTTCCCGCTGCTGGCCGAGGACGGCCGGCTGGTCGGCTACCTGCACGTGAAGGACGTCCTCGACCTGCTCGATGACGATCCGGCCCAGCCGGTCCCCCGCTCCCGCGTGCGTGGCCTGCCCGAGGTGCCCACCGACGCGCGGCTGGACGAGGCGCTGACCGCGCTGCGCCGGACCAACAGCCACCTGGCGAAGGCGGTCCGGCCGGACGGCGTCGTGGTCGGCGTCGTGGCGCTGGAGGACATGGTCGAGGAGTACGTCGGCACCGTCCGCGACGCGACCCACGTCGGGTCGGCTACCGGTTGACCAGCAGCACGATGAAGATCATCACGACGGCACCCGCCACCAGGAGGGTGGCGAACCGGCCGCTGCGCCAATGCATGGCGGACACCGTAAACCAGATGCGCCCGCGGCCCGCGAGCGGCAGCCTGAGGTCGTGGACTTCCTGCCCGGTCTGGCACTTTCCCGGTCGTTCTACGACGGCGCGGTGCGGCCGTTGCTGGACGCACACTTCCCCACGCTGCCGTATGCCGCCTGCCTGATCGGGTTCGGCTCCGAGGTGCTCGGGTTCGACACCGCCCGGTCCGCCGACCACAACTGGGGTCCGCGCCTGCAGCTGTTCGCCGCGGACGAGCACGACACCGTCGCCGCACTGCTCGCCGACCGCCTGCCGGCCGAGTGGCTGGGCCGCCCGACGGTGTTCCCGCTGACCATGGATCCCGAGCCGCGCCTGCGGATCGAGGTGACCGACGCCGGCCGGTGGCTGAGCGACTGGCTCGGTTTCGATCCCCGACCGGGTGTCACGCTGACCGACTGGCTGGCCACGCCGAGCCAGCTGCTGCTGGAGGTGACGGCGGGCGCGGTGTTCCACGACGGGCCGGGCGAGCTCAGCACTGTCCGCCAGGAGCTGGCCTGGTATCCGGACGACGTGTGGCGGCACGTGCTGGCCTGCCAGTGGCAGCGGATCAACCGGGAGGAGGCGCTGCCCGGCCGGTGCGCCGAGGTGGGTGACGAGGTGGGTTCGCTGGTGATCATCGCACGGCTGGTGCACGACATCATGCGGCTGTGCCTGCTGATGGCCCGCCGGTACCCACCGGCCGGCAAGTGGCTCGGCACCGCGTTCGCCCGGCTGCCCGATATCGGCGATCTGCCGGACCGGTTGGCCGGGGCGTTGACCGCGCCGGACTGGCCGGCCAGGGAGGACCACCTGGTTGCCGCGTACCGCGCGATCGCCGTGCGGCACAACGATCTCGGCCTGACCAAGCCATTGTCGCCGGACTGCGAGACCCATCTGGGCCGGCCCAGCCGGGTGCTCAGCTGTGGCCGATTCCGCCGCGCGCTCCAGGCGACCATCGCCGATCCCACGATCCGCGCCCTACCGCTGGCCGGCGCCCTGGACCAGTTCGTGGACAGCATGGACGCCACGCGCGACCGCCAGTTGGCCAGGGCCCTGGCCAGCCAGCTCGCCTAGACCGGCCGGAATCTGGCAATCCAGACAAGGACAACTGGATAGAATATCCTATCCGGCGATCAACTCGTGGACCCGGCTTCCTTTGCCGGCAACGAGAATTCTGCTGCGGTCACCTTGATCCGACGAACCTGGACGCAAGGGTTTGTTTGTCTGTCGCGCCCGACAATCGAGCGTTGACTTTTGCCTTCGAGGACGGAGATATCGTATATGTCCAAGCCGAAATGGCGTCTGCTGACATTGTCGGCTGGATTGTTCCCGGCGTTGCCTGCCGCCGCTGGCAGGTCCGCGAGCGCAGGTGCGACTGTCCAGCCACTGAACGCCAGTGGCGGCAACGGGGATGCGTTTCTGGCGCCTCGATTTCGTGCAAAGGGCATGGCGCCGGTAAGGTGTGCGCCTTCATCAGTGAATTCAATGCGAGCGTTGGCGCGTTCCTCAACGCCGGCGAGCCGTGCGAGACGATTCACTGATCGCACGTGTTCTGACAGGCCACCCTGACCGTCCGGTCAGGGTGGCCTGTCAGGTTGGTCAGTCGGCGTATGCCGCCAGCGGCGGGCAGGAGCAGACCAGGTTGCGGTCACCCTTCGCGCCGTCGATGCGGCGGACCGGCGGCCACACCTTCGGGCCCGCCGTGCCGGCCGGGAAGGCGGCTTCTTCCCTGCTGTACGGGTGGTTCCACTTGCCCGTCACCGCCGCGGCCGTGTGCGGGGCGTTGTGCAGCGGGTTGTCGTCCGCCGGCCACACGCCGGCGCCGACCTGGTCGATCTCGCCGCGGATCGCGATCATCGCGTCACAGAACCGGTCCAGTTCGGCCAGGTCCTCGCTCTCGGTCGGCTCCACCATCAGGGTGCCGGCCACCGGGAACGACGTGGTCGGCGCGTGCAGGCCGTAGTCGGCCAGCCGCTTGGCCACGTCCTCGACGGTCACGCCCGTCGCCTTGGTGATCGGGCGCAGGTCGAGGATGCACTCGTGGGCCACGAACCGGCCAGTGCCACCGGAGTGGTCGGCGCCGGTGTAGAGCACCGGGAAGTGCTCGTCCAGCCTGCGGGCCACGTAGTTGGCGGCCGCGATCGCGGTGAGTGTGGCGCGGCGCAGGCCGTCGGCGCCCATCATCCGCACGTACGCCCACGAGATCGGCAGAATCGAGGCACTGCCCCACGGCGCGCCGCTGATCGGCCCTACGCCGGTCTCAGGCCCCGCCTCGGCCACGACCGGGTGGTTCGGCAGGTAGGGCGCGAGGTGGCTGCGGACCGCAACCGGACCGATCCCGGGTCCGCCTCCCCCGTGTGGGATGCAGAACGTCTTGTGCAGGTTCAGGTGGGATACGTCGGCCCCGAACTCCCCCGGCCGGGCCAGACCGACGAGTGCGTTGAGGTTCGCGCCGTCCACGTAGACCTGACCACCCGCCTGGTGCACAAGGGCACAAAGGTCGGTGATGCCGTCTTCGAAGACCCCGTGGGTCGAGGGGTACGTGACCATGATCGCGGCGAGGCCCTCGCGATGCTCGTCGATCTTTGCCCG